>JANXBD010000006.1 GCA_025057635.1 Thermoflexus sp. | reverse complement strand
GTGCCCCAGCCCGTTGGATGGCTCCGGCGGACCGCCTGGGCGATGGCGGCGGCATTGATCCTGGTGCTGGGCCTGGATTTCGCCTTGTCCTCAGGACGGATGGCCCCAGGGCCAGCGATGGCGCCGGCCGTCGCCCCGGCTGCTTCGACCCCCCAGGCCGAGCAAGAGGCGCTGCGCGCTATGGAGATGGAGGATCATACGCGGAGCCCTGAACCGCCTCCAGCGTCGATGTTCGGTCTGGCGGTTCCCCACGCCACTCCGACAACAGCGGCGGAGCAGCCGCCTGGGCCCGAAGAGATCCCGCCGCCGTCCGCCCCGGCTTTCCCGCTGCCCACCCTGCGAATCATCGAGTTCCTCCTCCTGCTGGGAGCGATCGGGTTGCTGGCCCTGGATCGATGGCGAAGCCAGCATCCCCGTTAGCAGCCCTTTTTCCTCTGAAATCGTTTCGACGCGTTCGGATTCTGCCGGCCTGCGCCGTGAATCCCACAGGGGTTGCACGGTCAGGAACCTGCTCAGCAAGGCGGGTTAACCCCACCTCCAAAGCCCCCCGAGGAAGCGAACTGCGTGACTCCTATTCGATTCGAGTGGAATGCGCGGCAAGCCCTGATCAGGGGGACTTCATCACCTCCGTTCCTCCAAGGCCCTCAAGGCCGTGAGCGTGTGGATGGGCGGGCCGCTGAAGACGGTCCGCCCGGCCTCCAACCCCCAGCTCAGCTAAGGAAAGCGTCCTCGTGAACCGCACGAGATCGACAGCACGCGTTTGCCATCTGGATGGTAGAAGGAGTATCCTGGCATCAGCGTTCTCCATAAGCCCCCTTGCAGCTAAGGAGGCCTGTCTTCTCATGCATCGCGCAGTGATTGTTGACTTCGGAGGCGTGCTGGTTCGCAGCGAGGATCCTGTTCCCCGAGAGCGATTGGCCCGAGAGCTGGGAATGACGGTGCGGGAACTGGAAGCGCTGATCTTCGCCAGCGATCTCTCCCTGCGAGCTCAGCGGGGGGAGCTCCCGGAGCCGGAGTTCTGGAAGGCCATCGGGGAGCGATTGGGGATCCCGTCGCTCGAGAGGATCCAGCAGGTGCGCCAGCGATTCTTCGCCGGGGATCGCCTGAACGAGCCGTTGGTCGAAGCTTTGCGGCGATGGAAAGGTCGGGTGACCCTGGGCTTGATCAGCAACGCTTGGTCCGGATTGCGCGAGGTCTTGAGGCGCCTGGGCTTGCTAGATCTCTTCGATGGGATCGTGGTCTCCGCCGAGGTTGGGCTTCTCAAGCCGGATCCTCGAATCTATCTCCTGGCCCTGGAACGCCTGGGGATCCCGCCCGAGGCCGCGGCCTTCGTGGACGATCTGCCCGAGAACGTGCAGGCCGCTCGCCGGCTGGGCCTTTATGGGATCCATTTCCGCGATACCCTGGAGACGCTGCGGCAGTTAGAAGAATGGTTGAATGGATGGCGTCCTTCCTTGTCCTCGCAGCCGTGAAAGGGATTCCTGATCTGTAGAATTAGGCAGTGGGGAACTGGTCAGCCGCGGCGGGATAGCCCCTTCTGAGGGCAGAGCCGGTGTCGAAAGCGCCCGGCTCCGCCCCCAGGAGGGATGAACAGCGTCACGCCCGGGCCCAACCGGGAAACCTGGGGGACTTTACGGCGTGCGAAGCCGCACGAGGCGGCTTCGCACGCCCACCATCCTGCGGGTGGCGACCGGATTCGCTCGTCCTGAAACACTACCGGGAGCCAGATTTCTGGTGCCCGGAGCCCCAGGAGGAAAGGGGCAATGCCGTTAGAAATCCATCTGGATGATGTGGTGCAGCTCCGCAAGCCCCATCCATGCGGGGGGACGGAATGGCAGGTCGTGCGGGTGGGAGCGGACATCGGGATCCGTTGCCTGACCTGTGGCCGTCGGGTGTTGCTGCCGCGCCGGGAGTTCGAACGCCGGGTTCGACGGATCGTCCGATGCGCTCGACCTCCGTCCGTGTCTTCCCCATATCCTCCAGATCGCTGAAAGAGAAGTAATCGGTTTTTAGGGCATACAGGCTGCTCCAAGTAGCCGTCCTCCCAGAAAACCTCACGCACAACCAGGGAGGATTTACTATGAATCCGAGGCCGGTGTAGCTCAGCATTGATCTCCGAGAACATTCCGAAGACGATTGCCGTCCTTGAGCGCCCACTGTTCAGCCGGAATGCACCCTTCGACCGCTTCGCCAACAAGCGACACGACTGCCCTCACTCCCTCCCAGCGCCACAGACTGAATGGGGTCCACTTGAGCCCAGAGGAACGGGAGAACTTAAAGAATACCGTCTTGATTGAACCCGACGTCTACGATGAAGCCCATGCGGCGGGGATAGAGGAACTCATCTTGCGGAGCATCTCCTGGAATGGCCAATCCTCGATGACTGGGGCAAATCGGGCAACGACCCCATCGCCACTTGGGGTGGTTTCACTGGTCGCTCCCGTGGGTGCGAAGGATCCTCCATCGCCGTGTATGTGGACTTGATTGTAAACTGGATGGAGGCAGTGGAGCGCCCGCGGACGATGTGGGCCGGGCACTCCGTAGACGGTGCCATCGCCCAGTGGGCCGCCCTTCACTACCTAACCTAGACGGGTCGCCGCCATGGTCCTGGTGTCCACCGGTGCACGGCTTCGGATGAGCTTGCGGACAGACTTCTCTGGAACAGTGAATCGCATGACCGAATGGAGTCAGGGCACCGCGCCACTGGCTCGGCTGGCGAGGGAAAGAGACGGCACGCTTCTCGCCTTAGATCCTGCCGCCACCGGAGGGGACGGTCGGATGTGCGATACTTTATGATGGGATAGGCCAGCTGAGGGAAATCTAATCGCCGGCCCTAGTCATCGTCGACACAGCGGATCACATGATACCGATTTTGCATGCCGGGGATTCGGCCGCCCACATCCCGAAGGTCGGGCTGGTGGGGATCGAAAGGATGGGCTACGCAGTGATGTTGGAACAACTGGAGGTCGTGGCGGAAGCGGGGCGATCGTTCTTGATCGCCTGATCAAATCCCCATAATCAGGAGCGCTCAGAATGGTGGCCCTCGGGATCGATATCATCGAGATCCAGCGGGTGGAACGAGTAGTGGCGCGATTCGGAGAACGGTTTCTCCAGCGGGTATTCACCCCGGCAGAACGCCAAGCCTGCAGAGGACGGATATTCGAATATTCTGCGCGGTTTGCCGCAAAAGAGGCGACCGCGAAAGCCTTAGGAGTCGGCTTGCGGATTATGGCGCGCGATGGCATCGGATTTCATGAGGTGGAGATCTTGCCTGATCCCTGGGGACAGCCCCACGTGCATCTGCACGGACGGGCAGCGGAGCGCGCCCGAGCGCTGGGTCTGACACACTGGGCGGTCAGCATGACCCACGATGGCGGCTTTGCGATTGCTGTGGTGATCTCAATATAGACACCAACATAACTTTTACACCCCAGCTGCTTGAAGCACTCGACGCGGCCGTCGGGCTACCCCTCGCGGCTCACTTTTGCTTATCCTCCATACTTCCAAGCGGCATCAAAAAAGCAAGCCTCTAGTTCCATCGCAGTCCGATAGAGCGCTCTCTGGATCTGTTCCTCCCCCGGCAGCCGGTCTAGCAATTCCTCCAGCTGGCTCGCTAACCTCTCGAAATCCGCGCTGGCATATGTTTCCACCCACTCCCGATATGGGCTTTCGGGATTTGTATGCGGATAAAGGGCCCGACCCAAATGGGCGTATAGCCGCATACAAGGCGTCATTGCAGCCACAATATGGCCAACTGGCTCCAGAGCTGCCACTCGAAGCAGAAAATCGGTATAAGCTCGAGTGGCATGCGCTGGCTCCGGCGTTAGATCCACTCCCCACCGAACGGCATATCCTTGATGCAAGGCAAGTTCCTCGAAGACCCCGTTCAACAGCTTCCGAAAGGCGCCCATGCTTTCTCGATCCGGCGCTTTCGCAAGAGCCAGCGCATAGGCTCGTGCGAAGGCGTCTAAGAAGAACGCATCCTGTCCGATGTAGAAAGCGAACCGTTCGCGCGGAAGCTCTCCGGAAGCAATCCCGCGCACGAAGGGATGGGCTTCGCAGACCTGAACCAGATCATAGCAGGCCTTCCAGAACGCTTGAGATCGCATCATCGGATGCCTCCTTCGGTTCCTCGAGGACACTTCCATGACTATAACCTGGCGCCCGTTCCATCGCATCCCTCCTTCCCCATGTCTTTAGACATGGGGAAGGAGGGCGATTCCATCGTTTTGGGCAGTTTGTCTCACTGAACGGCCCGAACGCCTGGGATCAACCCCGGACCTGGGCGATCGCCCAATAGATGGCGAAAGACACTAAGAAGGTGGGGAAAGTAGCTCCGATTGAGGGAACCAGTCGAGTGAGGGCTTGATAGGTCGCTACGCCGGCGGCCCAGGCGATCAGCCCAGTCCATCGCACAGAGGGTGGCCGATATAGATCCTCCTCTGAATAAGTCCGGCGCACTACAAAATAATCTGCTGCCAGCACACCGAACAGGGGAACAAAAGCAGTGCCGATCAGCAATAGAAAATTCTCATACTGAGCGATGGGGATAGTGAGGGCCAACAGGAGACAGATTGCTCCGATCGCCCCTGCGAAGAGCGCCTGGCGCACTCGAGGCCAGATGTTCTGCAGAGAGACCGCTGCCGAGTAAATGTCGGCGAAGGCGTTATCCGTCTCGTCCACCAGGATGATGGGCAACACAATCCATCCGATCGCCAGAGTCCCGATGGCTTCCACCAGCTGACCCGTCTGGGCGGTGAGGAGCAACAGAGCGCCCAGCCCATAAAACCACACATTCGCGATGAAATAACCGATGTAGGTCCCCCAGAAGGCCGGCCCCGCCCGCCGGGCGAACCGGTTGTAATCCGCCACCAGGGGCATCCACGAGATGGGCATCGCTGCCGCCAAGTCGACCGCCAGCCAGAAGGGCATCTCCCCAGATCCCGGCCGCCGCCACACCGCCCCCAGGTCATAGTTGGTTGCCAGATAGATCGTCAACCCGATGGTGGTCAGCAACACCAGCCAGACGGCGAACTTCTCCAGCCACTGGCGCACCACCACCAGCGGCCCTCCGATGGCCATCAAGGTGCACCACAGGGCGAAAAGGATCGCCCAGAAGGGATAGCTAGAGAAGCCAAAGAAGCGGGCGCTGATAAAATTTGCTGCTTGAGCCATAACAATGATCTCGAAAGCGCCCCAGCCGATCAGCTGAAGCACATTCAGAGCGGTAGGCAGGAACGATCCGAACCGTCCGAGAGAAGGGCGAAGCAACACCATGGTCGGCGCGCCGGTTCGGCTGCCGATGTAGCCGGTGGTGGCCAGCAGTAGGTTGCCCAGCAGCGTCCCGATGACGATGGCCAGCAGGGCTTGAGGAAACCCCAAGCCGGGCACCAGCAGCGCCCCGGCGGCCATCACCAGCAGCCCCACGCCAAGATCCCCCCACAGGACTGCATAATCGAGGAATCCCAGACGTCGCGCTTCCGCCGGCACTGGCTCGATGCCCCACTCCGGGGGCGCCTGGATCCGTGAAAAGGCACGAGCCCACGCTTTGAGGAGCACCATGGCGAACCTCCCTGGACCTGGAGAGGAATGAATGAAGCGGCGTGGGGGAAACAAAAAGCCCGCCGACGGGCGGGCGAGGAGACCAGAGCGGTCGCGACAGTCCCTCCGCCGGTATGACCCGGATCAGGTTCAATGGGTCGGCGCCAGGGCCGGCCAGTGGCCAGCAAGGCGCCCTCTCAGCCCGCTTGCCTGCGGACTCCCCACGTCGCCTCGGGGATGATTTTATCATTTCGGGGTGCCATTGTCAAAACCCAGCTTATCACTTCCGCTATCGCGCGGCGGGAATCGCAATCGCCGAAGAGAATCCTTCTTCCATGGACTTCCATGGATTTCCTCTGCGCCTCCGAGCCTGCTCCCACCGACTATGGTTTCAGAGACCGTCCTCCAGCCAAGGAGAGGCGAATCCTTCCAGCTGACGCTGGGCCGCCTTTAAGGTGTTCACCAGCAGCATGGCCACCGTCATCGGACCCACCCCGCCTGGAACTGGAGTGATCGCACTAGCGATGGCCGCCACCTCTTCAAAGGCGACATCGCCGACCAGCCGGTAGCCTCGCGGGGCCTGTGAATCTGCCACCCGATTGATCCCCACATCGATGACGACCGCGCCGGGCTGCACCATTTCCCCTCGCACCAGGCCCGGGCGGCCTACAGCAGCAATTAGGAGATCCGCCTGACGCGTCACGGTTGCAAGATCTGGGGTCCTGGAATGACAGATCGTCACGGTGGCGTCCAGCCGAAGGAGCAGGAGCGCCATAGGAAGCCCTACGATCCGGC
Source organism: Thermoflexus sp. (assembly GCA_025057635.1). Taxonomy (GTDB): domain Bacteria; phylum Chloroflexota; class Anaerolineae; order Thermoflexales; family Thermoflexaceae; genus Thermoflexus. The sequence continues at coordinate 43,926 of JANXBD010000006.1, read as the reverse complement.
TGCGTCCTAAGATCACCGCCCGACGGCCCGCGATCGGGATCCCAGCTTCCTGAAGCATTGCCAGGATCCCCAGAGGCGTGCAGGGGATGAAGTAGGGATCCCGCCCCTTCAGCCCCAGACGGCCGAGGTTCATAGGATGAAACCCGTCCACGTCTTTCTCTAGGGGGATCGCGCTCAGGATTTCCTCCTCATCCAGATGCGACGGCAACGGCAATTGCACCAGAATGCCATTAACTTCCGGGTTGCAGGCCAGCGTTCCTAGCAACTTCATCACCGTTTCCTGATCGACCTCGGCAGGCAGACGGTAATGAAACGTGCGGATGCCTGCCGCGGCGCAGGCGTTCTGCTTGGCCTGCACGTAGCTCTGTGAAGCAGGATGATCCCCGATAAGCACTGTGGCCAGGCCAGGAACGTGCCCCGTTCGAGCTCGGAAAGCTTCCACTCGAGCCTTGGCCCAATCTCGCCATCGGGCCGCTATAGCTCGTCCATCCAGGATCTTCGCTGCCACAGGTTGATCCTCATATGATTTCAAGAACTCATACGGATAGGGCAGAGCCTACTTGCCCCTCCCTATGGTCTCCGCCTCACTTGCTTGGAGCCAACCTCAAGAATGCTCAGCGGGAAGGCTTGCTTTCCCCGGAAGCGCTTGGAGACCCCGCGCCTTCTACCAGACTTGAAAGCGGGGCGATCAGCCGAGTGAATTCCATCGGGAAAATGAACTTGGTCGATGGACTGGCTCCCAATGCCTTGAGAGCTTCCAAATATTGAAGGGTCATAGTGTTGGCGTCAACAGCGCGGGCGACGCTAAAGATGCGCTCCAGAGCTATCGCGAAGCCTTCCGCACGCAGGATCTGGGCCTGACGCTCGCCTTCCGCCCGGAGGATTGCTGACTCCTTCTCCCCCTCGGCCTTCAGGATGGCGGCCTGCTTTTCGCCCTCGGCCACCTTCACCGCCGCCTCCCGCTTGCCGTCCGCCTCGGTGACTAGGGCGCGACGGTTGCGCTCCGCAGACATCTGTCGAGTCATCGCTTCCAACACGTCCCGCGGGGGCTGGATCTCGCGGATCTCCACCGCGGTGACCTTCACCCCCCAGCGCTCGGTCACCTCATCCAGCTTCACCCGCAGGGCCTGGTTGATGTATTCCCGCTTGGCCAGCACGTCGTCCAGCAGGATATCACCGATGACCGCCCGCAAGGTGGTAGTGGCAATCCCGACAGCGGCCGATACGAAATCCCGCACCTGCACTACGCTCTGCACCGGATCAACCACCCGCCAGTAGATCAGAAAGTCGATGCCAATCGGCGCATTGTCCTTGGTGATCGAGGTCTGCTGAGGAATATCCTGGAACTGCTCCCGCAGATCAACAGTGATCGCTCGATCCACTAAGGGGATCAGGATCACAAGGCCCGGCCCCTTGGCTCCGATCACCTTCCCTAAGCGGAACACCACCAGCCGCTGGTATTCAGGGACAACCCGGATCATAGAACCAAGAAGAGAGATCAGGATCAGGCCACCGCATACTAAGAGCACTAGTAACGAGACAAAGGCCTCCATCACAACCTCCTTTAGCGTAATGTAATTTCAAAATACAATCTTTAAGGAGGCACACGCCTTTGCTCTGCGATCGGGAGAGCTGAGCGCTGATCCGGCCCAAGGCCAGTTATTAGTTTAATCAAAATCCAGAAAATCTCAGAGGGCTAGCCCACACCGATACCGTGCATGGGTTCATTCCACCGTCGACAATGAGGCGAAACCCAGGATGGAACCCAAAGTGTCGTTATGATGAACCAGTTGCACAGTTGAGTAGAGGAATAACTTCGCCTTTTTTGCCCTCGCCATCCTCGCTGGGCTATTCCAAGGCAAGCGAACAGCAGCCCTTCTAAGCGAAATGCAACGCGAAGTTGATCCGCATAACAGCATATTCGGAGGCCATCTTCGCATGGAGGAATCTCTCCATCAGATCGCCCAGGAGTTGATCGAGTGTCACCGATGCCCCCGACTGGTGGCCTACCGGGAGGCGATCGCCCGGATCAAGCGACGAAGGTTCCAGGATTGGGATTATTGGGGCCGCCCGGTCCCCGGGTTCGGGGATCCCCAGGCCCGCCTGCTGGTGGTCGGGCTGGCGCCGGCCGCCCATGGAGCGAACCGAACCGGACGGATGTTCACCGGCGATGGATCAGGAAACTTCCTGATCGCCGCCCTCCACCGGGCGGGCTTCGCCAACCAGCCCACCTCAACCCATCGGGAGGACGGGCTGGCCCTGCGGGATGTGTATCTCACCGCGGTGGTGCGATGCGCGCCGCCGGATAACCGGCCCTCCCGAGAGGAGCAGGCGAACTGCATGCCCTATCTGGTCCGGGAGCTCCGGGCCTTGCCCCGGGTTCAGGTCGTGGTCACTCTGGGCCAGATCGCCACCACGGGTTTTCTGGCCGCTCTTCGTGTCCTGGGTTACGATGGACCGCGCCCGGCCTTCCGTCACGGCGCAGTCTATCGGTTGGGATCCGGATGGCCCACTCTGATTACCTCTTACCATCCCAGCCGCCAGAACACCCAGACCGGGCGGCTCACGTCCGAGATGTTCGATGAGATCTGGGCGCTGGCCAAAGGGTTTCTGCAGGGAGGATCGGCGCCCCCTTTCCTCCCTCCCCGCTGCCCGCTGGGCGGTGAGGGAGACTGAGCGTGGATATGGATAGCGATGCTGGGGTCGGGCGGATCGCCTAACCCCAGAACGGGTGAAGAAAGATCGATTCCGGTGGAGATCGAAGGCGATGAGCGAACATTGGCCGCATCCGACGGGCGATGTCAGTGAGACCGCGGGCTGGTGGGTGCCTGGACGGGATCAGACGCAACGCCCCCCTCCACGGCCTCCGGTGGGAGGGCCGCCCCAGGTTCCACCGCGTCCCTCCCAGCCTTCCGCCGCGCCGCGGCGTCATGCCTGGGGTCGGATCGTCCTTTCCGCGCTGCTGATCCTGCTGTTCCTGGGAACGGCAGGCAGCGTAGCGGCGCTGGCCGGTTATGTCTATGTGGCGATGCAACTGCCTCCTCCGGAAACGCTTCAGGAACGGGCCTTGAACCTTTCGACCTCCCTAGTGCTGATGGATCGCAACGGGGAACTGCTGGGGGAAATCGCCGACCCCCAGAGCGGCCGCCGACAGCTGGTGCGCCTTTCGGACATCTCGCCGTGGCTGATCCAGGCCACCGTGGCGACGGAAGATCCCCGGTTCTGGCAGCACCCAGGGTTTGATCCCATCGCCATCGCCCGCGCGATCTACCAGGCGATCCGGGAGGGGGAAGTGGTCAGCGGCGCCAGCACCATCCCGCAACAGCTGGTGCGCAACCTGCTGATCTCGCCCGAGCGCACGCTGCGGCGGAAGATCAAAGAGGCGGTGCTGGCGGCGGAGATCACCCGACGCTACCCCCGCGAACAGATCCTGGAGATCTACCTCAACACGATTTATTACGGGAACCTGGCCTACGGCGTGGAGGCGGCCGCCCGCACCTATTTCGGGAAATCCGCGAAGGATCTGAACCTGGCGGAAGCCTCCTTCCTCGCAGGCCTTCCCCAAGCCCCCGCACTCTACGATCCCTTCACGCCGGAAGGCCGAGAGCGCGCCCTGCGACGTCAGCGGGATGTCCTCCGCCTCATGATCGAGGCGGGATTGCTCACCCGAGATCAGGCGGAAGCCGCCGCCCGGGAGATGGCGGCGCATGTCTTCCAGCAACCGGCGTTGACCTCGCCAGCGCTCGAGGCCCCGCACTTTGCCCTTTACGTGCAGCAATGGCTGGAGCAGACCTTCGGCCTCAACGCCCAGGCCCTCCATCGGGGTGGCCTCCGGATTGAAACCACGCTGGACCTCCGCCTGCAGCGGATGGCCACTCGGGTTCTGCGGGCGCACCTGGAGAAGCTGAAAAACAGGAACGTGCATAACGGCGCGGTGGTGATCCTGGATCCCCACACCGGCGAGATCTTGGCGATGGTCGGGAGCCCGGATTACAACGACGCCGAACACGGTGGCCAGATCAACATGGCGATCATCCCCCGCCAGCCCGGCTCTTCCATCAAGCCGCTGACCTATCTGGTGGCCTTCGAAAAGGGCTGGACGCCCGCCACGCTGATCTGGGATGTGCCGACGCAGTTTCCAGACGGCCCCGGCCGTGTCTACGAGCCGGTCAACTACGATCGCCGCTTCCACGGCCCGCTCACCGTTCGCTATGCCCTAGGCAATTCCTACAACATCCCAGCGGTGAAGGCGCTGGCTTTCGTCGGGCTTCCCGCCTTTCTCCAGCGCGCCCGCGACCTGGGCATTACCACCCTGACCCGTCCGGATTACGGCCTCTCCCTCACCCTGGGCGGCGGAGAGGTGCCGCTCCTGGAGATGGTCGGCCTCTACGCCGCCTTCGCCAACGAAGGCCGCCGCGTCCCGCCCGTCCCGGTTCGGAAGATCACCGACGCCTTCGGGAACGTGCTCTATGCCTACACGCCGCCATCCGGACAACCCGTGATGCGGCCGGAGCATGCTTACCTGATCACCCACATCCTTTCCGACAACGAAGCCCGAAAGGCGGCCTTTGGAGCGAACAGCCCTCTCCGGCTCTCCCGGCCGGCGGCAGCCAAGACAGGGACCACCAACGATTTCCGGGACAACTGGACGCTGGGCTACACGCCGGATCTGGGGGTGGGGGTCTGGGTGGGGAACGCCGACAACACCGAGATGAAAGGGGTCACCGGCATCACCGGCGCCGCCCCGGTCTGGCGCGACGTCATGGAGGAAGCCCATCGCATCCTGAACCTGCCACCTCGGGAGTTCCGGCGGCCGCCGGGGATCATTGAGCTGGAGATCTGTCTGGATTCCGGCACACAACCTTCGCCGTATTGTCCGGCAGATCGACGGCGGATCGAGGTTTTCGCTGTCGATCAACCTCCCCCTGGGCCGGAGCACGATCTCTGGAAGAAGGTGATCATCGACGGGGCGACGGGGCTACTCCACACCGAAGGCTGTCCAGGCCCACCGATCGAGCGGGTCTTCTATGTGGTGCCCGAGGAAGGACGCTGGTGGGCTGAGCAACAGCAGATCCCTCAGCCCCCCACGGAGATTTGTGCGGTCACCATCCCGGAGGTCATCATCCGGTGGCCGAACGAGAGCGCTGTGACCCGCGGGATCGTTCCGGTCCTGGGGACCGTGTGGATCCCGGACTTCGCGTATTACAACGTGGAATGGGGGATCGTAGGGGCGGATGGGGTCTCCTGGCAATGGCTGAGCGGCCCGCACCTGGCTCCGGTGCGGGACGGCCAGATCACGATCTGGGATGCTTCCCATCTGCCGACCGGCTGGTATGCGCTGCGGGTGACCGCCTTCAACCGATCCGGACAGGCGTTTGTGGGAGAAATTCGGACGTATGTGGATAACGGGATCGTGCCCACCCCCACGCCGATCCCCACCGTCACCCCCAGTCCGACGCCGGAACCGCTCTTCCCCACGCCGACGCCGATCCCAACCCCGGAGCCTCCCATCCCACCCACGGTGCCGTTGCCATCGCCAACGCCATAGCTATGATATATGCCGAAGAGAACCTTACAGCGTAGACAGTTCCAAGCGCCCTCTGCCCTCCCTTCCTCTGCCTTCCTTCAGGGGAGGAGAAGAACGAAAACGAGGATAGGGTGGCGGCCCAAGGCCACTGTCCCACTCCATCTTTCCTCGGGCGACCCCTCCGCCTTAAAACCCTCGGGAGAGCCCGAAAGCTGCCCATGTCGTCAATTGTATTCCTCTAAATCACCACGCTATGCTAAGATAGGTATTGGCCCTTCAATTCGAAGGTAGGAGAGTCCTTATGCTGGATCTTGGACTTATCTGGATCGGTTATCTCCTCGGTTCGATCCCCACGGCTTACCTCGCGGGTCGTCTCCTGCGCGGGGTGGATCTGCGGGAATGGGGCAGCCGCACCGTCAGCGGGACCTCCGTGTATTACCATGTGGCCCCCTGGGCCCTCTTCCCGGTTGGGATCTTCGACGTCCTGAAAGCCGCCATTCCGACCCTGGCCGCGCTGTTCCTCGGCCGCCCTCGAGGGGTGGCGGTGGCAGCCGGGCTGGCCGCCGTAATCGGCCATAACTGGCCCATCTGGCTGGGCTTCCACGGAGGGCGCGGCATCGGCCCGTTCCTGGGGTGGCTCGCCGTAACCTTCCCGGCCGGGGCTCTCTGGATCCTGAGCGCGCTGGCCATCGGACGTCTGTTGCATGCCACCGCGATCCTGGCCCTGACAGCCATCGCGGCATTGCCCGCTCTGGTATGGCTGGCCGGCGGGCCAGCGGAGGTCGCGCTGGGCGGGCTGGCTATGCTGGGGATCACGGTGATCAAGCGCCTCGAGGCCAATCGGGAACCGCTCCCATCGGATCCCATCGAACGGCGGCGAGTGCTCTGGCGGCGCCTCTGGCTGGATCGGGACACGGCTTCCTGGGAGGCATGGATGTTCCGCCATCCCGGTCGGCCGGCATAAGACGCCTGCTGGGGAAATCCTCCAGAGACGCGGGCATGGATCCGCTTGCCCCTGGCTGGATCCGAGCGTGCTCCCTGGCATTGGGCAGGTGGGCGCATCACCCAGGAACTGGAGGATCCTCTATCCCCGTGGATTCCGCCCCTCCACAACTCTCCACCACCAGCGGGGCCGCCGCAAGCGCAAAGGGATCCAGCCATGGGACAGGCGAAGAGGGTTGGCGCTGGCCCATCGCTTCAGCATAGAACCCATGGTCACGCTAGAAGAGCCGAGGAAATTCCTCCGAATCCCCCCGCAGGGAGAAACGCCATGGCCAAGATCCGGGTAGTCACCGATAGCGTGGCGTGCCTGCCCTCCGAGCTGGTGGAAGCCCATCGCATCCGCGTGGTTCCGGTTCGAATCATCCTGGGGGAGCGAGTGTTCCGGGATGGCATCGATGTGACCCCCGAGCGGATCTATGAATGGCAGCGGGCAGGGATCATGGCGACCTCCTCCCAGCCTTCCATCGGGGATTTCCTGGAAACTTACCGGGAGCTAGCGAAAGAAGCAGTGGGGATCGTTTCCATCCACGTTTCAGCGGCCATGACCGGCACCTACAATGCGGCCCTCCTGGCGGCCCAGATGGTCCCCGAGGTTCCCATCCGGGTCATTGATAGCCAGGCCGCTACGATGGCTCAGGGATTCCTGGTCCTGGAGGCCGCCCGCGCGGCGGAGGCCGGCGCCTCGCTGGATGAGATCGTCGCCCAGGTCGAGGCCCTCCGCCCACGTCTCCGGTTCTTCGCCGTCCTGGAGACGGTGGCTTACCTCGTCCGGAGCGGCCGGGCTCCTGCCCTGGCGTCCCTGGCGGTGGACGTGCTGCAGATCAAGCCGATCCTGACCTTGCAGAACGGCCGCATCGAAGTCCTGGAGAAAGTCCGCACCCGACGCCGGGCGATCGAAACGATGCTCGAGCGGATGGCCCGGGATGTGGGGGATCGCCCTGTGCATGCCGCGGTCTTCCATGCGGCCGCCCCGGAGGAGGCCCAGGCCCTGCGACAGCGGCTTCTGGAGCGCTTTGATTGCCGGGAGTGCTATCTCACCGTCTTCTCGCCGGTGATGGGCCTCTACGCTGGACCGGGGGTGCTGGGGCTGGCCTATTACGCGGAATAGGGAAAACGACCGGGCGGAAAGCAGGCCAGCCCCCCCTCAGGGCCTCTGGGGTCCGAGGGAGGGGGGAGAAAAAATATTTTCGGGGCTGGGGCGCCGCCCTCAGCGGTGCCCCAGCCCGAAACCCGCGGGAGCGTTCGGCAGTGGGCCGAGCCCTACGGCTCCCAGAAGAACTGCATCAGCACCGCGGCATACGGTCGGCCATCCACATACGCCACACCCACCACCCAGGTCCGCCAGTCCAGCTCGTTCCCCGGTGTCCCGGGCCGATGCAGACTGTAGAACGGGAAGGCCTGATAGGCTTCGGGCCATGTGGGCTGATACGTCACCGGCGGCACCAGCAGGCCGCAGTGCCGCTCGTGGGGGCGCTCGATCACGTCCAGGAGATCCGGCAACACAGCCTGCTGGAAAGATCCGATGATTTCCATCGCGCTGGCCGGATGAACGCCCCAACGAACGGGGGTTTCATCCGTGAAGAGGGTGGCCGCTTGCTCCGGTCGAATCAGGACCGGATCGCTGAGGCGGCTGACGTGAATCCGCAGCCCGTGGATCGGGCTGATCAGGGCGGCAAGCGCCGGGCCGTTTCGTTCCCGGATGGCCGCCTCCAGCCGGTCCAGCAGCGCGCTCACCTGAGGATCGGCGCAGAAAGCCTGACGGGAAACCTCCTGGGTGAGGAACATCGCGTTCACCCAACCGATCTGTCCGTCCGGAAGGCGGACCTCCACCCAGCGGGCGCCCTGGACCGTCTGCTCCTTTCCGGTGAGGAAGAGGCCAGAAGCGTTCGGGGGCAGGGTGGCCAGGATCGGCTGATCGGGCCCCGGCCCGGCCCGCACGTGGAGCTGATCCGCCGGCGGGACCAGGACTACGGCGAAGGGCCCCTGGGGCGTCCGGTCGGTGGGGGTTGCCATCGGGGTGGGCGCCTGCTGGGGAAGGACCGGCGAGGCCGTCGGTGTCCGCGCAGGCGGAGTCGGCGGTCCGCCCGTCTGACAGGCGACGAGCCACAGCGTGATCCCCACACTGCAAATCGCGATTTTGGCCTTCCTGCTCATTCGCCCTCTCCTTTGCACAAGATGGTTGTGAATTTTACACGTCCTCTCTACCAGGAAAGACGATATCCGGCTCCGGAAGGTTCCCAGATCATAGCGCCCTGATCGGGGGAAAGCGCGCAGCGGGAACGGTTCGGAGAAGCTCCCTCACCTCCCCTGGGGAGGGCGGAGGATCCAAACTCCGGCCACGCGAACGGCCCTCGGCCGCTCGCCGATCGAACCTTTCCTTATCGCTTTCGAAGCGAACAAAGCGGCGGCGTTTCTCAGGTGTCAAGGAGCTGCGCCAGGCGCGAGTTGCGCTTTCGATCCAGGATGGAAGGGAGAAGGCGACTTCGTCGCTCGCCCTGCTATCCCCAACCCTTCATTTCCGGCATGGACGACAAAGCGGTCAGCCCCAAATCCCGCGCTGGAGGCGAAAGGATGGCCCAGGTGCGCTGTTACGCCGGATCCACTTATCCGGAACGCCCGGAGTCCGTGGAATGGGAGGGAACGGAGAAATCCGTCGCCGAGATCCTCCGTCGCTGGCGAACCCCTGAGACGTTAGGATTTCGTGTGCGCACGATCGATGGCATGACCTTCGATCTCATCTATGATCTTCGATCGGATCAGTGGGCGGTGATCCTGCGGACGGCTCCGAAGCCCGGATAGAGGAGCGCCGGGAGCTCAACAACAGAAACGCCAGGCTGTATCCGGCGCCGGCCACCGGGATGGCGAAGACGAATCCCCAGAACCCGAAAAGGCGCACCCCAACGAGAACGGCGATCAAGGTCAGCAAAGGCGGCAGCCCGGTCGCCTCCCCCAGCATGCGGGGGACCAGGAAGTGAAAGAGGACCTGCTGATAGATCATCAGGATGAGCCACATCCAGAGCCCGGCGGTCCATTCCCCTCGGAGCCAGAGGGTGAGCGGCGGCCCCCAGAGAGCGATCGGAGCCCCGATGATCGGGATCAGGATGATCAGCGCGGATAGCAGCGCGATCAGGCCCGCGAAGGGGGCACCGAAGGCGATCATCACCGCAAAGGTGACCAGCCCGTTGGTCAACGCGATCAATAATTGCCCTCGAAGGAAGCCCCCGAACGTGCGATCCAGGATCTCCGCGGTCGTCCGGAGCTCGTCGTGATACGCCGGCGGGATCAGCGAGAGGATCCGTTGGGAGAGGTTCCGCCAATCCAGCATGGTGTAATAGCTCAACGCCACGATCAGCAGGAACTCCACCAGACCTCCTCCGATCCGCCGGGCGGTTTCCACCAGGATCGGCAACACCCAGCCGGCCCCCAGCCGGGCCAGATCCTGCCAGGCCTCCCGGGAGGGAAGGATCGCCAGCGCTTCCATCGGGACGTTCAACCACGCCGCCAGGTCGCGCTGGAGCTCCACCAGGATCTCCGGCGCCTTCTGCAGATAAGGGGTGAGCAGCGCGGCGAACTCCAGCGCCTGTGGAACCAAAAGGGGCAAACCCAGCAGAACGCCGATTAGAATCGCCATGAGAAGGCCGGTGTAAACCAGAGTGGCGCCAACGGCATAGGGGATTCGAAAGCGAGCCAAGGGACGGAGCCATAGCGGTGCCCCCCGACGGATCAGGCCTTCCAGCCACGGTTCGGAGAATGGTCCGTGATCCAGCCAAGCGACCAGAGGATGGAGCACATACGCCAGGAGCCAGGCCAGGGCCAACATGCGCACCAGGTCGGCGAACAGGCCGAACAGCTGCCACAACCGCTCCGTGATATAGATCAGTGCTGCGAAGCTGATCAGGAACAACACCACACGTGGAACTCGCACCGCGCTTCTCCCTGATGGAAACATTTCCGACCTTGTTCATCCCATAACGGACAAGGCTCTCTCGGAACGGCAAACCCTGAAGATTTGCAAAGCTCCCTTCCCCAGGGCCTCATCGCCCCTCTGGCTCCAGGGAGAAAGATCCCCGCGGAAGAGCCGTTCCGAAAGCCCAGATCCATCGGCCTGTAGCGAAACACTGTCATCCTTCCGATGGCTGATCCTTTCATCTTAGACCGATTGCTCCGGATTTGCAGGAACCGGACTCTGAGTCCAGAGATGTTTCGTTCTTGAGGGACAGGAGCTGGGCAGTTCGTCTCCTCTGGAGTTTTTGAGGACATCGCCGAAGGCACCCAAATGCGCTCCTCGCGAACCGCCGGACGGAAAAATAGTTCAACGACCGAGCGGTCTGCTCGGCCTTCCCCCCTCAAAGGGATGCGGGATCCCGATGGGCGGTCGCATGCTCCCTCTCTCATCCAAATCGAGGCCGCTTCATCCTGATACACCTGTTTCCAGTGCGGCGATCGCTCGACCGCTTTGAGCAGGGCGGGTTGCTCCGCCGGGCTCAACATCAACAGACATACCCCATAGCGAGCCAGCCGGTCCTCCCAATCCGGAGCCGCCGCGCTGATCGCTAGGTAATCTTCCCAGATCTCCATCGGGTAGAGCTCTAGCCGGGTGTCCACGAACACCGGGTAATCCGGCTGGGCGGCCCAGATTAGATAGCTGCCAAAAGAAAGACTGTGGAACAGCGGCCCCGGCAACCGCTCCCGAAGCAAGAAAGCGGTGGCGGCCACCGGCGTTTCCGCCGAGATCAGACCCGCCTTGGCAGGAGGCAGAGGCCACCACCCCTTGAACCAGGGAAGCGCCGCAAGGGCCATCCCGCCCAGCAACCCCAGCAACAATCCGTTCAGCGCCGGGACTCCGGTTCGTCCGGGCCGTTCCGGCCAAAGCGCTTGAATCCGCACCGCCAGGATCGGAGCCGCCGCCATCCCGAACCACACCACCCCTCGGGAGGTCCGGAACCCCAGCAGGGCGAACGCCCCAGCGGTCAACAGATCCCGAATCGAAAGACGACGCGGGGGAAGCACAAGCATAATCCCCGTCAGCGCCGCCGCCGCGCAAAACAACAGCCCGCGGCGGTCCGGGCCGGGCGGGGCCCATTCCGGGACCATCGTCTGGATCACCGGATTGCGGGCCATCATGATTAGATACTCGTAGACCCCAAAGCCCCGGGGATTAAGCCCGGTGGTCAGCCACGCCAGCCCGAAGGCCAGCAGGAATGGGCGCAAGGACGACAGGCGTTCCCCTGAGATCCCGCCCTCCATGGCCTTCCCGGCCAGCATCAGCCCGATGAGCAACAGCCCGATGGGAAAGGATCCGTGGGTGTTGACCCAGAGGGCCATCCCGAGGGGGAAGACCCAGAGCCAGCGCCGCGAGCGTTCCAGCCCGGCGAGCCCGCGCAGGAAAAGGGCGCCGGCGAGGAAAGCGAAAGCCTGGGGCCGCACGTTCCAGTCGTCGATCCCCAGCGCCGCCGCCACGACCATCCCCAACGCCGCCGCCCGAGGTCCACTGGCCTCCCAGGCGGTCCACATGACCAACCCGTAGGCCGCGGTGATCAGAAGGCTGTGAACCCACACCACCAGCGCCGGGCCCCCCAGCGTGTAGAGCTCATACATCAGCACTTCCGCCAGCCAGAACATCGCATACGAAGGATACGGCGCGCCCGCCCGGGTGTAGGAGAACGCATCAACGGTGGGAATGCGCCCGTTCTGCAGGATCTCGCGCCCAACGGCAAGATGCCACCAGAAATCGTGGGGACGGATGGGATGGGTGCTGACAAAGACGAAGATGCCGGTCAGCACGGTCAAAGCCAGCAAATGCGATGGCGTCAGGGAACGCCAGAATCCAGGCTTGCCGGCTCGCATAGGCCTCGCCTCAGCTCACAAAATCCGCATCGCCCGGAACAGCCCCCTACAAAATGCGGAATGCGCCCTATCGCTTCGTAAGGGTATCCCCCCGCGGTTGGCTCGATGGAGACAGGCCCAGAGGCCCACCTGCATAATCAGAAATCCGCGACATGCCATCTCATTTCATTTCGTAGGTGCAACCCCAAGTGATCGCCTGATACCATCCTGCATGCCCATATGGGCAACCATGATTGCTGGCTCAATCATGACAGGCCCAGAGGTCTGCCCGTATGATCATGAAATGCGCGATGCGCTATAGCATTTCATGCCCCCACGGATTGACCCGATGAGGGGCAATCCCCTCCTGGAAGTATAATCGATACAGATGGTTCAACAGGAGCAGCCCGTTGAAGCGTCGCAAAGATTCCCTAAACGTGGAGCTATCGGGAGGGCCATCTGTGGAGCCCGGAAGGCCGGAGCGTCCTATCTCTCCCCATCGGCGGCCGGAGGAGCAGGCGATCGAGATGGCCCTCCGGCCCCAACGGCTGGAGGAGTTCATCGGCCAGGATCGAATGAAGGAGAACCTGCGGATCCTGATCGAGGCTGCGCGGGCCCGCGGCGAGCCGCTGGATCACCTGCTCTTCTACGGCCCGCCCGGCCTAGGCAAGACCACCCTGGCCATCGTTATCGCTAACGAGATGGGGGTGCCCATCCGGATCACCTCCGGCCCCGCGATCGAACGAGCCGGGGATCTGGCGGCCATCCTCACCAACCTGCGGGCGGGCGAGATCCTGTTCATCGATGAGATCCACCGCCTCCCCCGCACCGTAGAGGAGGTCCTCTACCCGGCGATGGAGGACTTCGCCCTGGACATTGTGATCGGAAAAGGGCCGGCGGCCCGCAGCATCCGCCTGAGCCTTCCCCGCTTTACCGTGATCGGCGCCACCACCCGTCTGGCCCTCCTCACCGCCCCGCTTCGCGCTCGCTTTGGCGCCGTCTTCCGCCTGGACTTCTACGACCTGGAGGCGATGGAAGCGATTGTCCGCCGCGCCGCCCACGTGCTAAGGGTGGCCATTGAGGAAGAAGGCGTGCGGGAGATCGCCCGCCGGGCCCGCGGCACGCCCCGTGTGGCGGTTCGTCTGCTTCGCCGCGTTCGGGATTACGCTCAGGTTCGCGCCGATGGGGTGATCACCGCAGCAGTGGCCGCCGAAGCCCTCCAGCTCATGGATGTGGATCCTCTGGGGCTGGATGAACTGGACCGCCGGCTGATGCGCACGCTGGCGGAGAAATTCGGCGGCGGGCCAGTGGGGCTGGAAACCTTAGCCGCGGCCCTCTCGGAGGAGCCGGACACGATCATGGATGTGGTGGAACCTTACCTGTTGCAATTAGGCTTCCTCGATCGCACGCCGCGCGGCCGGGTGCTCACCCGCCGTGCCTATGAACACCTGGGCCTTCCCTACCCCGGGGAGGCCGCTCAACCCCCGCTGCCTCTGGAGTCGATTTGATGGGGCGGATCATGGCATTGGATCTGGGCGAGAAGCGCGTCGGCGTGGCCATCAGCGATCCGACCCACACCATCGCCCGCCCGCTGAGGATCGTTCCTCGAACCTCCCGTAAAGCCGTGATCGAGGCGCTTCTTCGCTTGCTCGCGGAATACGAAGTGGAGCGGGTGGTGGTCGGTTTCCCTCGCAGCCTTTCCGGTGAGGAGGGCCCCCAGGCCCGCTGGGTACGTCGGGAAGTGGAAGCGCTGGCGCGCCGCCTGCCGGTTCCCGTTGTCCTCTGGGATGAGCGTCTCTCGACCGCCACGGCGGAAGCTTACCGGGCCATGCGCGGGGGGCGTCGCCGGGAGCCCATCGACGCCGAGGCCGCTGCCGTCATCCTCCAGGATTACCTGGAGGCCCAACGGGCCCGTGGATGGGATCCGTCCCTTTCCAAAGCGATGCCGTTCACTTAATCTACGTTCGATGTTCTATCGCTGCCCCATAGGGGCAACCTCGTAGAACTCAGGGAGCATCCATGGCTCGAAAGCGTTCTCGTCGCTCGATATGGCGCTGGCTCGTGGCCATCGGCGTTGTCCTCTTTTTCGGCGGCACCATCGGTGCCGCCCTGGTTCCCCGATTGAACCGGCCCGTTTCATCCTCCGGCCCGGAGCTCTCCGGATCGCCCGCGGACTGGGTATTGGGATTGTATCTATTCCTTCGACGGAACGATCTGGAGCGGCCAGCAGGCACGGACGCCACACCGGTGACCTTCTCCATCCATCCCGGCCAGTCGGTGTTGGAGGTCGCCCAGGCCCTGGAGGAAGCGGGCCTGATCCGGGACGCCTTCCTGTTCCGGGCCTACGTGCGCTATCACAGGCTAGACCGAGAAATTGAAGCGGGGGAATACACCTTGAATAAAACGATGACCATCCCCCAGATCGCGAAGGCTCTCCGATCCGGCCGTCAGGCGGAATGGACGGTGCGCGTTCGCGAAGGCCTGCGTCTGGAGGAGGTGGCGGAAGCCATCGCCACCCAGACCCACCTCTCCGCCCGGGCCATTCTGGAGGCCGCCCGTGACGGCCTCCGCTGGCGAAGGGATTTCCCCTTCCTAGCTGATCTGCCCCCCGGTGCGACGCTGGAAGGCTATCTGTTCCCGGACACCTACCGGCTGGCCCGGGATGCGACCGCTGAGGCGATGATCCGGCGCCTGTTGGAGAACTTCGGCCGGAAGGTGACGTTGGAGAAGATCGCGGCCGCCCGGGCCCGGGGGCTTTCCCTCCATCAGGTGATCACCCTCGCCTCCATCGTGGAACGGGAGGCTGTCTTGCCCGAGGAGCGTCCACTCATCGCCAGTGTTTACCTCAATCGGCTAACCGCCGGAATGAAGCTGGATGCTGACCCGACGGTTCAATACGCGCTGGGCTATCAGCCAGATCAGAAGACCTGGTGGAAGAGCCCGCTCACGCTGGAGGACCTACAAGTGGATTCCCCATATAACACCTACCGCTACCCTGGACTGCCGCCGGGGCCCATCGCGAACCCCGGCCTGGCCTCCATCGAAGCGGTGCTGAACCCGGCGGAGACGGATTATCTCTACTTTATGGCCGACTGCATCAAAAAGGACGGCAGCCACTGGTTCGCCCGCACTCACGAAGAGCACCTCAGGAATTTCCGCCGCTGCCAGTAAGAACCAGACCCCAGGTAGGCAGAAGGAATGAGGGATGGGGAACGCCCTCCGTGCGCTCCCCGTCCCCTGGGATCCTTCCCCCGGAAGCGCTCTCCCAGGACAGAGCACAGACGATGTCTTCCCCTCTCCCAGGCTGGGCCGGGTTGCCGGCATGGGTTCAGGATGGAACCCGCTTCGCCCGATCCTTCAGGCCCAGCTTCCGCATCCTGATGGAAATCCACCGTCCTCCCGCAGATGAACAGCGTCTGGACGATCTCCGCACAGCTCTTCTTGCTTGCAAACGCTTGCGATGAATCCGACGTCGCTTGCGCGAACGATGGCGCTCTCCCTGGGGATAAGGGCCTGATGAGCCGCCTTCGGCGGCCCGCCAGACCTCTCACACCTTGCTCCATAGCGGATTTACCATAAGATTTGCATAATAAACCAGGATTTTCTATAATGAATCACGTTGCATTTCATCAGGAGATCCCGCCTTGTCTTACATTCAGCGCGTGCCCGCAGTGGAGCGTGCGCTCCAGATCCTGGAATGGATCGCGGAGCGGCCGGAGGGATCTTCCCCTTCGGATTTGATGGAGGGCCTCGGCCTTTCCCGCACCGGGACCTTCGCGCTGCTGAACACCCTGAAGGCCCACGGGTATCTGGAGCAGGCCGGCCCCCGGGGGCCCTACCGCTTGGGCCCACGCTGGTGGGCGCTGGCCGTCCGGGCACACCCGGAACGGACGCTGCGGGAGTTGTTCCGAATGGAGGCTCAGGGGTTCTCCGAAAGCATCGCCCTCGTGCGCCCCGTCGGGGACGAGGGAGCGGTGATCGAAGCGGTCCTGGGCCGCCATTCGTTGATCGGCCGCTGGGAAATCGGGGAACGGTTTCCGCTCTCCCGAAGCGCGGCGGGCTGGGTGTTCCTGGCGGATCGTCAGGCTGGCGGGCGCTGGGAAAAGATCCGTCGAAAGGGGATCGCTCGCCGCGCGGCCGGATCGCTCCTAGAGATCGCTGCACCGATCTGCCCGGACGGCCGTCGGCCCTACGCGGCCCTGGCGGTGCGCCTGCCCGCCACCCGGGCCAGCCCCGCTCTATCGGAAAGCCTCCGGGCAGTGGCGGCTCGCCTCTCCTATCGCCTAGGCGCGCCGACCTATCAGCCCTACGCCGTGGAGCCGTCCAAGCTTCCGCTGCGCCGGCTCCGTCCGACCGAGATCGTTGCCTTCCTCGAAGGGCCATGGATCGCCCGACTGATCGGCCTGCGGGCTGACGGCCGTCCATATGCTGTCCCGGTGTGGTATGTGTGGGAGCGGCCGGCCCTCTGGATCGCCGCCTTCCCAGGCTCCCGGTGGCCCGATTACGTGCGAACCCACCCGCGGATCACCCTGCTGATCGACGAGCCATGGCCACCCCTGCGGCGAGTTCAGGTGGAAGGAGAAGCCCTCCCTTCGTCCTTCCCGGAGGGGCCCGAGGGGCTGATCGCCCGTCTGACCCATCGCTATCGCGTGGATTGGCCGCTCCCCCGCCATGATCTCGAGACCTTCCGCATCCTTCCGGAACGCATGGAAGGACGGCGGGGTCTGATAGCCTCCCAAGGAGGCTGAGGGGGCGGAGCGGCCATCTGGAGCGGCCTCCATACGATCCCTTAGAACGTTTGGGGTGGTCGGGGAGGCGGCTTCGCCACCCTCCTACCACTTCAAATCCCCGCCTGCAACCAGGCCCAGCCAGCGTCACGGGTTCCGAATATGAGCCCAATCTTTTTGGGAGTGGACGCCGCCTTCGGCGGTGCCCCAGCCCCAACTCGTGGGAGAGCTCGGAAGTTGCCCATAACATTAAAAATCCCTCCCCTTCCTGAGGAAGGGGGGAAAGAGCGCGACGGAGCCTTCTAAATGCTGGAAATCCGGATCCGACATGTTCGTCAGGTGTTCTCCACCCCCCAGGGCGAGTGGACGGTCTTCGAGGATCTGAACCTGGAGATCCCCTCCGGATCGTTTACGGTCATCGTGGGGCCCAGCGGATGCGGGAAGTCCACCATGCTCCGAATGGTCGCGGGCCTCCTGCATCCTGCGGCGGGCGAAGTGCGCCTGGGCGCCTTCTCCCCGGAGGAGGCGCGCGCAGCGCGGTGGATCGGCTGGATGGGGCAGAGCCCGGCGCTGCTCCCCTGGCGCACGGTGGAAGGCAACATCCGGCTGGCCCTGGAGGTGAACGGCCGATCGCTTCGGCCGGCGCTCGCCGTCCAGGAGCTCATCGAGCTGGTTGGTTTGAGGGGATTCGAACGAGCCTATCCTCATATGCTCTCCGGCGGCATGCAGCAGCGCGTCGCCCTGGCCCGGACCCTGGTATCGGGCCCGCGGGTGTGGTTAATGGATGAGCCGTTCGCGGCCCTGGACGCCCTGACCCGGGAACAGCTTCTGGAGGAAGTCGAGCGGCTCTGGCAGCAGTTCCGGGCAACCGTCCTCTGGGTCACCCATGACCTGTATGAGGCCGCGCGGTTGGCGGATGAAGTGGTGGTCCTCGCGGGGCGCCCGGCCCGGATCCGGGCGCGCTTTTCGATCCCCGACGCCCGACCGCGGCAGGACGAGCGGCGGATCGGCGAGTGGGTGCAGGTGATCCGTCAGGCCCTTGCTGGAGGTGTTCGATGAGCCCCGGGGCCTTTCTCCAAGCCTTCGCCCGATTGGTCCTTCGAACGGCCCGGCCGGCGCAGCGCTGGCTGAGGGCGATGCTCTCCCTTGCCCTGCCGGCAGCGTTGCTGGCGTGGGAGCTCGCCGTTCACGCCGCCCAGGTGCCCGTCTACCTGGTTCCACCGCCTTCCCGGATTCTGGCGGTGCTCTGGACGGAGCGAGCGTTTTATGTTCAAGCGACCTGGGTCACCCTGGGGGAAGCGATCGCCGGGCTGGCGCTTGGGATGGGAATCGCCCTGGGACTGGCGGTGGCGACCACCTTCGATCCCCCCCTGGAGCGAGCCGTCATGCCCCTGGTGATCCTGTTGAAGGCCATCCCCCTGGTGGCCATCGCGCCGATCCTCACCCTGTGGTTCGGCTTCGGCCCTATCCCCAAGGTCCTGATGACCGCGCTGCTGACCTTCTACCCGGCCCTGGTGTCCTGGATGACGGGGCTGCGAGCGATCGATCCGGCGGCCCTGGAGCTCATGCAAGCGTGGAATGCTTCGGACTGGGAGGTCTTCCGATATCTGCGATGGCCTTCTGCATGGCCGTATACGTTCACCGTGTTGAAGACCGCCATCCCCCTGGCCTTCATCGGGGCGGTGGTGGCGGAGTGGACGGGAGCCTCGGGGGGGTTGGGGCGGGCCATGTGGCTGGCGCAGACCAATTTGGATATGCCCCGTCTCTTCGCCGCCACCCTGATCCTGGCGGCTCTGAGCTTAACCGGGTACGCCATCGCCGGATGGGGGGAGCGCCGCGTGATCCGCTGGGGGGCATAAGGGAAACCGGGGGACCTACTCGCTATTGGAAGGGCAAGGCTTTCAGGGAAAAAGGCGCGCCCGGGCCTCCGGTGCGCGAATCCCTAGATCGGGCTCGATCCGCTCCTATGATGCCGTCCCTGCGGCGATTTCACCGCTTACCCTTTAACCCTGTATCAGGAGGTCACTCATGGTCCATCGCGTTCTCAGGCTTCTTCTCGCCCTGCTGGTCGTTCTCGGGATCGGGGGCTGTGCCACGCCCCTGGCGCCTGCCACGCCGACGATTTCCTTGAAGCGCATGGTCTTCATGGCTGGCTATAAGCCCCAGGCCAACCTTCCCTTCGTGGGCGTCTATGTGGCAAAGGAGAAGGGCTACTTTCTCTCCGAGGGACTGGATGTGGAGATCCAGCACTCGACCGGGCGGGGAGAGCACCTCCAGCTCCTGATGGCGGGCGCGGTTCAGGTGACCACCCAGGATGCGGCGGTGCTGCTCCAGCGGCGGGCCGATCCGGGCCTTCCCCTGGTTTCGATCGCCCTGATCGGCCAGCGAGGGCAACAGGCGTTCGCCGCCCTGAAATCCTCCGGGATGCAGACGCCAAAGGATTGGGAGGGAAAGAAGGTGGGATACAAAGGAACGCCGCCGCCGGATCTCTTCGCCATCATGGAGGCGGCGGGGGTAGACCGCCATCGCGTGGAGCTGGTCAATGTCGGCTTTGATCCCCGGGTGCTGGTTCAGGGGCTGGTGGATGTGTATCCCCTTTTCAAATCGAATGAGCCGTATCTGTTGCGACAGATGGGCCACGAGCTGGTGATTTGGGATGCGGCGGACTACGGGGTGCCCACCCTGGGGCTCAACTACGTCACCAGCGAGGAGCAGATCCAGCGCGATCCGGAGCTTCTGATCCGCTTTCTACGGGCCGCCATGAAGGGCATCGAAGATGCGCGGGCCGATCCCGAGGGGGCCGTAGATATCGTGCTGAAATACGCGCCGCAGGCTGATCGAGGGCACATGCGGTTCATGCTGGAGACCGAGCTGAAGGACGCCGAATCGGAGGTTACGAAGGCCCACGGGTTGGGGTGGCAAACTCGGGATCAATGGGAGGCCCTGTATGAGGTCCTGCGGCGTTACAACGCCATCGCTAAACCCGTGGAGATCGATCGCATTTTCACCACGGAGCTGCTCCAGAAGGCCCGACAGAAGACCCCGTAAGGGCCGAAGCTCTCGGGAGGACGGGCGAGATCGCAGAAGATAACCGCCCGTCCTCTCGCCCTAGACGGCGAATTCGCGATCTACCGCCTCGCTTCCCAAAACGGGAAATCCACAAACCCGATCCGCCCAACCTGTTCGTCCCTCGCCCTCCCTCCCTCGCCGTTACAAAGTGCCACAGACTCAGAAGCCCGCACACTATGAAGGAGGCTCTATACCCAACATTCTCGAATGCTTCATGTCACGTCTTTACAGAAGGATCGAGCCTATTTAGAATGAGAAAACCATCGACACACGATGCACGAACTGAGAGACGCTCAAGTAGTTTCAGACTGCCGGCGAGGCCCTTGGCAAGGCGCCTGGCCTGCCTCTCCTATTCCATCGAAGAGGTTGTTTCCATGCGGCGAGAAATCCTCTCATGGGGTGATGTGGAAGCCCTAATAGATCATTTGTTGCCTCAGCTCCAAGGCCCATTCGATGCCCTGCTGATGATCACACGAGGAGGAATTGTGCCTGGCGGGATGATCGCTGAGGCCCTGGATATCAAATACATCCTAACGGCAGCTGTTCGTTTCCCTGAGGTACAGGATTTAAGCCAGGTAAAGTTGCTCACCTGGCCTACCTTCCTGCAGTTCCCGGAGGATGAATTATTGCGAGGGCGTCATGTGCTGATTGTGGACGATGTATGGGCCAGTGGACGCACCATCAATACGGTTCGGAGTCGGGTGGAGGCTGCTGGCGGCTATCCGGAAACGGCTGTGCTCCATTATAAACCTCGCGAATCTCTGTTCCGTCATGGGCCGACCTACTATGCTGCTGTAACCGATGCGTATATTATCTATCCTTGGGAACTGCGCCGGGGGACTGAGGATGTTCGGCCAATCCTACCCTTGGGAGGATAATTCCCCTTCATTTCTCTTCCCCCGGAATGATTGATTGCTCCCGCGATCCCCATCGTCGAAATGGGGGGAGAACCAGCATAACCTGCAGAGCAGATGAACCCTCTGCACATTTCGAAAGAGGGGCCGGAGCCTCTCGCTCCTGACCCCCTAAATCGTGCGATCCTCCAAAGGTCGAACAACTCCTTGTGTGGTTGTGGTATAATTGCAACAGAGGAAGGGCCCCCGTCGTCTAGTGGCCTAGGACGCCGCCCTTTCAAGGCGGAGATCAGGGGTTCGAATCCCCTCGGGGGCACTTCTTAATCCCCGCATCCCTGAGGCAAGGTGGGGATGCGGGGATTTTTCTGAGGCAAGCTCACCTGACCGGATTCAGCGAAAGAAAAAGGACGGACTTCCCTTTCGATGATTCTTAGCGCTCGATGGGGAGAGCGCTGATTCCCTCGGGCATCCAGCGCTCGATCGAGCAGACGCCTTGCGAGCGACGATCTGGGCGCTTGAGCGCCTCGGTGCCTCCGGCCGCTTCCTCTCCAAGCGCATTCCAGCGAACTATGATCAGCGGATGGAACGCCCTCAGCAGCTTCAAGCGCATCGGCGCTTGATCTCCATCACCTTGTGGACGGTGATCCCTAGCGGGCTGATCGGGCTGTGCCTACTTGCCCTAAGCCACACCATCCACGCGGCCGTGTCGGGGACCTCTCACCGGCTGCCCTCAACTCCTGCCGGGTTCTCCCTCTCCATACCTACCCCAAGAGGCTCCCTAGCCGAGCCGTCGACGCCGCTCTCGTCTCTGACTGCTTCTCCAGCCCCTATGCGGACTCCAACCTTTGAGTTATCGGTGATCATGCCGCCGACTCCAACGCCTTATCCGTTCTTTCAGGAACCCCTACCGCCCGCTGATGGTCAGACCCGCGCCCTACAGGTTCCGATCCTGATGTACCACTACATCTCGGATCCGCCTTCTGGAGCTGATCGCCTCCGGCTGGATCTCTCCGTCCGGCCTTCCATGTTCGAAGCCCACCTTCAATACCTCCGCCAAGCGGGCTATGAAACGGTTTCCCTTAGTGATTTGATCTTTCACCTTACACAGGGACATCCGCTTCCCCCCCGCCCGATCGTGCTGACCTTCGATGACGGCTATCGGGACGCCTATGAAGAAGCGTTCCCGAGGCTCCGGCGCTATGGATTTCGCGGAACCTTTTTCGTCCTGACCGGCCGAGCGGATGAAGGGGATCCCCGCTACCTCTCATGGGAGCAGATCCGGCAGATGAGCGAGGCAGGGATGGACATCCAGCTCCATGGGCGGGAGCACGTCCCGCTCAGCGGAAGGGATGAGGCCTTTCTTTTCTATCACATTATTGGGGGGAAGCAATCGATCGAGGCCCACACAGGCCGTCCGGTGCGTTTCTTCGCCTATCCCGCCTCCGATTACGACCAGCACCTGATTCAGTTCCTAGCGGGGTATCGATTCTGGGGCGCTGTAACCACCATCTATGGGGCGGACGAACGGCTGGAGAACCGCTTCCTGTGGCCTCGAATCCGGATCCGCGGGACGGATGATGTGGGAACGCTGATGTGGAAATTGAGCTTTCTGAAGTGAGACGGCAAACCTTGAACCTGAGGGCCCTCCCTCTAGGCTTTCCACACAAGGGGCTGGCTTCCCTCCCTTCCCCCTCTCGGGAACCGCAAAAATGACAAAGAATAAGGGGAAGCCTGTTCCAGGCTTCCCCCACCGCACAGGTAAGATTAGGTAACGATGAAAAACGACCTACCGGCTTTTGCCCTTCTGCTCCTTAGGCCGCTTGGCGCCGTATTTCGAACGCCCCTGGCGCCGCTTCTCCACGCCCGTCGCATCCATAGCGCCCCGGATAACATGATAGCGCACCCCCGGGAGATCCTTCACGCGTCCCCCGCGCACCAGAACCACGGAGTGCTCCTGAAGATTATGGCCTTCACCGGGGATATAAGCGGTGACCTCCACCCCACTAGTTAGGCGAACGCGGGCGATCTTCCGTAACGCCGAGTTGGGCTTCTTGGGCGTCATCGTGCGCACCACAACACAGACCCCACGGCGCTGTGGCGCCCCCTTCGGATCCCAATACCGCTCGCCAGTGAGCGAGTTATACACCCAATGAAGGGCTGGGGATTTGCTCTTCCGAACTTTCGGCTTACGGCCCTTTCGGACCAGCTGGTTGATGGTTGGCATTCTCTCCTTATCCTTTTCAAGGGATGTTGGAGCTTAGGGAACTTTTTCATTACTGACTGACCGGGACGGTCGCTCGAGTAGCCCTCCCTCCTCACTCACACGCCCTCAACGAGGCATCGGGTATTTTAGCGGACAAGATCAACCATGTCAATCCACGGGCTTTCCTCCGGCGTGATTTTTCATCCGTGGGGTTGTCTACGCACGTGCCACGTTGCCGCTGGCACGTTCTGGAAGTGAACTACACAAGCGATGAGGGGGGATGGACGAGATCCAAGTTCACGAAGGCAAGGAAGAGCTTGCGATTCTCCGCATTCTCACTTAGCATACAAGAGCGTGATCCTCTATCCTTCGAAACCTATCGCTGCGAGGAGAAAGCCGGAACATCCTCCTGAGGACGCCGGCTGGACGACATCTGTCGTGGAAACATGAACCTGGGATAACAGAAGAAGGAGGTGATCTCCGATGGGTGCACTGCCTAAGCGTCGAGTGACCCGAACGCGGCGTGGCATGCGACGAGCGCACGACGCGCTCCAGCGCCCGAATTTAGTACTATGCCCTCGCTGCAAGAAGCGCATCCGCCCCCATCATGTCTGCCCATATTGTGGGGTCTACCGAGGAGTGCAGGTCTTGGAAGTGGAAGGGCGATCCTGAGAAGCCCCTCGTAGGTCTAGTCTATTGAAGAAGCGGCGCGGGGAGGTCCCCTTTCCTCCCCGTGTCGTTTGTTACATGCCGATATTCCGCTCAGCCCCAAGGGCACAGAGCGGATAAATTCGGATGGTATGCCACTTCGATGCGACGGGAACGTGACCCCGCACCGCCCCTCGAGCTGAGGGAAGAGGGATTCTGGGCAACCAGATCCCTTTTAGCCATCTATGAGGTGCACCTCAGGTTGACGAAAACACAGGGCATTGTGCTGTGATTGTCTAAGCTTTAAGAAGGGAAACCGAGCATGGAATTGACCGGAGACGGCCGAAGGGAAAGCATTCCTTTTCCGATGGAAGAGGAAGGCTTGCCTTCCCAAGCAGGTTCAAAAGGTAAAGTGTTCCTCGCTTTGTTTGGAGGCCTGACGGGGCTAGGTCTCTGTGTGATTTTCGGGCTGGCGATCTTCGGTGCCCCATGGACTCCCCGGTGGCTAGACACAGGCCTGCCTCCAGATCGCCTGGGGGAGGGGGTGCCTTTCCCGATCACCCTTTCAGACCGGAGCGGCCGGATTTATCCTCTAATCCTAGTGCGTATGGGAAATCAGATCCGAGCCTTCCCGATGCAACCCCCAGGAATCCCTTGTCTGCTGAAGATCGAAAAAGCAGAACTCATTGCGGAGTGCCTTGGATGCCGTTTCACGGCGGATGGACACCCGATGGTCGGCTCCTGTGCCGATCCCCTTCCCGTCCACCCGGCCCAAACGATGGGAGGCACAGTATGGGTGGATGTCAACCGACTTCGATAGCGAAGCATACAACGTCGGAATTCATCCTTCCCGAGGCCCTCCGAGAACTGAGCAGGAGGGGTAAGGAACAGAGCAAGGCGGGGGACGAAGCCGTCCACCTCACGTCTTAGACGGAAACGCGGGAGTGGATAGGGACGCCTAATCCCAATCCCCTTTCTTGATGCGGGCCAGGAATTCAGCGTTACTGCGAGTTTTAGACAAGGCGCCGAGCAGGGATTCCATCACCTGAGTGAGGTCATAGCCACCCCCATCAGGCGGCGGGGTCATCATCCGGGCGATCATCCGCCGCATCAACCACACCTTTTCCAACGTATCCGAATCCAGCAGAAGCTCCTCTCGTCGAGTCCCAGAGCGTTCGATGTCGATCGCCGGGAAGATCCGACGCTCGGCCAGCTTGCGGGAGAGGTGCAGCTCCCAGTTGCCGGTTCCCTTGAACTCCTCGTAAATGACATCGTCCATCCGGCTCCCGGTATCGATCAGACAGGTGGCCAAGATCGTCAGGGAGCCGCCGTTCTCAATGTTTCGGGCCGCGCCGAAGAAGCGCTTAGGCGGATACAGCGCCGCGGGATCCAGACCGCCGGTCCAGGTTCGGCCGCTGGGTTCCACCACCAGGTTGTAGGCGCGGGTGAGCCGGGTGATGGAGTCCAGGAGAATGACCACATGCTTGCCCCCCTCCACCATCCGCTTGGCCCGCTCCAGGGCAAGCTCGGCGACCTTAATGTGGTTCTCCGGAGGCTCGTCGAAGGTGCTGTGGACTACCTCTGCCTCCACCGCGCGGTCCATATCGGTGACCTCTTCGGGCCGCTCCCCGACTAACACGACCATCAGGTGAACATCCCGGTAGCGGGTGGAAATGGCGTTAGCGATATTCTTGAGGACGGTGGTCTTGCCCGCCTTGGGGGGCGAGACGATCAAACCCCGCTGTCCCCGACCGATGGGGGCCACCAGGTTGATCAGGCGAGTGGTGAGATTCTTCGAGTCGGTCTCTAAATCGAAGGGCTCGTTCGGGAAGATGGGAGTGAGCTCCTCAAACCGCGGCCGCAGGCGGGCTTGCTCAGGATCTAAGCCGTTGACCGCTTCCACGCGCAGGAGGCTGAAATATTTCTCCGTCTCCTTCGGCGGTCGAACCTGGCCGACAATGAAATCGCCCCGGCGCAGCCCGAAACGCCGGATCTGGGATTGGCTGACATAGATGTCGTGAGGGCCCTGGAGAAAATTCGGATTCACTCGGAGAAATCCTATGGTGCCCAGCGTCTCATCCTCGACGATCTCTAGCGTCCCCCCGCCGAAGGCATACCCCTGTTGCTCCGCCTTGGCCTGGAGCAGCCGCATAATCAGATCTTGCTTCTTTAAGCGGCTGTAGCTGGGGATCTTCAACGTCCGGGCTAGCTCGCGGAGTTCATCTAGGGTCTTGGATTCCAGATGGATGTAGTCGAAATCCAGAACGGGAACCTGAATTTGTGCCTGTTCCATGGCCACTCCACTCTCAGCGAAGGATAGACCTGCACATTTCAAAATCACTGTTGAGGTTCTGAGTGCAGCGAAGTCCTCAGAGAACGAACCTTTCACACAATCCTCGTGCGCCCTCCGAAAAGCCTCCAGGGAAACCGAGCAAACGAGGGAATCAGGGCCAAGCGGCGCACTTTCCTAAGACACCCCCGGACTTTTCCCAGAAAGGGCGCTACAACTTCACCTCGGGCCACACCGGGGACGTCTTCTGCCGTTCGGTCTCCAGGGGAGATCCAGGATACAATCCCTGATCGAACTCGCCACCGAACATCCTTACCAAGGGCCTACAGAGACGGAGCCCATTGCCTCCCATCATCTCCTATGCCGCTCAGGGTCTTATGCGCTATCCCTGTGGCCCGAAAATGGCAGGGAAAAGTAAAGTGCAGAAACAAGGAGGGGCCCTTCTGTCCCGTTTACACTTGGGAGAGACGCTCGGGCAGCAAGTTGCACAACCTCTAACCCGGATGCTTTCTGGTGACCTTTGGGGTCGATGCCTTAAGCGGCAGAAGCGCTTTTATTATATCCGATCCGGTCAAATCCGTCAACGCGAAGACGAAATATGAGTCATGGCGGCCCAGAATCATGTGAGGGTGAAAGCAAAAAAGGAGAATACATTCCCAACCGATCAGCTTCCCCACCTCACATTAGGGATTGCAGGAAATCCCATTTGCGCTCCCTCAGAAATCCCGAGAGTCTTGTCGTAAGGAAGAGCAGGGCTTTTCATTATAATCAAGGAATCTGCTCATGCGCCCGCCATGGGTCTTAAGACGGGAGCATCGCGATGTTAGATTGGCGACAGGTCAGACGATATGTGCAGGAGATGGCCAACTATACGGGGGATCGTCTTCGCGTGCATCCTCCGACGCTCCGGTATGCCCTGAGCCTCCTCCATCGTTTCTCCGAGGACCTGGAGCGTCTGCAGCGGATGGGCCAGGAGGCCTTACGAGCTGGATGGCGGGGGGCGATCCCATGGGGCGAGCCCCTCGCTGCCCGGTTTCCCCTTCCCCCCGAACAGCCCCAGGCCATGGTCATCGCTGCCGATGGCTCCCAGATCTATCCGGATCGCCATGGAACGATCCCCTATTTTGTGCTCAACATCGGGTTGATTGAGATGCGCCCTGGCTCCGGCGCCCCTCCGGAAACCTGGCACCACCTGGTGTTCTGGTATCGGGAGGAGGAGCTGTTCACCGAGGATGGGGAGATGCGCGCCCTCAACGATCTGGAGGCAGAACGGGACATTCAGGAGCTGGAGCAGCTAACGGCAGCGATGGCCCAGCGGGCTGGCGATCCGTTTGGCCCGCCGGTGGGGCTGGCGGACGGCATGCTGCTTCCCTGGGCCCTGGCTCGCGGCGAGCCCTTTGCCGCCGTGCCGGCCGAACGTTATCGAGAGCTCTTCCACCGGGCTGTGGGGGCGCTGGAAGCGGCAAAGGAGACGGGAGGCGCGATCGCGGGATACGTGGATCGGCCGACCGGCCATGCCGTGCTGCGCCTGTTGGCCCTGGGATTGTTGGACGAAATTACCCGGGAGAAGGTGGCGGACTATCCCTTTGGGCAACTGCGGGATCGGGCGCTCTTTGCAGAGCTGCTCGAACCCGGGGAGCGCTCCGCTCTCTTCGCGCACACCTGGCCGATCAACGACCATCTGGGCCACAAAGGCCATCGGCTCCTATTCTTTTATCTTAATGTCGGAACGAAAGGCCGGCCGCATCTCGCCCGCGTGGAGATCCCCGAGTGGGTGGCCCGAGATCAAGCCCGCTTGGATCGGCTGCACCGCGCGATTTGGGATCAGTGCCAGATCTTGGCGGAGGCCCCCTACCCGTATCTGCTCACCCGGGCGCACGAGCTGGCCCGCATCCGCTCAGAAGAGCGAAAGCAACTAGAACAGATGATCCAGGAAGCCCTCCTCCAACGGGGCTTTCGCTCCTCGATCTCCGCCAAAGCTAAGCAAAAGGAATGGTTGGGGAGATGAACGTGGATGCCGGGAAGGTGCCTTCAGGAGGAAAACGTCCAAGATCCCTCCCCCTTCCCTATCGCTCTTTGTGCCATTCGGAAAAGATCGCGCCTGGGGGACGCTGCTTTCGGAGTTGCCTCTCTTTTGGTTCGCAACAGGATGTGTAAGCGCCCGCATTTTCCGTAAAAGCGCTCAGTTATTTAGAATGGGAGCCCAGAATGGCCATCACGACGCGAGCTCGCTCCGATCGGTCCGCAGAACCGGCGTTCATCGGCCGGGTGATCGAAGCCAGCGCCCGCACCTTTCTGGTGGGCTGCCGACTGACCGCGGAGGACATCCCCGCCTTCGGATCTTTCGTCCAGACCGCCCGGGGCGAAACCACCATCATCGGGGTGATCTACGATCTGGTCCTGCAGGGCGACGATCTCACCCGCATCCTCGCGCTCCAGGATGTCCCCCCTCCGGAGATCCAGCAGGATATGATCGAGAACCGCAACATCCCGGTCCGAATCGGCGTGCTCACCCTGGGCTACATGCGAGATCGGTTGACATATTACGGGATTCCGCACCAGCCACCGGCCCTGTTAGAGCGGGTTCACACCTGTCTACCGGCCCAGATCCAGCGGTTTACCGAGGAGCCGGATTTCATCCGCCCTCTGGTGGAGGCCCGCGAGGCCTCCGACGACGTGCTCGCCGCGGTGGTCCGCACCGCGGCGGAGGCGCGGCCGGGTCCCCATCAGCGGGACTTCCTGGTTCAGGTCGGGCGCGAGCTGGTGCGGCTGCTGGCCGACGAGCCCACGCGTCTGGGGCAGTTGCTGCGTCGCATCCGGATGGCGGCCGGTACGCCTTAAGCCCCGGGGACGGCGTTCCGAGTCGCTGCTGCGGCCTTCCCCATCGTTTCTCTCCGCCCCTCAATGGGAGGCCGAGGGAGAGAGGGCCTTCTAAAGCCCTCGCGCACCATGAGACCCCGGCGCCGGAAGCGCGGGGGAGGCCGCGGTGCCGGGCGGAACCGACAACCTGCTGGCCGGAGGCATGAGATGGCTTCGGAGCTGGAGAAGATCTTCGGCGCCCGATCGACCCCCCCGGCGCAGGAGGCGCGCCGGCTGGGGATGGTGATCGGTGGCTCCCTCTCGGAGGGGCTGACGGTCAAGCTGGATCCTCGCATCGCCGTCGAGGGCCTGGCGGTCGGGCGCTATGTGGTGATCCGCGGCTACCGACGGCGGTTCTTCGGGATGATCACCGACATCCGGCTGGACAGCGCCAACCCGGATCTCGCCCGCATGCCCCCCGATCCGGACGATCCGCTGATCCGGGAAATGGTGGCCGGCATCGGGGTCTTCGGCCAGATCCACGTCCAGCCCATGCTGGTCCTCGAGGAAGGCGATCCCCTCCCCCGGCCGGTGAAAACCGTCCCCGCCCACTTCTCGCCGGTTTATGAGGCGACAGAGGAAGAGGTCCACGCGATCTTCCGGCCCCGCGTGAAAGAACGAGAGGATCGCTATTTCATCATTGGGGAACCCCTAGATATGCCGGGGGTGCGCATCCCCCTCAACCTGGATCGCTTCGTAGAGCGATCGAGCGGCGTGTTTGGGAAGAGCGGGACAGGGAAGACCTTCCTCGCCCGGCTGTTGCTGGCCGGGGTGATCTACCACAACGCCTCGGTGGCTCTGGTGTTCGATATGCACAATGAATACGGATGGAGCGCCCTGGGGGAGGAAGGGCGCGTAAAGGGTCTGAAGCAGCTGCCGGAGTGCTTCTCCCGAGTGGTCATCGCCACCCTCGACGAGGAGTCCTCCCGCCGCCGCGATAGCCGGTATGATCTGGTGATCCGCATCGGCTACGATCAGATCGAGCCGGAAGATGTGGAGCTCCTGCGCGGGGTGATCGGCCTGACCGAGGTTCAGATCGGCGCCCTCTACATGCTGCGGCGACGGCTGGGGCCGAGCTGGCTGCGGATCCTCCTGGAGGAAGATCGGGCGCCCGTCGAAGTCGAGGAGGGAGGAGAGGAAGTCCCACCGGATCCGCTGACGGAACTGGTGGAGCGGGACCTGATCACCAGCAGCACCCTGGGCGCGCTCCAGCGGAAGCTGGGCCTCTTCCATCGGTTCCGGTTCCTGGTTCCCCAGACCACCGAGGACGCCGCCCAGGGGATCCTCGACCGCATCCTCCGGGGCCAGAGCGTGGTTCTCGAATTCGGACGCTACGGCAACGACATGGCCGCCTATGTGCTGGTGGCCAACTACTTGACCCGGCGCATCCATGCGGAATACGTCCGCCGCAAAGAGGCTGCCCTGGGCGATCTGGCCCAGGAACCACCGCATCTGATGATCGTCGTGGAGGAGGCCCATAAGTTCCTCCAGCCCGGCATCGCCGAGCACACCGTGTTCGGGACCATCGCCCGGGAGCTGCGGAAATATAACGTCACGCTGCTCATCATCGACCAGCGGCCCAGCCAGATTGACAGCGAGGTGCTCTCGCAGATCGGAACGCGGGTGCTATGCCTGCTGGATCATGAGGAGGATGTGCGGGCAGCCCTGGCGGGGATCTCCGGGGCCTCCCGGCTCCGGGAGGTGCTGGCCCGCCTGGAGACCAAGCAGCAGGCCCTGCTGTTAGGGCATGCCGTGCCCATGCCGGTGGTGGTGCGGACTCGATCCTACGACGCCTCGTTCTACGAGGAATTGGCCCGGGAGGACAGCCCGGAGGATCTGGTCGCGCGCTACCGACGGGCCATGTGGGGAGAGGACGAGGATTAGCGGGTGAAGCGACCGCTCCTCCGAAAGAGAGACAAAGCACAACAGCCAGCTCCGAAGCGCGATGGGAACCCCCGACCTCCTAGGGACGTCTACTTGGTTGGGAAATCGATCGTTCTAGGAGGTGCGGTGATGAACGGCTGGCGCTGGTTCTGGATTTTCGGGATTGGGTTCCTGGGGATCGGGTGGGGGGCCTGTGCGCCGGCGAGCCCGGCGGTTTCCCCGATGGAAGGCTTTTCGCCGCTCCCTGCTCCCGTTCTTCCCACTCTGACTCCTACTCCTGTTCCGGCAAGTCCGGGAGGTCCTCCGATGGAATCCCCTCCGGGGGAAATCGTCGAACAGGCGCGACGGGACCTGGCGGGCCGCTTGGGCGTTCCCGTTGAGGAGATTCGGGTGGTGGAGGCCCGCGCCGTGCTCTGGCCCGACACCAGCCTGGGGTGCCCGGAGCCTGACCGGGCGTATGCCCAGGTGCTCACGCCGGGCTTTCGGGTCGTCCTGGAGGCCCGGGGGCAGCGCTATGCTTACCATGGGCGGCTGGAGGGCCCCCTGGTTTTCTGCCCGTCGGAGCGGGCGCGAGAGCCGGTGATGGAGTAGCTGGGCCTATCTACTCGCACGCTTCCCACATTGACCCTGGCCCCCGACAAACCCGGAAAAGGATGGATGGAGCGGATCCGTCAACCGGCCTGGCGAGATCCGACAGACCACATGGGCGTTCCCGTTGAGGAGGTCTAGGTCTTAAAAGCCCGCGCTAGGATATGGCTGGACAGAAGTCCAAGATGCCCGGAGTCTAAGCGGCTGTAGCTGCAGCCCTCACCCCTCGCTATCGGGCAGTTCTGGCGGCCCAAGAGCAGCACCGCGACGATCGCGCTAGACCCCAGGGTTCATCCCTCATATGTTCCCCGATTGAGCGCGGGAGCCTGTAGCCACAAGGGTGATCGATTTGTCCAATAGGAATGACCTACGTATACTCAGGACGGGAGGGCAACTTTGTGAGGGGCATGACCGAATGGCGGAAGAACCTCTCCAACAAGGACGGCATGGGCGTCGGCGGAGCAATCCGCTCGAGCGCTACGCAGCAGACATCATCGCCAAGCAGCTCTTCCTGGAAGACCTGGCAGCCGCCGCAATCGATTTCGATACCCTGGCTACCTATTACCCGGAGCTGACCCCAGAACAGCTACGCGGACGCCTGGGGATCGCCGCCAAACGAGCACTGCTGGAGGACATAGCAGATATTGTGTTGGAGTCCTCTGATGAGGAAGAAGGTCCAGAGCGAATGCGCCTGAACATCCTGGATTTGGGCCGCTTCGCTGAGATCGTTCATGAGGAGATGACCGTGGAGGTCATATGAACCGCTAACGCGCGATTATAACCATCGTGAAGATATGGCGGTGGAGGGATCTGCATCATCACTCCCTCCACCGCTTTCTTTGAATTGGCTGGCTGGAGGGATCAGGATTAGAGACAGATCATGATGTTTTCGCGTGGAAAGCTCGGATGCTAGTTATACTGCGGGTCGAAGCTCTTGTTCTCACGCAAATATCCATGCTGGAGGTCTATCCATGGTCGTGCTGGTAATCCTTCACAGCGTGTGGCGCTGGGCGGTTCTCCTGGCCGCCATCGGGGCACTCTATGGATTAATCCGGGCCAGTCGAGGGATCGCCCTTTCCCCTCTGCTGGAGCGGTCGATCCGCTTTTACCCAGTGATCCTGGACATCCAGGTCGCCCTTGGGATCTTGCTCTGGCTCGCCCAGCGTCTCGGGGGCATACCGCTCACCTCGGTTCAGGTGATCCATCCGGTCTGGGGTCTGCTGGCGATCGGAGCTGCGCACGCTGCCGCCGCCTTCCGGGAGCGAGAACCTCCGATCCGCGCCCGCGGGATGTTGATCGCTTACGGCCTCTCCCTGATCCTGATCCTGATCGCCCTGGCCAGCGTGGGGGCCTTCCCCTTCGGGCACCGTTAGCCGGTGGTCTCCCTTCCTGAGCGACTTGCAAGGGCCTGAGTTTGGAAGAATCCCTTTTCCATAGAACGCCAACCTCCCTGGGCGGTTCCCTCCACATGCAATCTATGGGATACTCCAACAACCGCTTCTGACCAACCGGATGTCTCTGAGGCCTGAGGAACGGAAGGCTATCACCATGCGCGTCCTAGTTCAGCGTGTCCGCTACGGAGCAGTCCACATTAGAGGCGAAACGGTGGCCCGGATCGGGCCGGGGGTGGTGCTGCTGGTGGGGGTGACCCATACCGACACCCCCGCTGAGGCCGACTGGCTCGCGAAAAAAGTGGCCCATCTGCGGATCTTCGAGGACGAGGCTGGGAAAATGAACCGTTCGCTGAAAGAGGTGGGCGGAGAGGCCCTGGTGGTCTCTCAGTTCACGCTGTATGCGGATCCGTATGAAGGGCGACGCCCCAGCTTGATCCACGCCGCCCCGCCGATGCATGCCCGGCCGCTCATCGAACGCTTCACAGAAGCTCTCCGTGCCGAGGGCGTCCCAGTTCAGACAGGGATCTTCGGCGCCTACATGCTGGTGGAGATCCACAATGACGGACCGGTGACCATCTGGCTGGAGCGATCAGCAGCCAATCCTGGATCAACATAACACAAGGGACAAGTCGTTTTGCAATCAGTTCGGTGACCTCCGTCCCTCATCGCTCGCCGCAACGATCCTCGTGAAAAACCAGTTGGGGTCAGAGTCTAACAGCGTCCGGTTTGTGTCTTCCCAGATTCCATCACCCAGAGAAATTCCCATCTGCCGCTCGGGAGAGATCATCGATCGGAAGACTCGGATCCCTGAGCGAAGAAGGGATACGGATGAGCCCGCTCCGTCCGATCGTCCGAGCAGCCACCCTGCTGACGACGGCCTATTTGGCGAACGGCGTGCTCGGCCTGCTCCGCCAGATTATGATTTACGGAGCCTTCGGCACCCGCCCGGAGCTCGATGCGTATTGGGCGGCTTTCCGAATCCCGGATCTGCTGTTTACCCTCTTCGCCGGCGGGGCGCTGGTCTCCGCCTTCCTTCCGGTCTTCACCGCGCACCGGGCACGGGGGGATGAGGCCGCTGCATGGCGGCTGGCCAGCGCAGTGCTGACCACAGTGGCCTTCGTGGTAAGCGGATCTTCCCTCCTGGCCGGCCTGGCTGCCCCTGTGCTCGTGAAGCTTCTTCTGGCTCCTCAGGTTCCCCTCCCCCAACAACAGCTTACCGCCTCCCTGATGCGGATTATGCTTATCACGCCGACCGTGTTCGGCCTCAGCGGGATTATCATGGGGATCCTCCAGGCCCATCAGCGGTTCCTCTGGACGGCTTTGGCTCCTATGGTGTATAACTTGGGGATCATTGCCGGGGTTCTGTTTCTAGCCCCTCATCGAGGCGTGCATGGGCTAGCTTGGGGAGTCGTCCTGGGCGCTTTTCTCCACCTAATAATCCAGGCTCCCGGCTGGCTCCAGATCCGGGGGCGTTATCGACCTCGCCTAGGCTGGCACGATCCAGATGTCCGAGAGATATTCTCGCTTATGATCCCTCGGATGGTGGGTCTGGCGGCCGTTCAGCTTCACTTCCTGGTCAATACCCGTCTCGTCTCCGGTCTGGGGGCCGGATATCTGGCAGCGCTGAACCTCGCCTGGCAGCTGATGCTGCAGCCCCAGATTGTGCTCGCCCAGGCGATGGCAACGGCTGCCTTCCCGATCCTCTCAATGCTGGCCGCCCGAGAGGAGCGTAGGGCCCTTCGCCGAACCTTAGGGGAGACCTTAGGGATCCTGCTGGGGATTACTCTTCCGATCGCTGCCGGGATGATCCTACTGCGACGGCCCCTTATCGCCGTCCTTTTCCAGCGAGGGGCCTTTGACGCCGCCTCCACCGAGTGGACTGCCCAAGCTCTCCAGTTCTACGCCCTAGGCCTACCCGCTTACGCTGGAGTAGAGCTGCTGGCGCGGACCTTTTACGCCCTTCATGACACCCGAACCCCAGTTGGAGTGGGAGTGGGCACAATGGTCTTAAATATCGCTCTCAGTCTGGCATGGATCGAACCGTTGGGGCACAGCGGAGTAGCCCTCTCTAGCGCGGTGGCCACAACGGTGGAGGGAATCCTTCTCCTGATACTTCTGGCCCGACGATTAGAGGGCCTAGAAGCCTATCGTTGGGGACGCACAGTCGGGCAGGCTAGCGCAGCCACCGTAGCGATGAGCCTGGCGCTGTGGACGATCGTTCCCTGGGTGACAGATCGCGGGTGGCCCGGATTGTTGCTGGCCATTCTCCTCAGCGCAGGGCTTTACGGGATGGCGCTTCAAGCCTTAGGGATTCCGTGGATCCGCTGGGCGCTGCGCACGGCCTTCCCACAGGGAGCTCCCGTATGGGCACGGAAGAGTGAGGCGAACCACCCCCAGCCTTCAGAAGAGGGAGACTAACATGCCCTGCCACTGATGCCATTCAAAAAACGCATGCCTATGGCCCGACAACATACACAGGCCTTTGGCTGTTGAGCGCGCGAACCCCCGTTCAGCATTGCCCGAGGGGACATCCATGGGTGGGCTCAACCATCCAGTGCGACGCGGAATGCGGATCCGTCCGGCATGCTCGCAGGGGAAGAAAGAAGAAAAAAGAAATAGGAGCGCTGGGAGGTCGGACTACGAACCGGAAAATCCCGTTCGATGATCAAGCGCGACACAAAGCGTCTGTTGGATGCCGGTGCTGCTTTTCGGTGCGTTCTTCGTTTGGTGCGCCCGGATATCGGTTTCCCACTATTCCTGACCCAAGCTAAATTTGAAAGCCAAGATCCCTTCTTTGGGAGGTTCCGCTATGGCCGATCGGAAAGTGCGCGTAGCGATCATCGGCGTTGGGAACTGCGCCTCTGCCCTGGTGCAGGGGGTGTGGTATTACCGGAACACCCCGGACGAGGCATGTGTCCCAGGCCTGATGCATGTGCGGCTGGGGCCCTATCACGTGCGCGATATCGAGTTCACTGCGGGCTTCGACATTGACGTCAACAAAGTGGGTAAGGATCTGGCAGAGGCCATCTTCACCCCTCCCAACAATACCTTGAAATTCGCAGACGTGCCGAGGCTGGGGGTGAAAGTCTATCGAGGCATGACCCACGACGGGATCGGCCGCTATCTCTCGGGCATCATCCGCAAAGCGCCCGGCCCCACGGATAATATCGTCAAAATCCTCCGAGATACGGGCACGGATGTGGTGGTGAACTTCCTGCCGGTGGGCAGCGAGGAGGCCACCAAGTGGTATGTGGAGCAGGTGCTGGACGCTGGGTGCGCCTTCGTGAATGGGATCCCCGTCTTCATCGCTCGGGAGCCCTACTGGCAGCAGCGGTTCGAGGAGGCCGGCCTCCCGGTCATCGGGGATGATGTGAAATCCCAGGTGGGGGCCACGATCCTGCACCGGGTGCTCACGCAACTTTTCATCGAGCGGGGCGTGCGGGTGGAGCGAACGTATCAATTGAATTTCGGAGGCAACACCGATTTTCTAAACATGCTGGAACGGGAGCGGCTGGAATCAAAGAAGATCTCCAAAACAAGCGCGGTGACCAGCATCATGCCCTATGAGCTGCCGCCGGAGAACATCCACATCGGCCCGAGCGATTACGTGCCCTGGCTCCAGGATCGCAAATGGTGCTACATCCGAATTGAGGGGACTACCTTCGGCGGGGCACCGATCCAACTGGAGGCGAAGCTGGAGGTGTGGGACAGCCCGAACTCGGCGGGGGTGGTGATCGATGCAGTGCGCTGTGCGAAGATCGCCCTGGACCGCGGACTGAAAGGTGCCCTGATTGGTCCCTCCGCCTACTTTATGAAATCACCGCCCCAGCAATTCCCAGACCACATTGCACGGCAGATGGTGGAGGATTTCATTGCCGGACGCGGGATCTGAGGCCCTTGCCTGGATCGTTTATGGGATCTTCCGAAGTATCGGGGCGGTGGCGCAGGCGCTGCCGCCCCGATTGGCCTATGATTTGGCAACCCGCCTTGCAGACCTCGGGTATCCTCTCCTTCCTTCCGCCGCTGGCCTGCGGGACAACCTGGCCCATGTGCTGGGGACTTCCCTGGAGGACCCTGCCGCCCACCAAGCGGCCCGGAGGGCCTTCCGGCTGCTCTGGTGGAACTACGTAGACCTGTTCCAAGCTCCTCATCGCCATCCCTCCCTTCGGTTTCCATCCATCCGAATCGAGGAATGGGAACACTTAGAGGAGGCATGGCGGACTGGGAGCGGGGCAATCGTCGTCAGCGCTCATTATGGCCCTCTGGAGTGGGGCTTGCAATTCCTGGGCACCACCGGACTACCCATCCTAGCGGTCGCCGAGCCTGTGCGCCCGCCGGAAATGTTCCGATATCTCTGCCGCCTGCGCGGCGCCTATGGCCTCCGGCTGATCCCGGCAGACGGAACGCTTCGGGAGGTATTCCGAACCCTGCGGCGGGGTGGGATTGTGGCGCTGGCCTTGGATCGGGATACCACCGGGAGCGGTCGAGTATATTCTTTTTTGGGGGAAGATGCATGGCTACCGGACGGCTACGCGGAGCTATCGGTTCGATGGGGGGTTCCCCTGGTTCCGGTCTTCGCCTGGCGGGAGGGAGAAGGCGTTCGTCTGCGGATCTGGCCTCCGCTCCGGCCGTCCGGGAAATCCGGGCCGGCTCGGGAAGCCCTGGTCGCTCAGGTCCTGGAGATCTTCGCGGGGGTCCTCCGGGAGGCGCCGGACCAGTGGGTGCTGACCACGCCTATCTGGAAGATCCCTTCCCAGCATGCAAAGTGAGCTAGCTCAATCGACCGCGATCGGCATGATCGGTAGGGATCGGCCTTCGCTGATCTTCTCGGAAGGCGCCCCTGCCCGCGCGCTGGTGGGGCGGGGCGGGTGCCTCAAGGGGGCCGACATATGGCCTGAGCCAACGCAGCCTTCGTCGGCCCAATCGGCGAAGCGAGCCCTCATCGATGTTCGCGGGTGGAGATCCAAGAGGCCATCCGCCGATGCGCATCGCCCTGGTATCCCCGTATGATTTCGCCGTGCCCGGGGGGGTGAACAATCACATCGCCCATCTGGCCCGGAGCCTGCAGCGGCTGGGCCACGAGGCGCATATCATCGCCCCGGCCTCCGATGGGCGGGCCAGCGGGGAGGGGTTCATCAACGCCTCCGCCTCGGTGATCGCCTTTCCATTTGCGGGTTCCATCGCCCGGATCACCCTTTCCCCCCGCCTGTATCGCCGGATCAAGACGATCCTCCAGTCCGGCGCCTACGACGTGCTGCACCTCCACGAGCCCTTAACCCCGGCCCTTCCTCTTGCCGTCCTGCGGCATCGGGATCTGGTGCCCCATGCCATCGCCGTGGGGACCTTCCACGCGTATCGGGAGGTCAGCCGGACGTATTACTACGGGAAGCCGCTGTTGCGGCGGTTCTTCAAGCGGCTGGACGGATGCATCGTGGTCTCGGAGGCGGCGCGGCAATATCACATGCGTTACTTCCCGGCGGATTATGTGGTGATCCCCAACGGCATCGACTGCGCCCGCTTCGCGGACCAGGCGCTCCGTCCGCCGGAGCCGTTCGCGGACGGCCGTCCGACGATCCTCTTTGTGGGCCGGCTGGAGCGGCGCAAGGGGCTGCGGTATCTCCTAGAGGCCTTTGCCCGGGTGCAGGCCCGCCGCCCGGAGGCCCGTCTGCTGGTGGTGGGGGCGTTCGGCAAGGCAGAGAAGGCGCCGTATGTGGCCCAGGCCTGGAACCTGCGCCTGCGCAACGTCCGCTTCATCGGGTATGTGCCGGACGAGCAGCTGCCGGCGTATTATCGGGCGGCCACCGTGTTCTGCGCGCCCTCGATCGGGATGGAGAGCTTCGGCATCGTGCTGCTGGAGGCGATGGCCGCGGGCGTCCCGGTGGTGACGACCGACATCCCGGGCTACAACGAGGTGGTCGAAAACGGCGTTCAGGGCTTTTTAGTTCCCCCGGAGGATCCGGACGCGCTGGCGGACGCCCTCCTGCGGGTGCTGGAGGATCCGGTCCTTCGAGCGCGGATGGGCGAGGCCGGCCGTCGTCGGGCCCGGCAGTATGACTGGGACGAGATCGCCCGCCGGGTGGTGGACTTCTATGAAGCGGTTCGGGAGGGGGTGCGGCGCGGGGCGAGAGGCGTGTGATTTCCTCTGGGGGGATCGACGATGGAAGCGATCTACCCTCCGACGACTGACGAACGGGAGCTGCGGCGGAAACGGCCGGACGAGGCCCGGGCGTTGCAGGGCGCGCCTCTCCTCCGAGGGAGTTGGATCGCCACCGGAGGGACTTACAGTTCGCGCGATCAGCCAAGTACCCATAGCCTATCGCCCATCCCGCGAGCGTCTTTCCCCCCTACACATGGCATCGTTAAAATACACTAAATCCACGTAGGGTTTTATTTACTCAAAGACGCTATGTAGGCGGGAGCCGATCGGACCATCAGGAACATCCTCGCAGGGTGCTGCGTCGCCTGCGGATGGAATCCGCTCGGCTGGATTTCGTAGGACGCGATCCGAGTAGTAGTAAGGCAAGCCAGCGCCCATCGTGTTTGTAAACGCGTGCCGTGAATGCCATTCGCGAGGACACGGCGAGCTCGTGTGGAGGGAGCCGATGAAGCCCCGACTCCCTTTCCCCTTTCTCTCCCCTCCCCATAGCCCTCGAGGCTGTGGAGAGAAATAACGTATGGGGGGTTGGCGGGCTGCCTTCGGCGGCTCGCCATCCCCCCAATCCCTGGGGAGAGAGTCATCGTTCGTGCAAGCAACATCGAACTCATCGACGCGCTCTCCACGCATCGGCCCCGGCCGCCCCTGGGGCGCTGCTGAATCAAGGCCTCCCCCCAGGCTTCCTGTCCAGTCCATCCCGTCTCACACCGGTGGAGGGATTGTATGCGGATCGCGGTCAACGAGATCCTCGAAGCCCCCTTCTGGAAAGAGCCGGTGCGGGTGCTGGCCTGTCGGGAGATCGGCGGCTACCTGCACGTGGAGGCGGTGGGCATCCAGAGCCGGACGTTCTATGCCCGTGCCCTGAGCGCTGAGGACCTGGCGCAGGTGCAGGTTCGCTCCCGGCCGGAGCGGGATTTCGGCGGAGACAGCAAGCGCTTCTTCCTTGCCGTCGAGGCCCACCGGATCCGCCACGCCTACCAGTTCGATCCGCTGCTGGCCGTGAACGTCTCCCAGATCGATCCTCTGCCGCACCAAATCGAGGCGGTCTACCACCACATCTTGCGCCGGCCTCGCATCCGATTCCTGCTGGCGGACGACCCGGGGGCAGGCAAAACGATCATGGCCGGGCTTGTGCTGAAGGAGCTGAAATACCGCGGCCTGGCCCAGCGGACCCTCATCGTCGTCCCCGGGCACCTCAAGGACCAATGGCTGCGGGAGCTCAAGGAGCGCTTCGGCGAGGCCTTCACCATCATCGACCGCGGCGCGATCCGGGGCGCGTGGGGCCGGAACATCTGGCAGGAGACGCCTCAGGTCATCACCTCGATGGATTTCGCCAAGCGGGAGGAGGTGAGGGCGGCGCTGGAGGAGGCGCGCTGGGATCTGGTCATTGTGGACGAGGCGCACAAGATGGCGGCCTACCAGTATGGGGAGAAGGTCAAAAAGACCGAGCGCTACCGGCTGGGGGAGGTGCTGTCGCGCACGGCAAACTTCATGCTCTTCCTCACCGCCACGCCCCATCGTGGCAATCCGGAGAACTTCCAGCTTCTCCTGGCGCTTCTGGAGCCCGATCTGTTCGCCGACGTGGATCTGCTGCACGAGTCGGTAGCCAGCCGCGAGAACCCCCTCTTCCTGCGCCGGCTCAAGGAGGACCTGCGGGACTTCGAGGGCCGGCCGCTGTTCCCGCCGCGTCGAGTGTTCACCCGCCCCTACCGGCTGAGCGACGACGAGAAGCGCCTCTACAACGCCGTCACCGATTACGTGCAGAAGTCCTACAACCGGGCGCTGGCGCAGGAGAAGCGCAACGTGGCCTTCGCCATGCTCATCCTCCAGCGGCGGCTGGCCTCCAGCGTGCGCGCCGCCCGCCGCTCCTTAGAGCGGCGTCGGGAGCGGCTGGAGGAGCTGCTGCGGCTCGGCAACTGGCTGGCCGAAGGGGGCCCCTTCGACGAGGACGAGCTGGAGGACGCCCCCGAGGCGGAGCGCCTGCGCCAGGAAGCAGAGATGCTGGAACGCCTGACGGCCGCCGAGACCCGGGAGGAACTGCAAGAGGAGATCCGCACGCTGACCGAGCTGATCCGCCTCGCCCGCGAAGCTGAGCGCCATGAGATCGAGACCAAGCTCTCCGAGCTCCGACGGGTCATGGAGGTGGAACAGATCCGGGCCACCGGCGAGAAGCTCCTCATCTTCACCGAGTCCCGGGAGACGCTGGAGTATCTGGCCGAGAAGCTGCAGGAGTGGGGGTTCCAGGTGGTGACCCTGCACGGCGGGATGGACCTGGACGCCCGCATCCGCGCTGAGAACGAGTTCCGCGAGAGCGCCCAGGTGATGGTCTCCACCGAGGCGGGCGGCGAGGGCATCAACCTCCAGTTCTGCTCGATCATGATCAATTACGACATCCCCTGGAACCCCAACCGCCTCGAGCAACGCATGGGGCGGATCCACCGGTATGGCCAACAAAAGGAGGTGCACATCTACAACCTGGTGGCCGTCGACACCCACGAGGGGCGGGTCCTCAGCGCCCTGTTCGAGAAGCTGGAGCACATCCGCGTCGCCCTGGGCAGCGACCGGGTCTTCGATGTGATCGGCGAGGTGATCCCCGGTCGGAGCCTTAAGGACCTCATCGTGGAGGCCATCGCCGGCCGTCGGACGATCGAGGATATTGTGGCGGAGATCCGGACGCTGCCCGACCCAGAGGCGATCCGCCGGGTGCGCGAGTTGACCCAGGAGGCGCTGGCCACCCGCCACATCGACCTCCAGCGGGTGCTGGGGGAGGACCGCTTCGCTCGAGAGCATCGCCTAGTGCCGGAGTATATCGAACAATTCTTCCTGCGGGCGGCCCGGCTGGTCGGCCTGAAGGTGGAGCACCGTGCCGATGGGCTCCTGCGGGTGCCCAGCGTCCCGTATGAGCTGCGCCAGGTCTCCCAGGCGTTCAAGCACCGCTATGGCGAGCCCGGCCGCGAGTATCACCGGCTGGCCTTCGACAAAGCGATTGCCCGAGCTCGGAATGCGGTGTTCGTCGCGCCCGGCCATCCGCTCCTAGAGGCGATGATCGAGCGAGCGCTGGCCGAGGGACAGGAGGCCCTGCGTCGCGGCGCGGTCTTCGCCGACCCCGATGGCCGGATGGACGGATGGCTCTGGTTTTTCGACGGGGAGATCCGCGACGGGGCCGATCAGATTGCCGGCAGGCGGCTCTTCGCCGTGTTCCAGCCCCGGAACGGCCCACCCCAGGCGGTGAACTCCTCGATCCTGTGGGATCTGAAACCCGTGGAGGGCCCGGCGGATCTTCCGCCTCCAGCGGAGGAGGAGGCCCAGGCCGTGATCCTCCAGGAGCTGGAGCGGTATCGAGCGGAACTTCGGGCGGAACGGCTCCGCGCGGCGGAGATCAAGCGCAAATACGGCCAGCGCTCGCTGGAAAAGCTCCTCAACGAGTCTGAGGCCCGACTGGCCGAATACGAGCTGCGCCGGGCCAAAGGCAAGCCCCTGCCGGAGGCGGAGATCCTCAACGAGCGGCGCCGGAACGAGGAGCTGCGCGCCCGGCTGCGAAACTTAGAGGAAGAGATCGAGCGGGAAACCCATCTGACCCTGGCCGCGCCGACGGTCTTGGGGGTAGTGCGGGTGCGGCCCCTGTCGGAGGCGGAGCCCCCCATGCGCCCGGACGCGGAGATCGAGGCCATCGGGATGCGGGTGGCGATGGAGCACGAACGCCGACAGGGGCGGGTGCCGGAGGACGTCTCGGCCCAGAACCTGGGCTACGACATCCGCTCGGTGGCTGCCGACGGCTCGGTGCGCTACATCGAGGTGAAGGCCCGTGCCGCCACTGGCCCCGTGGTCCTAACCCCGAACGAGTGGATTATGGCCCAGCGGCTGGGGGACGAATACTGGCTCTACGTGGTGGAGAACGCGACCACTGCGCCGGCCCTCTACGCCATCCGGAACCCGGCGACCCGGCTCCGGCCTGAAGAGGTCCACGAGGTGGTGCGCTACGTGATCCGGGACTGGAAGGGCATTTCGGAGCAGTGCGCTTGAGGGGATCGCCCAAGGGGAATCCCTCACTGTGGAATTCAAGGACGAGAAGGCCCACCTGCTCCGCTTCGGGCGACGCGCCGGTTGGACCGGATGGCAAGCGAAGGAGGTTCAGCGCGACGGTTTACTGACAGTTGAAATTATAATGCAGAAAATGAATTCCCTAGATCTATCTTGCCAGCGTGCCGCGCGCTGCCCTCGTTATTCCCGGAATTCGCCTGAGCAGTTTCTGTCCCGCGAGGATGAGGAATGAAATGCCAAGAAGAGGTCGAGCGGATTTGACGAACGCGCGGGACCGAACTCCAGGAGCAAGGATGACTTCTGCGAGATCGACCTGTTCGGCTCGTGGGCGCAGGAAGCACAGTGCTGCAGCATGGGGTAAAGCAGCTGGGAATCTTCGGCTTGTATGCCCGAGGGGAAGCGGAGCCGTAAAGCGATCTGGACCTTCTGGTTGAGTTTGAGGAGCCACCGGGGATGTTCGGCTTCCCGACGCTGGAACACCGATAGAGCAAGCGGTTAGGGGTCTGGGTGGAACAGGTCACGCATGAGGGTCTCCGGTTCTACATTAGCCAGAACATTGCAGAAGAGGTCCTACCGATATGAAGCGAACTTAACCAAGATGATCATGAAGACGCGCTTCCGGAGGGTGGGCGATGGCGAGGGCGCTGATTGAGGTTGCTTTTCCCCTGCGCGAAGTCTCGGAGGAGTCCGTGCGCGAGAAAAGCATCCGCCACGGGCACATCAGCACCCTCCACATCTGGTGGGCGCGGCGGCCGCTGGCCGCCTCCCGGGCCACCGCCTTGGCCGCCCTCCTGCCGGACGACCCCGCGCGGCGGGCGAAATGGCTCGAGCTGGTCCGGCGGATCGCCCCTTGGGAGGTC
>JANXBD010000069.1 GCA_025057635.1 Thermoflexus sp. | reverse complement strand
CGACAAGGGCCAGCCCATCCAGCCCATCTGTCAGAAGGACTAGATCGGGCAGCCCCGTGGGCTGACGGGAGGGGTCCCGGGTGGCGGAGCCGGTCAGATAGCGTCGGATTCGCCGGGCCAGTCGCCTCGCTCGCTCTCGGGCGATGGGGGAAGGGGTCCCGAAGGTCGTCTGGAACGAGGGGGGGAATGCGAACGTGAAGATCTGATGACGGCTGTGGCGGGCCCAGCCTTCGATCCACAGCCGGCGTTCAAACGTCAGCCAGGGATCTATGATCCAGATCTTCACACTCCATGATCGATCCTTGGGGGTTTAGAGGGCGCAAAGGGCCAAAGATAGCTTCTGCCTGTGCTGCGGAGCGTCGTGACAAGGGCAGGCGTCACCTCTACATTCATCCATCTTGACAATCGGAAGTCGTGCTCTCCATTCGGGTTTGGAAATGGCACACCCATAAGTAAATGTCCCATCCCAAGGCCTATGAAGGGACCTAATTGGCTTACTTATCCGAGGGCGGCCGGATAGGAGTTGAGCATGACTTCTATTTCTACGTCTACTAAAGGCGAACTCCTAAGATATTCGTAAGAACGCCTTGATCTGAGTCCAGACCCATGTTATAATCGCCCTGTGTTTGTGACACTTTC
Source organism: Thermoflexus sp. (assembly GCA_025057635.1). Classification (GTDB taxonomy): domain Bacteria; phylum Chloroflexota; class Anaerolineae; order Thermoflexales; family Thermoflexaceae; genus Thermoflexus. Next base: position 8,070 of record JANXBD010000069.1, on the reverse strand, counting down.
AACAAAGGAGAGGGGCCGTGCTTCAAGGGTATGGAATGGTTGGCTTATATCTTCTGCTCTCCTTTGCTCTTCTAGGAGTAGTCCTGCTCCTCTGGTGGTTCCTACGTCCGAAGAAGCCCAATCCCCTCAAGTTGGAAACCTATGAGTGTGGCGTTCAGACGGTGGGGGATGCATGGATTCAGTTCCGCGCTCAATATTATATTTTCGCCCTGATTTTTGTGTTGTTTGATGTGGAGGCAGTCTTCCTGTTCCCTTGGGCAGTTGCCTATAATCAGCTGGGCTTATATGCGGTTATCGAGATGGCTCTATTTTTGCTTCTGCTTCTGGGAGGATTGCTTTACGCCTGGCGCAAGGGCGCACTGGAATGGGTGTAATTCGGACATGTCGGTTATATGCTTGAAGGGCTTGACGGGCGGTGCTTTCTACTCATCTTGCCTGAGGTAACCTGAGGGAAGATCGGTGCAGTTTATCCACTCCGTGAGGTAGCACATGGCCCAGATCTACGATTTTATTTACAACTTGCTTCCCTACCTTGGAGCCTGGCTGCGCGGCCTGCTTCAGAGCTGGGGGCTTCCCGAAGATGCGATTTTCTTAATCATTGGATTAATTAAGGCCTTTCTTCTGGCGAACTTTGGCCTCATCGGGTTTGCGATTCTAACTTATGTGGAGCGTAAGATCATCGCCCGCTTTCAAGATCGCTTAGGCCCTAATATGGCCGGCCCGTATGGGATCCTGCAGCCGGTGGCGGATGGGATCAAGCTGTTGACCAAAGAAGACACTATGCCGGCGGGGGCGGATCGATGGGTCTATAATCTGGCGCCATTGATCATCGCTACATGCGCCCTGGCGCCGCTAATAGTGATCCCCTTCGGGCCGGGAGCAGTAGGAACAGATCTCAATATCGGCGTTCTCTACGCCCTAGCAGTGGGGGCAGGAGCTCTGGTGGGCGTGCTAATGGCTGGATGGGGAAGCAACAATAAATACGCGCTGCTGGGCGCCTTCCGGGCGGTAGCCCAGTTGATCAGCTATGAGATCCCCGCGGTGCTCAGCGTCGTTGTGGTCGTGATGGTTGCGGGCACGATGTCCACAGTAGGAATTGTGCTCGCCCAGGATGTTCCTTATCTATTTGTGCTCCCCCTAGCCGCGTTGGTTTTTCTGATATCCGGGGTGGCGGAGGTAGGGCGAACCCCCTTCGATCTCCTCGAGGCGGAATCCGAGATTGTGGCAGGCTTCCACATCGAATACAGCGGCATGAAGTTTGCCCTCGTCTTCTTGGGCGAGTTCATCCACGCCTTGGTGGTCTCCGCGCTCTTTGCCGTTCTTTTCCTGGGTGGGTGGCGTGGGCCCTGGTTGCCGCCGTATCTGTGGACCCTGATCAAGATGAGCATTGGGATCTTCATGTTCTTCTGGCTGCGGGCGACGCTTCCCCGCATCCGGATCGATCAGATGCTGAATCTGAACTGGAAATTCCTGACCCCGCTGATGATTCTGAACCTGATCGGCGTCGCCCTGGTGGATAAGGGCCTGCGGGCAGCCGGGGCGACCGGTGGGCTCTGGGCGGCCGGGATGTTCGCCTTCAACATGGCGATGCTGATCGGCGCCCTCGCCATTCCCGGCTATCTGGGACATCGGGCGCGGATGGCCGCGATGGCTTCGGCTTCCGGGGAGGAGCCGGAGGCGCTGGAAGCCGTGGGGGCTCATTAACTCTGGGAATGATCCGGTTGCCCCTTCCCACGCCGCGAAGCAGTGGGAGAAGAGGGGAAGAAAGTGGGTGGCGGGGTGGGCGGCGCAGCCTCCCGCCCCGCCGCCCCCAAACCCCACGTTGAAGGAGCACGCTGGCAATGACCCTGATCCAGGCCGTTTTTATTCTGTTTGCCATCCTGACCTTGGGAGCGGGGTTGTTCACCGTTCTCAGCCGTCATCTCTTCCATGCAGTTCTCTATTTGATTCTCTCCTTAGTTGGGGTTGCGGGCCTCTTCGTCCTGCTGGAGGCGGAATTCCTGGCCGGGGTGCAGGTTCTGATCTATATCGGGGCGATTTCTATTCTCATTATTTTCGCCGTGATGCTCACCCGCGGAATGGCCCGCAATCCGGGTCCCCCATTGAACAATCAGAGCCTGGCGGCCGCGGTGATCGCCGGGCTCTTTTTCGTCCTCTTAGCTCCGGTCATCGCGGGTTTCCCGTGGCCTCAGGTGACCCAGGGAGTTCCCGCTGACGCCATTGAAGCCCTGGGCCGCTCTCTGGTGGATCCCAATCAGTTCGCGCTGCCTTTTGAGCTGGCCTCGGTGATGATCCTGGCGGCGTTGATCGGGGCGATCTTCATCGCCCGGGAGAAGCGTTAAGGGCCTATCCGAACCCCCTTGCCTCTTGATCTGAAAGCGCTCGTGGGGAGAAGAGGGTGGGGTCCTGTTTTCTCCAGTGGGCCCCTACCAACCGAAGAGCGATTGGTTTTGCGGATAGGCTCGGATAGGGTCCCTGAGATGATGCATCCATCCGGAGGTTCTGAATGATTCCCCTAACCTGGTATCTGCTGGTGGCCACCGCGTTATTTTGCATCGGTGTTTATGGGGTGCTGGCCCGACGCAACGCCATCGCCATCCTCATGGCGATCGAGTTGATGTTGAACGCGGTGAACCTGAGCCTGGTGGCGTTCTGGCGGTATCTCCATCCCACAGTGACCACCGGCCAGGTCTTCGCCCTTTTCGTGCTGGTCGTTGCGGCTGCGGAGGCGGCCGCCGGGCTGGCGCTGATCATCAGCGTTTATCGCAATCGCGAGACGGTCGATGTCGAGAACATCGACCTCCTGAAGGGCTAATCTCTTGAGGTGGAGACGGATGGAGATCCAGGAAACGCTTCTGCCGCTGCTGGTGGCCCTGATCCCCTGGCCGCCTTTTATCGCCTTCGGCCTGATCGCCCTGTTCACAAACCGCTGGAAGCGCCTCAGCCATACCCTCGCCATCCTCTCGGTGGCGATCTCCTTTGTGCTCTCCCAAATCGTGTTCTGGACCGCCATCCGCATGGAGCATCTGGGGGAGCACCCCATTGCTCTCCGGATCCCTTGGCTTCCGGTTGGCCCTCGCCCGCTGGAGTTTGGCGTGCTGGTGGACCCGCTGGGAGCGGTGATGCTGTTTATGGTGCCTCTGGTCTCGCTGATGATTTTCATCTACAGCGTGGGGTATATGGCCGGGGATCCCCACTACAGCCGCTTCTTCGCGCTTCTCTCCCTCTTCGAGGCGGCGATGCTGCTCCTGGTGGTGGCTGACAACCTCCTGATGCTGTTCATCGGCTGGGAGGTGATGGGCTTCTGCTCTTACGCCCTCATCGGCTTCTGGTATCGAAAGCCCTCGGCCTACCGCGCCGCTGTGAAGGCGTTTATGACCACCCGGGTGGGCGACGTGCTGATGCTCCTAGGCATTGCTTACCTTTATGCCCAGACGGGGACCTTGAATTTCCATGACATCCTGCGGGATCCGGAGACGTTGAAGACCCTGGCGGAGACACCCTCCTATGTGGCGAGCCTGTCGGTGGCGGCCCTGGCTTCGCTGTTGCTGTTCGCCGGGACGGTGGGGAAGAGCGCTCAGTTCCCGCTCCACGTCTGGTTACCGGATGCCATGGAAGGCCCCACCCCGGTCAGCGCGATGATCCACGCGGCCACGATGGTTTCAGCGGGCGTCTATACCACCATCCGGATGTTCCCTTTGCTTCAAGCCGGCCAACATGGTCTGGGTGGCGAGACCGCTTTCTGGGTGGTGGCGCTTATCGGCGCCTTCACCGCTTTGATGGCGGCCACGATGGGCGTGGCCCAGAATGATATCAAGCGGGTGCTGGCGTATTCCACGATCTCCCAGCTCGGCTACATGCTAGCGGCTGTGGGCATTGGGGCCTATGTGGCCGCAGCTTTCCATCTGATCACCCACGCCTTCTTCAAGGCGTTGCTCTTCCTGGGCTCCGGCTCAGTGATCCATGCGGTCGAACATGGGCACCATCACGTCGGTCGCGGGCGCAGCCATGAGGAGACCTTTGATCCCAACGACATGTTCAATATGGGTGGCCTGGCCCGACGCATGCCGGTGACCTTCTGGACCTTTGTGGCGGGTGGGCTGGCCCTGGCGGGGTTCCCGGTGATCACCGCCGGGTTCTGGAGCAAGGATGAGATCCTGGCGGAGGCCTTCCACGGCGCCTTCGAGAAAGGGGAGCTGCTGCCGTTGCTGGTTTTCCTACTGCTGGCGGCGGCGGCTATCCTGACCGGTTTTTACACGATGCGTCAGATCGCCCTGACGTTCCTCGGCGAGCCCCGCACGCCTGCGGCCGCCCACGCGGAGGAGAGCCCGGGCTCGATGACCGTCCCCCTGGTCTTCCTCGCCCTCTTCGCCGTCTTCGGGGGTTACGTCGGGGTGCCCGATGGGTTCCCCGGGCTGGCGGCGCTGACCGGCGGCAACTGGTTCCATCACTTCGTTGGGGAGACCTTGCTGGAGCATCCAAAGGCCCCGCCCTTTAATCCGGCGCCTGTTGTGATTTCCTCTCTGATCGCGCTGGCCGGGCTCTTCCTGGGCTGGGTCGTTTACGCCCGTCGTCCTCTGGCCGCCGGGGAGCCGGATCCGCTGATCCGCCTGGCGCCGGTTTATGCCTTCCTCAAGAACCGCTGGTATATCGACGATCTTTATCAAATCCTCTTCGTCCGCCCGACGCTGTGGCTGGCGGAGCACGCGGTGGCCTTCTTCATGGACCTCAAGGTCATCGATGGGTTCCTCCACGGGGTCGCCGATGCGGTCTGGTCGATGGGAGGCGCCCTGCGCCTGTTCGATCGAGTGGTGGTGAATGGCATCGGCGATGGGATCGGGGAAGCCGTGAAGGCCGCCGGTCGCGAACTGCGGACCCTGCAGACCGGCCTGGTCCAGAACTACCTGCTGGTAGTGGTCCTGGGAGTCTTGGGCTTCATCGTTCTCTACACGGTGGCGCCGATGTTGAGGGGATTCTGAGAAGGGAGGGCCGTCCACGAATGGGGCACGAATGCACGAATGATTCAGGGGGCATTAGGGCTCTAAGCGATAGCGGCGATGGATGGCTTTCCCTTTTGCTGGCAGGGGATATTCGCTTAGGAGTTACGCGAGGCGACGTTTGATCCCAAGTCATCCCAAAGAGGGAAGCGAGCGATGACGTTGTTCGGGTATCCGATCCCGATCCTGACCCTGATTACGTTCACCCCTTTGCTGGGTGCGGGGATCATCGCCCTCACCCCGCGGGATAGCGTTCGTCTGCATCGGGGGCTGGCGCTCTTCTTCAGCCTGATCCCCCTCGTCCTCTCCGCCTGGCTCTGGTTGAATCTCGATCTAAACCAGCCCGGGTTCCAGTTTGTGGAGCGAGCGGTCTGGTTCCCTCAAGTGAATGCCAATTACTATGTGGGAGTCGATGGCCTGAGCGTTATGCTGATTTTCCTGACCGCCCTGCTCACCCCGCTGGGAGTTCTGGTCTCGTTCAATATCATAGCGGATCCACGGACCTACTTTGCGCTCTTCCTGGCCCTGGAGACAGGGATCCTGGGCGTCTTCGTCAGCCTGGATCTCCTGTTGTTTTTCTTGTTCTGGGAACTGGGGCTGGTGCCCATGTATTTCCTGATCAACAACTGGGGGGCGCCGGAGCGGCGGCATTACGCGGCTCTGAAGTTCATTCTCTATACCATGGCCGGATCCCTCGGCCTCTTGCTGGGGATCCAGCTCATCTGGGCCGCTCTGGGTGGCACGCAGGGAGGGACGTTTGACCTGCTGGAGATCAGCCGGCGCTGGCCGGCCCTCCAGGGGACCCTGGCGGGGGTCCCAATGGAGGTGGTGAAGGCCATCGTCTTCTGGGCCTTCGTCATCGCGTTCGCGATCAAGGTCCCGGTATGGCCTTTCCACACCTGGTTGCCCGATGCCCACACAGAGGCGCCGACAGCAGGTTCCATGATCCTGGCGGGGATCCTGTTAAAGCTGGGGGCTTATGGTTTTCTGCGCCTCGTTTTCCCGCTCTTCCCGACGGAGTCCACTCGCTTCGCGATCGCTCTGGCTCTTCTCGCGACGGCCGCTATCGTTTTCGGCGCCTATGCCGCGCTGGGCCAGCGGGACTTCAAGCGGCTGGTCGCGTATTCCTCGGTGAACCATATGGGCTTTGTGGTGCTGGGGATCGCCGTGGCGGGGTATGCCCTGGGCAATCCGGCGGTTCGGGATTACGCCCTCATCGCGGTGAACGGGGCGGCCCTGCAGCTGTTCGCCCATGGCCTCTCCTCCGCGGCAATGTTCGCGCTGGTGGGGGTGGTTTACGATCGGACACATACCCGCGATCTAGAGGCCTACGGGGGGCTCTGGACGCGGATGCCGATCTATGGGGGGATCCTGATCTACTGCGCGATGGCTTCGGTGGGCCTGCCCGGGCTGGCGGGGTTCGTAGCCGAGTATATGGTGGTGCAGGGCGCCTGGCCGGTCTTCACCGCCCTCACGGCGATCGCGATGCTCGGGCTGTTGATCACCGGGGCCTTCGTCCTGAAGGCCGTCCAGAAAGTGCTCCATGGGCCGCTGAACCCGCGCTGGGCTCGCTTGCCGGAGATGAGCGCCCGCGAGATCCTGGCGGTGGCCCCCCTGATGGTCTTCATGCTGCTGACGGGCCTGTGGCCAGCCTGGATTGTGCCGACGTTGAACGCAACGCTGGCACGGCTGTTCGGGTGATGTCTTAGAGGATGAATCGCCATCGATATCGATCTCCTGTATCTGATCTCGTCTCGGGAGCATGAGGGATGACGATCCCATCGGTGTCTATCCCGATTCTTAGCTTCATCGTGTTCGCACCCGTGGTTGGGGCCTTGCTTCTGTTGCTCATACCGCGCCATCAAAAGGAAGCGGCACGGGTGTTTGCAGCGACGGTCTCCGGCTTCACGTTGCTGCTGGCCCTCTGGGCGTTTCTGGCTTACGACCGGACGGCCGGAGGGTATCAGTTCGTGGAGCGGATGTCGTGGCTCCCCGAGTTGGGCATCCATTATTACGTCGGCGTGGACGGCGTGAGCCTGCCGCTGGTGCTGCTCTCGGCTCTCGTGCTCTTCACCGGGGTGCTGGTGTCCTGGAACATTGAGGATCGCCCCCATGAACTGTTCGCCTTTATGCTGCTTCTGGCCAGCGGCATCATGGGGGTCTTCGTGGCGCGGAATTTGGTGCTGTTGTTTTTCTTCTACGAGATCGCCATTTTCCCCAAGTATTTCCTGATCGCCATCTGGGGCTCCACCCGCAAAGAATACGCGGCGATGAAGCTGGTCCTCTACACCCTGGTGGGTTCCATCATCGCTCTGGTGGGCGCGTTAGCGCTGTATTTCGTCTCCCCGGTCCGCACCTTCGATATGGATGTGCTTCGGGAGCTGGCCGCCCGGGGGGCCTTCGCCCAGACGGTGGAGGTGTTCGGCCAGGCGGTGCGCTTTGATTATCTCTGGTTCCTCCCGGTTTTCCTGGGCTTCGCGGTGACGGCGGGCCTGTGGCCGTTCCACAACTGGGTGCCGGACGGCCACTCGGCGGCACCCACGGCGGGCTCGATGTTCCTAGCCGGGGTGGTGATGAAGGTGGGCGCCTACAGCGCGCTGCGGGTGGGGATCGAATTGTTGCCCGGGGGGGCGGTTTACTGGCTGCCAGTGGTGGTCTTTCTGGCCGTGGTCGCCGCCCTCTATTCGGCCGCGATCTCCCTGGTGCAGGAGGATCTGAAATACGTGATCGCCTTCTCCAGCATCGGCCACATGGCCTTTGTGACCATCGGGTTCGCGGCGATGAACGTGACCGGGCTGACCGGGGCGGTCCTCCAGATGTTCTCTCATGGGGTGATGGCGGCCATTCTGTTCGCGACGGTCGGGATGGTCTATGATCAAGCGCACACTCGTTATTTGGCCCATCTGGGCGGTTTCGCCCGAGCGATGCCGATGGCCACCTTGGGCTTCATCCTGGGCGGCCTGGTGGCGATGGGGATGCCGGGCTTCTCCGGCTTTGTGGCCGAGTTCCAGGTGTTCGCCGGGATCTGGGCGGCCCGGGATACGGCCTGGTGGTATCCCTGGGTGGCCATCTT
>JANXBD010000068.1 GCA_025057635.1 Thermoflexus sp. | reverse complement strand
CTGATGGCCAACGCCCTGGTGGCGGGGATCTACGGGATGAACTTCGAATACATGCCGGAGCTGGAGTGGCCCTGGGGCTATCCGATGGCCCTCCTGATGATGGCGACGATCAGCGCCGCGCTGGTCCTCTTCTTCCGCCGCCGGGGCTGGCTGTGAGATCGGGGCCCTGCCGGCTCGGGTATAGAGCAGGATGGATTTTCCTTTTCCGCTCTATTCGCGGTCAAGCGCCCTAGGCAGCACACCAGGTCGTCTATGGATCACAGGACCCGCGCCGTTGGCTTCCCGAAAAAGCCCCAGACGTAGCCTCTCGCGCGGCAGGAGGTCGTTGAGCAGTTGAATCCGGATGATGGGCATTCCCGATGAGCGCTAAGCCGGAGAGCCTGGAACCGCCTCTCGCAGCGCGCGCACGAAGGCAGAGAGGGCCTCCTCGTCGAAGCCGCAAGCCTCCCCGTGTTGGATCAGGGCGCTGCCGATGATCAGACCATCGGCCTCGAAAGCCAGCTCCCGAACGTGCTCGGGCCGGGAGATCCCAAAGCCGATGGCCACCGGCACCCCACAGGCCGCTCGGCGGGCTCGCCGCAGTTGCAAGATCCCATCTGGAGGCAAGCGATCCCGCGCGCCGGTGATCCCGGTCACGGACACCAGGTAGAGAAATCCCGTCGCCGTGGCGGCGATCCGAGCCAGCCGCTCGTCCGGAGTGGTGGGCGCCGCCAGGGGCGCCCAGGCCAGACCGATGGCATCAGCGGCCGCGCGCAGTTCCTCCGCTTCCTCCAGCGGGAGATCCGGCACGATCAGCCCATCGACACCCGCCTGAGCGGCTTCCTCCAGAAAGCGGGGAACCCCCCAAGCGATGATCGGATTGACATAGGTCATCAGGCACAGGGGAAGCGCCACGCCGATGGCCCGCAACCGAACCACTGCCTCTAGAACATCGGGCGTGCGCACCCCACGCTCTAAAGCCCGCTGAGTAGCCCGCTGGATCACCGGGCCGTCGGCCAGAGGGTCCGAGAACGGCAGGCCCAGTTCGATGAGATCCGCGCCCGCCTGCGCCAAGGCCGCTACGATCCGAACCGAGGCCTCTAGATCCGGATAACCGACCGGCCAATAAAAGATCAACGCTGGCCGACGCGCCTCACGGGCTTTGTGGAACACTTTTCGCACGGCTTCGATCCCTGTCATGCCCTCTCTCACCCGTTGTGCAGACGCAAGGACAATCCACGTTGGCGTTCAAAATCGCCAAGGCGGGCAACACCACCCGTTTAGGCCGCTGCACCTCCCCACACCCGGGGCTTCGAAGGCCACGGAAAAAGCGGAATGCGCTCCTCCCCTAAGGCCCTAAACCGAGAAGGGCGCCTCTCCAAGGGCCTTCGCCACAGTTTCCAAGTCTTTGTCCCCCCGACCGGAGAGATTGACCAGGATCCACGCGCCCGGCCGTGCTGAAGCAAGGCGCATGGCTTCCGCCACGGCGTGAGCGGATTCTAGGGCAGGAAGGATCCCCTCCAGCCGCGCCAACGACTGGAAGGCCGCCAGGGCTTCCGCGTCGGTGACTGCCGTGTAATGAACCCGCTTTCGATCGCGCAGCCAGGCGTGCTCCGGGCCGACCGCCGGATAATCCAGGCCAGCGGAGATGGAATGCGTATCTAGGATCTGTCCCCACGGATCCTGGAGGACATACGTGCGCGTGCCGTGTAGCACCCCTAACCGACCACGATCGCCATCCACGAAACGGGTCGCGTGACGGCCGCTGGAAATCCCTTCCCCGCCCGCCTCTACCCCGATCAGCTCTACGGGATCCTCTAGGAAGGCAGCGAAGAGACCGATCGCGTTGCTGCCCCCACCGACGCACGCCACAGCCACATCAGGGAGTCGCCCAAACTGCTCTAGCATCTGGGCGCGGGCCTCCACCCCGATCACAGATTGAAAAGTGCGGACGATCAAGGGATAAGGATGCGGCCCCAAGGCGGAGCCCAGGAGGTAGTGGGTGGTCCGCACGTTCGTCACCCAGTCCCGGATGGCCTCGTTGATCGCATCCTTCAGCGTTTGGGAACCGGCGTCCACGGGGCGCACCTCCGCGCCGAGCAGCCGCATGCGGAACACGTTCGGCCGCTGGCGGGCCATATCCGCCGTGCCCATGTAGATGACGCATTCCAGGCCCAGGAGGGCGCAGGCCGTCGCCGTGGCCACCCCGTGCTGGCCGGCCCCGGTCTCCGCCACCACCCGCCGCTTGCCCAGGCGCTTCGCCAGCAGGGCCTGGCCCAGGGCGTTGTTGATCTTATGAGCCCCCGTGTGGGCCAGATCCTCGCGCTTGAGGAAGATCCGCGCCCCCACGGCCTCGCCGAGCCGCCGGGCCTCCGTCAAGGGCGTGGGCCGGCCGACGTACGTGCGCAGGAGATCCTCGAATTCCCTCAGGAATCCCAGGTCGTTCACCGCCTCACGGAACGCAGCCTCCAGCTCCTCTAGGGCAGGGATCAGGGTTTCGGGAACATACCGCCCGCCATAGGGCCCGAAGTAGCCCGGGCGTTCCTGGATGGGAGGAGAGATCAGCCGGATCATCCAGCCTCCGAAAGTCGAGTCTCGAACAGATGGGGCCCTCCGCTTCGCTTCGGGGCTACATCCCCCCTTAGGACATGGAATCGCTTCTATCCCCCATCCGAAGACTTTGAAACGCCTGACGGGCGCGAGCGATGAAGGCCTGCATTTTCTCCGCATCCTTTCGCCCGGGCTCCCGTTCCACCCCCGAGGACACATCCACCCCCCATGGTCGAACGCGGTGGATGGCCTCCACGACGTTCTCCGGGTTCAGCCCCCCGCCGAGCAGCAACCGGTGGGCCCGTGCCCATGTCGCCGCGATCTCCCAGTCGGCCCTCTGGCCGGTTCCCCCATACGCGGCCGGATGCCACGCGTCGACCCCCAGCGTCGGCCCGTCCGGCAGCCGCCCCCGGTAGGGCTCCGGATCCGGGGGATCTTCCAGCCTCCCCTCCGAAACCGGAGCGCGCAGACGCAGCACCTTGTAAGCGCGGTCCCCCAGGGCTGCCACAGCCTCCGGAGGCTCCTCCCCGTGGAGCTGCGCCCAATCCAGGCCGATGGCCTCTATCCACTCCCGCACCCGGTGAACCGGCTCGTTCACGAACACCCCTACCTGCCGGACCCATGGAGCTTCCCGACGAAGGGCGGCAGCGATGGCCGCTGCTTGCTCGGGGGAGATGAAGCGGGGGCTTTTCGGATAGAAGACGAAGCCCAGGGCATCGGCTCCCGCTGCCACCGCGATCCGTGCATCTTCTATCGTGGTGATCCCGCAGATCTTCACGAACCCCCAGCGCTCCGCTCGCTGCATCCCAATAGCCTCCTCACCTGGCGGGCCACGGCCTCGAAATCGAATCCGTCCGGGCGCGCGCCCGCTTCCACCAGCGCCTCGCCGATCAGCACGGCGTCATAGCCCAGCGCGGCCATCTCCCGGATGTCCTCTGGGGACCGCAGGCCGCTCTCGGCGACGGTTCGAATCCCGGCCGGGATCCGAGGGCGCAGCCGGGCGGAGGCCGTCCGATCGACCCGAAGGGTGTGCAGATCCCGATGATTGACCCCGATCACCCGGGCGCCCGCCTTCAGCGCCTGTTCCAGTTCCTCCTCCCGGTGAATCTCCACCAGGGCCGTCATCCCCAGGCCATGGGCCAACCCGATGAGATCCGCCAGCTGAGCGGGGTCCAGGGCCGCGACGATGAGGAGCACGGCATCGGCCCCGGCCGCCCGGGCCTCATAGACGTGGTAGGAGTCCATGGTGAAGTCTTTTCGCAGGATCGGAACTTCGGGAAGAGCCCGGCGGACCGCCTGCAGGTGGGCCCGTTCCCCCTGAAAGAACCGCGCATCCGTGAGCACGGAGAGGACGGAGGCTCCTGCCTGAACATACACCTGGGCCAGCCGCACGGGATCGACAGACGGAGCGATAGCCCCTCGAGAAGGGGAAGCCCGCTTGATCTCCGCGATCAGCGCCGGTCGATCCCCCCGCCGGGCCAGCGCGGCGGCGAAATCCCGGGGCGGTGGGGCGGCTTCCGCCTCGGCCCGCACGACCGATAGCGGGCGCTTCCGCATCTGCTCGATCAGCTCGTCTTGCTTCCACGCCAGGATCTTCGCCAGTTCAGACATCCGATCGCTCCTGGCTCAACCTCCGGGTATACGCGATATATTCCTCCATTACCGCGAGCGCTGCGCCCCCCGCCAGCGCTTGCTCTGCCCGAACCAAGCCTTCCTGGAGATCCTCCACCTGATCTGCCGCGCGCAACGCGAAGGCGGCGTTCAGCAAGATCGCCGTTCGCAACGGGCCGTTCTCTTGGCCCCGGAACAGCGCTTGCAACCGCCGGGCGTTTTCCTCGGGAGTGGCCCCCCGAAGCGCATCTAGCGGTGCCCGGGGGATGCCACAATCGGCCGGATCGAAGATCCAGGTGCGGATCTGCCCGTTCGAATATTCGGCCACACGAGTGGGGCCGGAGGGCGTGACCTCATCCACGTTGCCCACGCCGCAGACCACGATAGCATGTCGACTGCCCAGGGCGCCTAGGACCTCCGCTAACGGCTCCAGCATACGGGGATCAAACACACCCATCACTTGATAAGGCACCTCGGCTGGGTTACACAGGGGGCCCAGAATGTTGAAGACCGTCCGAACTCCGATCTCCCGGCGAGGTCCGATGGCGTGCTTCATCGCGGGATGGAAGGCGGGAGCGAACAGGAAGGCAAATCGGATGTGCTCCAGGGCCCGCGCTGCCTGCTCTGGGGTGAGGGTGAGTTCGGCTCCGAGGGCGGCGAGGAGATCGGCGCTGCCGCTGGGGCTGGAAACAGCGCGATTCCCGTGTTTGGCCACCGGCACCCCCGCTCCCGCCACCACAAAGGCGGCGGCGGTCGAGAGATTGAACGTGCGAGCCCCATCGCCCCCGGTGCCGCATGTATCCACTGCGAGGCCTTCATAAGGCACCCGTTGCATCGCCCGGCGCATCGCCCGGGCACAGCCGACGATCTCCGGGATCGTCTCCCCTTTCATCCGCAGAGCAATCAGGAACGCCCCAATCTGGGCAGGAGTAGCCTCTCCTGCCATGATCGCGCCCATCGCCCCCTCCGCTTCCTCTAAAGTCAGGTCCTCCCCCTTCACCAGTTTGGCGATCGCCTCTCGGATCATCCCCTCCCTCCCGAATCGGTGTTGCTTCAGTTGAATATCGATAAATTAAGAAATACACCAGCTTCGAGCAGCAAGCTCGATGCCGACGGTCTGCGTGAGAAAGACACACAGCGCCCGTCTTTCCCTGGTGCCGCGTTCCGGGAGATGCCATCCCAGAAAATCATCCGTATCCGCCGATGGCCAGGAAATTGCGCAGCAGACGCAATCCCTCAGGCGTGAGGACAGATTCTGGATGGAACTGCACACCGAAAGTGGGATGGGCGCGATGCCGCAGGGCCATGATCTCCCCCTCCGGAGTTCGAGCTGTAACCTCCAAGACCTCGGGAAGGGGCTCTGCCACCAGCAGGGAATGATAACGACCCGCCATAAATGGGCTCGGCAGCCCTGCAAAGAGATCCTGGCCATTGTGCAGGATAGGCGAGGCCTTGCCATGCATCAGCCGTCCCGCTCGAACCACCCGCCCGCCGAAGGCAGCAGCAATCGCTTGATGCCCCAGGCAGACCCCTAAGATAGGCACCCGCCCGCTGAAGGCGCGGATCACCGGCATCGTCACCCCCGCGTCCTCGGGTCGCCCCGGGCCGGGGGAAATCACAATCGCCGATGGCTGCAGCTCGGCGATTTCTTCTACGTCTACCACATCGTTCCGAACCACCCGGAGCACCACATCTGGATGCCCGCCCTCCATGAGCAATTTGCCCAAGATCTGAACCAGATTATACGTGAACGAGTCGTAGTTATCTATAACCAGTAGCATTTTTATCCTCCACTAAACCGAGATGCACTTGCGCGGCTGGCTGCCTATGCGAGGCTCGAGTCTACGCCCCATCCTCTGCGTAACCGAACGAGGCCATGCGCTCGACCATCCATGAACCGCCCTAGGCCTTAGCATTCTTAAAAGTTCTCTTGAAGGGCGACCCTTTCATCGGCCTGATCGACAGCTAGTTGCATCGCCCGCGCCTTGTTGCGAGTTTCTTCCTCTTCCCGTTCGGGAACTGAATCTGCTACAACGCCAGCCCCCGCCTGCACGACAGCAGTGTTCCCCTGCACCATCACCGTGCGGATGGTGATGCACCAGTCCGCATTCCCCCGCGGGTCGAAATACCCGACCCCCCCCGCATACGGGCCACGGGCCTCCTGCTCCAGCTCGGCGATGATCTCCATCGCCCGCACCTTGGGCGCGCCGGAGACTGTCCCCGCGGGGAAAGAGGCAGCTAGCGCATCAAAAGCATCACAACCAGGGCGCAACTTCCCACGCACTGTGGAGACCAAATGCATTACATGAGAATATCGCTCCACCACCATAAACTCCTCCACCCTCACGCTCCCATAGGAGCAGACCCGCCCCAGATCGTTCCGGCCAAGATCCACCAGCATCACATGCTCGGCCTGCTCTTTCGGATCCGCTCTCAGCTCCGCCTCCAGCGCCCGATCCTCCTCCATCGTCTTCCCCCGGCGGCGTGTCCCGGCGATCGGCCGGATCGTGGCCTCGCCCCCTTCCACTCGCACCAGCATCTCCGGCGATGCGCCGATCAGCGCCAGATCCTCCCCGTTCCGCCCTAGACCCGGCAGATGGAGAAAGAACAAGTACGGCGAAGGATTCAGGCGGCGCAGCGCGCGGTAAACGCCAAAAGGCGAGACCGCGATCGGCCGACTCCAGCGCCGGGCCAGGACGATCTGGAAGGCGTCTCCCGCCGCTATGAATTCCTTCGCGGCCTCCACCATCGCCTTAAACCGCTCCGCATCGGTGTGCGCACGCCATGCGATCTCCCTGGATGGGCAGGGAGGCGTCCCTTCGGGCAAGAAAGCCCCCTCGAGACGCTGCTGGAGTTCCCTCAGGCGGTCCTCGGCTGCCCGCTCTTCCCCAGGCCTCGCCAAGCCAAACAGCGAGAGAGTCTGGGTGACGTGGTCAAAGACCAACAAAGTCTCCACCTGCATGAGAATGGCATCGGGAAACGCAAGATCCACGCTGGACGCGCGAGGCACTCGGTCAAAGAAGGCAGCCATCTCATACCCTAGGTAACCTGCCAGCCCCCCAACGAAACGAGGCCAAGACTCCGCATCACCCTCCGGGATCATGGTGACCAAGACCTCTCGCCAGATCTGGAACGGATGGAGACGGCGAAGATCATAAACACGCACATTCGACCCCTCGATCTCCTCCATGCAGTCCCCGTCTACCCGATAAATTACGCGAGGCATCAAGCCAATGAACGAATAGCGGGCCAGATAGATACCACCCTCCACACTTTCAAACAAGAAAGAAGGCCCTTGAGGACACAATGCCTGATATAAGCGGATCGGCGTCCACAGGTCTGCCGGCATCGTGCGGCGGATCACACGCACTGGACGGGCTGGACTCACTTTTTGGCTCATGAGATCCCCCTGTTGAAAAATAAGGCCCTGGTTCCTGTCCGAGATAAACAAGAGCTTGACTCCGAATATCCGCCCTAAAAAAAGGCGCCCATCCCTCAGTGAGGGACGGGCGCCTTGCGACTCCCGTGGTGCCACCCTCTTGAGGCTGATCCGCCCTGGGGAATGAAGCATCCTTAGCATAGGCGAGGCTGAGACGTTCAGGGAAGACCGCCTCACTCATTCGCGGGGACAGGATGACCGTGCATCCGATCCCCTCTGCCCCGATAACGGTGGCGATTCCGGCCTAGACTACTGCGGGCGCGACCCGCCCGGTTCGTCCGGCGACTCCCGGGCCCATTCAGCCCCGGCGTGCGCAGCGGGCTTCCACCTTCCCCCGCCTCTCTGAGCGCCGGCCCGAGGCCTACTCCTCCCGTTCACCGTCTTTCAAGCAGACCTAATTTTATGTATAACTATACGCCATTCTTCTGGCTTTGTCAATCGACAGCGCGGTGGCGGGAAATCCCCGAACCGGGGCACGGTGCGGGGGCCTTTGGCTCCCATGCCTGCGAATGAAAGTGCGTCCACTAAGGGGACGACAGTGGACGCCTGGCCTCCTCAGTCCTCTTCCCGGAGGGCCCGCACGACGTGTTGCATCCCGATGTAGGCGAAGACACAGGCCGGGCCGAGGGTGGAGCCCGGTCCGGGATACGTGCCGCCGAAGATCGAGGCAGCAGCATTGCCTGTCGCATACAGGCCGGGGATCGGCCGTCCGTCCTCCCGCACCACCTGACCCCATTCGTTGGTCAGCAGCCCTCCGGCTGTCCCCAGCTCGCCGGGATAGACGGCCGTCGCATAGAAGGGCGGCCGCTCCAACGGCCCTAAGTTCGGGTTGGGCTTCACCCGCGGATCACCGTAGAAGCGGTCGTAGGCGCTGTCGCCCCGGTGGAAGTCCTCGTCTCGCCCCCGCCGCGCCATCTCGTTGAAGCGCGCCACCGTGCGCTCCAGCCCCTCCGGATCCACCCCGATGCGCTGGGCCAGATCGCGCAGGGTATTGGCCCGCACCAGGAATTGAGGGCCCGTCGCTGAGCGAGGCGTGATGCCGGGCGGCAGCGTCCCGAAAGGATAATAGCGACGATGCCGGCTCTCCATGATCAGCCATGCGGGGATGGCCGGAACCTGCCGGTGGCGCTCATACTGCCACCGCCAGCAATCCACATAGGACGCCGATTCGTTCATAAAGCGCTCGCCCTTGCTGTCCACGATGATGGAGAAGGGCAACGAGCGCTCCCCCACCAGGAACAACGGCTGTCCCTGCGGGGTGATCACCACAGGGCCTCCCCACGCCTTGTCCATCAGGGCTACGGCGGCGCCGATGGCCTGGGCGGCCCGAATGGCATCGCCTGTGTTCCCCGGCGCGCCCACCGCCCACTCCTTGCGGGTGGGGTGAGGAAGAT
>JANXBD010000067.1 GCA_025057635.1 Thermoflexus sp. | reverse complement strand
TGAACCAGCTGGCCCCGCCAGTCGCGGTCGCCGTCCTCAAAGAACACCAGCTTGTTGTTCCGAGTCCGCCCGAACCACTTCCCCTTCTCGTTGCGATCCTCCACCAGGATCTCCACCGTCTGCCCGATCAGGGCCTCGTTCTTGCGGCGGGAGATCCGTTCGTAGAGCTCCTCCAGCATCCGGAAGCGGCGTTCCTTCTCCTCGGGCGGCACGTCGTCCGCCATGGTGCGCCAGGCCACCGTTCCCGGCCGGGGGGAGTATTTGGCGATGTGCACCACGTCGAACTCCAGCTCCTCCACCAGCCGATAGGTGTCCATGAACTGCGCTTCGGTCTCTCCACAGAAGCCCACAATGATGTCCGTAGCGATCGAGGCGTTCGGGATGCGCTTCCGGATCTTCTCCACCACCCGCTTGTAGTCGGCCACTGTGTAGCCCCGGCGCATGCGGGCCAGCACCTCGTCGTTGCCCGCCTGGACAGGGATCTCGATGTGCTCGCAGACCTTGGGCAGCTCGGCCACCGCGTCGATGATCCGGTCGGTCATGAAGCTGGGATGGGAGGTCAGGAAGCGGATGCGCTGGATCCCTTCCACCTCGTGGACTACCCGCAGGAGATCGGCCAGATCGGGGCCATCGGGGATATCTTTGCCGTAACGGTCCACGATCTGGCCCAGAAGGGTCACTTCCTTCACCCCTTGTTTAGCCAGGGCGCGCACCTCAGCGGCCACCTGACCCACCGGGCGGCTCCGCTCGGGGCCGCGGCGGTAGGGGATGATGCAGAAGGTGCAGCCGAAGGAACAACCGTGCACAACGGGCACATACGCCGTCACCTTCCGGCCTCGCTCGGAGAGAGGCAACACGAGCTCCTCATCCTGGAGAGCGTAGCGGATCATCCGCTCTAGGTCTTCCTGCGCCCGCCCCTCATCAACCCGCTGAGCCAAGAAGCTCACCAGCGGCCGGGGGTCTGCCGGCGGCATGAACACATCGACCCACGGGAAGGCCCGTCGCAACCCCTCATTTCCCTTCACCCCGACGAGGCAGCCCATGACCGCCACCACCCGGTCAGGCCGTCGCTCCTTCAGAGGGCGGACCATATGGAGCCACCCATAGGCCTTTTCCTCGGCCGACTGGCGGACCACACAGGTGTTTACCACCAACACATCGGCCTGCTCAGGCCGTTCTGCCATTTGATACCCAAGCTTCTCTAAGGCCGAGGCCAGCCGCTCACTGTCGGCGATGTTCATTTGACAGCCAAAGGTGTGAATGTAATACCACATCGCTGCGCTTCCCGCCCAGATCTACCGACAGGGCTTTAAACCCCGGGAAATAATCAATTCACTGATCATTTTAGGAGGATCATCGATCCCTCGTCAAATCGGAAAGCAACGCAGATAGGTCCTTAGACCATCCGGCCCTCTTCGACGGGCCTAAGAAGCCTGCGAGCGGTATAAGGGAGATCGCTAGGATAGGAATGGAGGGGAGCGCCTGGGTATAATTCCCTTTGGAAAACCCCGACGATCATCTCACGGAAGCTCAGGAGCAGGAGGATTTGGATACGGCAGATTGCATCAGAGATGCCGCAGATTGGCCCCCTAGTTGCTGGGATCACCACGGGCACCAACAGTGGGAGTCTGCTGCTAGCGCTCAACAGATCCAGGCTTGACCGACTGGCTCATCTCAAAACGCAATCTGGAGATCTTAGCGGTTGTTAATGGCTATCTTAATATAGCACGGATTTCAAATTACCCTTCCGCTTAGTCCGTTGAAGCGCTCAGGAGCCCATGCGATCATCTCCGAGCGTCTCCGATGACCCTCAGGGAGATGGGTTGAAGTCCACTGGAATCATCCTCGGAATTAATCTAAATCCAGGAAAGGAGCTTAGAAGATGGCGGCTTCGATGGAACCCGGAATGGGATCGTCGTCGGTTCCTTCTCCGCGACGGGTTGGATTGGATTGGCGCACTTGGCCATGGTGGGCTGTGATACTTGGAATGCTGGGGTTCTGGATCATTTTGGCCATTCTGCAATCCGCGGATTATCAGGCCACCATTCGTTTTCTGCTCCGTGGTATCCCCGTTACTCTTCAATTAGCGGTCATCGCCTATTCGATCGCCCTCGTTCTCGGTTTAATCGCCGGACTGGGCCGAGTATCCCGGAACGTATTCTTTTATAATCTCAGCACCTTGTATGTGGAATTCATCCGAGGAGTCCCTCTGCTGGTTGTGCTATTCTATGTGGCTTTCGTGGCCGCGCCGCCGATGGCCGATGCGCTGATCGGGACAGGTCAGGCCTGGGGGATATTTCCGCTGGTTCAGCTAGGTCGCCTGATTCGAAGCGAGATGGGCCGCGCGGTGATTGGCCTGGCGATCGGTTATGGTGCCTACCTGGCCGAGGTTTATCGCGCGGGCATCGAGTCGATCCCCAAGGGCCAGATGGAAGCTGCTCGTAGCCTAGGCATGACCTACTGGCAGGCGATGCGCCTAGTCATCCTTCCCCAAGCCATTCGGAATGTATTGCCCCCTCTTGGGAATGATTTCATTGCCATGCTCAAAGATACAGCGCTGGCCTCGGCGATCGCCGTACCGGAGCTGATGTATGTCGGACGCCAGCGCGCCGCGGGCACGTTCCGGTATTTCGAGGTATACAACACCGTCGCCCTTCTCTACCTGGTCATGACGCTGCTGCTATCCCTCCTCGTTCGAGCGTTGGAGCGTCGAACTGCTATTCCACGGTAACGCGAAACTCCAGAACTGGTTTGCCCTCGGGATCCTCCAGGATGCCCCGTTCGCCTGGTCGCCACACGGCTGCCGAGCGGCCCCAGTAAAGATCCGTGGCACTGTTTCTTCCTTCGCGAGTGTGCACAGTCACCGAGCTTCCCTGCCATATCGTCAATGCTGGAAATATATACTGGTTTCCCTCCTCGTCCCGGATCCGCCATCCAGCCAGATTGATGGTCGTCCCTTCGTTCACCAACACCAGCGACTCCGCACTCAGATCCCCCGGGGATTTCACTTGACGAATGCGAAGATCGATCTCCCTGGATACAGTCAGCGGCGGAAGGGTAGCCGTGGGATTAAAAGATGACGGAACGAACGAAGGGATGAAACCATCTACGGGGATCCACAAAACCTGTCCAGGATAAATGATGGCCTCGGGATGCAAACGGTTTGCTTGAAGCAATGCATCGAGGGAGACCTGGAAGCGGGCAGCAATCAAGGACAGGGTATCCCCAGGCTGCACCGTATATGTGAAGGGCTGACGTGGGGTTCGGGTAGGCGCTGGGGTGAGTGTGGGAAGCAGGGTCGGCAAAGGAGGAATCGGCCAAACTCGCTCCAAGGCCCACATCGCCAGGATCAATGCGCCTAAAGCAGCGAGGGTGTTCAGTCCCACCCCCCAAAGCCAGTTTCCGCAGATCCTCCGATTTTGGATGTTCTTCCGGACTTTCCACATGGCGGATCCATCCCAACCGTATATCGTATATCATATCAAATACATTTCCTCGGGAATGAACCGCTTATCTCGAGAGCGCTCCGACCCTGATCGCAGCGCAAGATACGTGCCCCGAGATCCTATAGGAGCAGACGCATAGGATGCAGAATTCCCCTCTTGCCCTCTTCATGACCCCCGGTGTAAGATGAACGATGCACTTGGTCGCTAATCTGGAGGACTTATGGATTTTGAGCGTTTCCTTCGCCTAATTGGAATGCTGGTGTTGGGGATCGCTGGATGGCGGCTGGGGATGGATGCCGCCCGGCTAGGATTGGACTCCCACCTAGCTTGGCAGTTCGCCCTGGGACTCAGCATAGTCGGCGCAATTCTCGGTCTCCTTCTTACTCCATGGCTGACGATCCGTCCGGCGGCTATGATCCGCCAACTCATCCGGCCCATCCCATTACAACAGCTCATCGCCGGCACGATTGGGTTGATCCTTGGGCTGATGATGGCCGGCTTAGTCTCCTACCCGCTCTCTCTCTTGCCTGACCCTCTGGGCCGGGTAATGCCCTCTCTAGGAGCGGTGTTTTTCGGCTATTTGGGGCTGACCGTAGCGGCAACTCGTTATAAAGACCTATTAGCCATGCTTCCCCGTCATCTGCGGGATGGACGGGATGGTGAGCATCTGATCTTGCTGGATACTAGTGTGATTATTGATGGTCGTATCGCCGATGTCGCGCGCACTGGGTTCCTCCAAGCCACACTCTTGGTGCCTCGCTTCGTCCTGAGTGAGCTTCAGCACATTGCCGACTCTCATGATCCTTTGCGGCGCAACCGAGGCCGTCGTGGATTGGAGATCCTCAACGGGATGCAAAAAGAAGGGTATGTCCCCATTCGCATCGTGGATATGGATGTGGAGGGACGCGAAGTGGATGAAAAACTGATCGCTCTAGCCCGCCGCCTGCGCTGCCCGATCATGACCAACGACTACAACCTGAACCGAGTGGCCGAGCTTCAGAACGTCCGTGTCCTCAACATCAATGAACTAGCCAACGCCGTTCGGACGGTTTTACTACCCGGGGAAACGTTCACTCTCTCGATCATTCAGGAAGGGAAGGAGCCCGGACAGGGTGTGGGCTACCTGGAGGATGGAACGATGGTGGTGGTGGAAGAGGGACGTCGTTACATTGGGCGGGAGATCCCGGTGATGGTGACCAAGGTTCTCCAGACTGCCGCGGGCCGGATGATCTTTGCTCGACCTGAGGAGTTGAACCGTGGAGATTTCTCATCCTGAAAATCCATCACACCGCGTGTGCCCTTTTGGCGACCTACCCCATGAATCCGTCGAAATCTCTATGGAGGCTCGAAATCTATGAACCCTATGGTAGTGTATAACTTCCTGACCCGCCAGAAAGAGCCCTTCGTCCCGTCGCAGGAGGGACGAGTCCACATGTATGTCTGCGGGCCAACGGTCTACGATCATGCCCACCTTGGCCATGCCAAACTGTATGTCTCTATGGATATGATCGTCCGCTACCTCCGATATCGCGGCTACAAGGTTCGCTATGTCCAGAACATCACCGACGTGGGACACCTGCTCGATACGGGGGAGGACCGCATCCTGAAAGGGGCTGCCCGAGAACGTCTGGAGCCGATGGAATTGGTGGAGAAATACATGCGCAGTTACTTCGAGGACATGGATGCGCTGGGGATCGTGCGACCGGACATCTCACCTCGAGCCTCCGGTCACATCCCAGAGATGATTGAGATGATCAAGGTTCTGATCGAGAAGGGCCATGCCTATGAAGTGAACGGCTCTGTATACTTCTCGGTGGAATCCTGGCCGGAATATGGGAAGCTCTCCGGCCGCCGTTTAGAGGAACAGGAGGAGGGCGCCCGCATCCCCGTACGAGAGGAGAAGCGACATCCCGCCGACTTCGCACTGTGGAAACGGGCGGAGCCGGAGCACATCCTGCGCTGGCCTAGCCCGTGGGGTTGGGGATATCCTGGCTGGCACATCGAATGCTCGGTGATGGCTACGAAATACCTAGGGCAACCATTTGACATCCATGGCGGAGGCATCGATAACCTTTTCCCCCACAACGAGAGCGAGATCGCCCAGGCAGAGGCCGCCTATGGAAAAACCTTTGCCCGTTACTGGTTGCTCACTGGATCTCTAACGGTCAACGGGGTGAAAATGAGCAAAAGCCTGGGGAACGTGGTGCGGATTAAGGATGCGCTTCGGGAATATCGGCCCCAGGCTATCCGACTGTTCATCCTGTCCAGCCATTATCGCTCCCCCATCGACTACAGCGAAGAGGCCATGGCAGCAGCGGAAAAGGGCCTAGATCGCCTTTGGAACACCGTGATCGAGGTTCGGGAGCGGCTCGCCCGAGGAGACGCTCCCGAGGCAGCGGAACCGGAAGGCTTTATCGAGGAAATCGAGAGAACCCGGCGCGCATTCTTGGAGGCAATGGATGATGACTTTGGGACACCGGAGGCCCTTTCCGTCCTCTTTGAGTTCTCCAAAGCCGTTAACAGCCTGCTCTTCGGCGGGACGATCGTAGGACGTCCCATCCTGGAGGCCATTGATGCCATCTATCGGGAGTTCGGCGGCCAGGTTTTAGGGGTGATCCCAGATGTCATCCGTCCGGACATTCCACCTGACCTTGTGGCTGGGCTGGTGCAGCTGCTCGTCGAGCTTCGATCGGAAGCCCGCCGCCAGCGCGACTTCGCCCGCGCTGATCAAATCCGAGATCGACTCCGGGCTCTGGGAATCGTCTTGGAGGATAGACCGGACGGCACCGTATGGCGCATAGGACGTTCGCAAGCGACCTCATTCGATCGATAAGCGGTGTCCCGAGTGCCACCCCGGTGCCGGCGGAGAGGTTTAAGATAGACCTCTCAGATACCTCTTCCGGCTTGGGCTGGTCATATTGAAGAAATAACATCCAGGGAAGAATCGGGCGGGCCGTATCGGCTTGGACGACCTGGCCCGCCACCATGGTCTCGTGGATGAAGTGAAGTAATCGTTTCATGATCCATCTCTAGTCTCCTACGAGGAAAGGGTTTCTCACAGCTTGCGGGGGCGCGGAAGAATTCCCTGTGCCCAATACCATTCCAGAGTCTGCCTCGCTCCCTCCTCAAAAGGCGTCGGCCTGAATCCCAGTTCCCTCTCTGCTTTCTCCGAGGAAATCTTCCAGTCATAAAAAACATAGGAGGCGAGCGCCAGTGGATAGTAGGGCTCCCGACCAGTAAGGTCTGCTAGCCTCGTCCAGGCCCATGCCAAGACAAGCATGGGGAGCGCTGGGACATTGATCCGCCAAGCTGAGGTTCCTGCGATCCGGGCCACGATCTCATAAATCTCCGCATGCCGACGACTACGATCTGCCACGTTGTAGATCTCTCCAACCCGCCCTAGACTCAGCGCAGCCTCAATAACTCGGCAGAGATCCGGCACGAAGATAGGGAACGTATAACGCTGGCCACCATGCACCTGAAGACGTAACCCCTTCAGGAAATCCTCAAAGAAAAGCCGGTTAAATGCGTATCGTCCCCAGGGGCCATAAAAGGCTCCCGGGCGAAGGATCACGGCAGGCAGCCCCCTATGGACTGCCTGCTGGACAATTCGCTCTCCCTCCAGCTTCGTACGCTGATAGTCATCTACCGGCTGGCACGAATAGGTCTCATCAATTGTAGCGTCCGAGCGTGGCCGACCGATCACCGCGACTGTGGAAATGTGCACGAATCGCTGGATCCCTGCGCGCTCTGCTGCATGGATCACGTTTCGAGTCCCCTCTACGTTCACTTGCCAATAATGATCTCGAGGTCCCCAGAACCGAAAGTAGGCAGCGGCATGGATCACCATCTCACATCCAGCAACGGCCATCTGAACGGAGGCGAGATCCCGCACATCTCCAAACATGATCTCCGCTCCGCGCTCGGCTAGGAACCTCCAGTCCGAAGACGGTCGAACCAGGGCGCGCACACAGTAGCCACGGTCTATCAGATAAGGACAAAGATTACGGCCTAAAAAACCGGTGGCACCCGTCACTAGCAACCGCATTATTCCCATTCGCCTCTAGGAGAGGACTCTTCCAAAGAACCCACCCTACAGCTTATAGAACATGACGTGTCGAGGAGCTCACCGCCAGAGCCCAGAGGTAGAAGCAGAGGAGGATAGAGGTAGCAGCAAAAGTCGAGTCTGGATGATAAGCGAGGAGAAACATGCTGTCGCTTAGGGGTGATGATACCCCATCTCCGGAGTGAATGGCCTGGCAACGCCCCGAAGGCAGTTGATGAGTCCCTTGAGTCAACCAACCCTCGATCTCATCGCCCTGGCCCATGAGAACGGCCATCGTTAGATTCACTCCAATCACCGCTGAACGGGGGAGAGCACATCCCATAGATGATCTCGGAGCGCCTGATGAGGTTCCACGCGCCGTTGGCCGATATGCTCAATCCGGAGATTCTGCGTCTGGGTCTGTGTGAATCGGGAGAGGATGGGGAGTCCGCCAGACCCGCCACAAACCCCGGAGATCTTCAATCGCTGTGCGGAGGATCTTCACGCGGGTGTCTGGATCCTCCCGCCAGACCACTGGAACCTCCCAGACCACATACCCCCGCTGTTCCGCCCGTAATAGCAGCTCTGTATCGAAGAACCATGACTGGTTGGCCACAAGAGGGATCAGCTCGCGGGCTGCTTGACGAGTAATCGCTTTAAAGCCACATTGGGCGTCCCGAAAACGGCGGCGGGGGAAGAACAGTCCGATAATAAAGTTATAGATGCGGGAAATCAGCTCACGCTTAAGCGAACGCGTAATCTGAGATCGAGGATGCAAGCGGTTGCCCGTGGCAATGTGGTAGCGTCCTTCGACCAGAGGCTGGATCAGCGGCATAAAGGCGCTGAGGTCAGTGGAGAGATCGACGTCCATGTAGGCCATCACATCCGCATCGCTCTCCAGCCAGGCCTTACGCAGCGCCCGTCCTCGTCCCTTGCGATTTAACCGGAGGTAACACACCTCCTCGGGCCACTGCTCGGCCAGACGCCGCCCGATCTCGGGCGTGCGATCCATCGATGCATTGTCCGCAATCACGATCCGCCAGTGATAGGGACAGTTCTCACGGAGAAAGGCACGCAACTTGTGGACGCTAGGTTCCAGATCCCGCTCTTCGTTATACACGGGAATCACTACATCCAATCGAACTGGTTTGTTCATTCTAAGAAATCCTCCTCTCTAAAGTTGCACTCATTTTGAGTCTAAAAGGGGCACACATAGCCAGTCCGCTCTCCTCTTCAGTTTTTGGTTATGCGAGGGGATTTGTTCGCCTTAAGTAGTCCTCTAATTATCGATCACTTCCCAGAGAGCTGGGCGGGGAGCGCCGCCCAGGGAGTCCATAATCATCGAAGCGAACTCCGGATAGAGGGCGGCGAACGCCCGCAGCAACCCGAAGCATCCCGTCAGCATCATATCCCCGTAGGGGACCGCAAAATAAAGCGGGTGGCGGGACTCCCGCAACAGCCCCCGGCGGGGCCCGACGACAGCCACCCCTTCCGGC
>JANXBD010000066.1:1454-9005 GCA_025057635.1 Thermoflexus sp. | reverse complement strand
GATTGAGGCGTGGACGGGGTGCTTCAGAGGCTTTCGTTTTTCTGGTGTTTCTATCCCACGCTGGTTCGATTGAGGCGCCTTTCAGACAGACGGAGCGCCAGAGACTTTGCTGACGTTTCTATCCCACGCTGGTTCGATTGAGGCAGTGTTCGAGTCTGCCTGCCCGGTCAGCAAAGTCTCGTTTCTATCCCACGCTGGTTCGATTGAGGCCTCGCACGTCAGACTGGTTAGGTCTGGAGTGTCGAGTGTTTCTATCCCACGCTGGTTCGATTGAGGCCATATCCAGCATAGTCGAGATCAAATACACTGAACCCGTTTCTATCCCACGCTGGTTCGATTGAGGCATCCCTGCTTCCCTGGGGGGGCAAAAATTTTTATCCTGTTTCTATCCCACGCTGGTTCGATTGAGGCTTAGGCGTCGCGAGGATGGGCGTGGTGAAATTGTGACGTTTCTATCCCACGCTGGTTCGATTGAGGCCGAGCAAGCGACGCGCTGCCCTTCCGCGCCGCCCCGGGTTTCTATCCCACGCTGGTTCGATTGAGGCCCCGTGCCCTCTTTCCGCCTGCCCCCGCCCCGCGGGGGTTTCTATCCCACGCTGGTTCGATTGAGGCCCCCGCACGCGTCGCGCACGCGCGCACGCGCGCGCGGTTTCTATCCCACGCTGGTTCGATTGAGGCTCACGAACGCGCGTGTGCGCGCGTCGCTCAAATCAAAGGTTTCTATCCCACGCTGGTTCGATTGAGGCGTTTTGCCTCCATTTAGTCCCTGTTATCCCCGCGTGTGGTTTCTATCCCACGCTGGTTCGATTGAGGCAGCGTTCTGCTGGCTTGGGGCGTTCGAGAGGTGGCGCCTGTTTCTATCCCACGCTGGTTCGATTGAGGCGACGGTGGCCAGCTGGGACGCGAGGACGGTCATGAGCGGTTTCTATCCCACGCTGGTTCGATTGAGGCGCCCGTGAGAAGTAGAATCCTCGTATCGAGGAGCGTTGTTTCTATCCCACGCTGGTTCGATTGAGGCTCCCCATAGCGCGCTACCCTCCCCCGCCCCGGGGGGGGGGGGTTTCTATCCCACGCTGGTTCGATTGAGGCTCCCCATAGCGCGCTACCCTCCCCCGCCCCGGGGGGGGGTTTCTATCCCACGCTGGTTCGATTGAGGCCGCGTGCGTGCGGAGCGCGCGCGCGGAGGACTGATCAGTTTCTATCCCACGCTGGTTCGATTGAGGCACGCATTGCGCGTCGTGCGATACGAGAAGCACGTGTGGTTTCTATCCCACGCTGGTTCGATTGAGGCCAACTCACGTCCTCGACCCATACCTCCCACTCCCCGGTTTCTATCCCACGCTGGTTCGATTGAGGCAATTATGCTGAGCGCGTCGACATACGCGCTCAGTATGGTTTCTATCCCACGCTGGTTCGATTGAGGCGATGAAGAGATTGATTTTATGCGTTGGGCGTTTGACAGTTTCTATCCCACGCTGGTTCGATTGAGGCTTTGTATGAGTTCTCTGACGATGAATTGAAAGTAATCGTTTCTATCCCACGCTGGTTCGATTGAGGCGCTGGCGTCACCGGGGCGCTTGCGTTTGTTGTTGGGGTTTCTATCCCACGCTGGTTCGATTGAGGCGCGCGATCGTGCTCGCGAGTCGCTCGAAGAAGCAGGTTTCTATCCCACGCTGGTTCGATTGAGGCTTTGGATCGGCGTGGGAATCGCGTATCTCTTCTTCGGTTTCTATCCCACGCTGGTTCGATTGAGGCCGGGCGTTCACGACGGGGAATGGGCGCGCGTTGACGGTTTCTATCCCACGCTGGTTCGATTGAGGCCTCCGCAACAAGCGCAGCGATCGTGATGATCGCTGCGGTTTCTATCCCACGCTGGTTCGATTGAGGCTTGTCATGGGAGGCGAGTATGGCGCGCGGTGAGCTGGTTTCTATCCCACGCTGGTTCGATTGAGGCCTCCCCATAGCGCGCACCCCACCCCTCCCCGGGGGGGGGTTTCTATCCCACGCTGGTTCGATTGAGGCGTCGCGTGAATAGTGGAGATGTAGCGGCGTATGCTGGTTTCTATCCCACGCTGGTTCGATTGAGGCCAAGTGATCACGCTCCACGGCGCCGCCCCACCCACAGTTTCTATCCCACGCTGGTTCGATTGAGGCTGCCCTCCTGCATCCAATACTTCGATTTCAAAAGCGGTTTCTATCCCACGCTGGTTCGATTGAGGCTTTCTTGGGCGCTGCACGGCGGCGTGTTTTGCGAGTGGTTTCTATCCCACGCTGGTTCGATTGAGGCAAGCAGCACGTCGAGCGCGTGAGCTCGAGCGTCTCGGTTTCTATCCCACGCTGGTTCGATTGAGGCCGCTCGCGTTTGTCGTGGGGCGGCTCATTCGGGCGCTGGTTTCTATCCCACGCTGGTTCGATTGAGGCGAGGACCTGGGGCATCTGACCCTCCAGCTGCTGGACAGTTTCTATCCCACGCTGGTTCGATTGAGGCACAGCTTCGGCGCGTGCGTGCTGAGCGCGCGCGCGGGTTTCTATCCCACGCTGGTTCGATTGAGGCCCCCACCGGTTGTGGGGCGGGATCCGCAGAGCCTGCGGTTTCTATCCCACGCTGGTTCGATTGAGGCTCGAGGAGATATTGTCTATAGTCACAGCATTGCTTCGTTTCTATCCCACGCTGGTTCGATTGAGGCACGCCGACGCCAACGCCGATGACTGTTACGCTCTCATGTTTCTATCCCACGCTGGTTCGATTGAGGCCCCCACGACAAACGCGAGTGCCCCCGTGACACCCGCGGTTTCTATCCCACGCTGGTTCGATTGAGGCTTTCCGCCTGCCCCCGCCCCGCGGGGGGGGGTGAGGAGTTTCTATCCCACGCTGGTTCGATTGAGGCCCGACGCCGACCCCGACAATCACGGTTGCGCTCTCATGTTTCTATCCCACGCTGGTTCGATTGAGGCCGGCAGCGGCGGTCTGGACGTGGTATCGAGTGCTGGCGTTTCTATCCCACGCTGGTTCGATTGAGGCTGAATAGTCAATAAATAGAGGTAGTGGCGGATGCTGGTTTCTATCCCACGCTGGTTCGATTGAGGCGAGGCAGCGGCGGCGGCGGCAGACGAGCTACGCGCGAGTTTCTATCCCACGCTGGTTCGATTGAGGCTGGTAATCGAAGTGCTGCTTCCTTCCGATCCTCTTCTGTTTCTATCCCACGCTGGTTCGATTGAGGCCAAGCGGCACGGCGTGCGCGTGAGCTCGAGCGTCTTGGTTTCTATCCCACGCTGGTTCGATTGAGGCTTTATACGCCCCCCGCGCGCACGCGCGCGCGCGGCGGGTTTCTATCCCACGCTGGTTCGATTGAGGCGGAAGGCGGACAAGCAAGGGGTCCGGTGGAATGCCCGTTTCTATCCCACGCTGGTTCGATTGAGGCATCTCCGCCCACGGGGGCCTGCGCCTGTCCACCGCCGTTTCTATC
Source organism: Thermoflexus sp. (assembly GCA_025057635.1). Lineage (GTDB taxonomy): Bacteria > Chloroflexota > Anaerolineae > Thermoflexales > Thermoflexaceae > Thermoflexus. Next base: position 5,538 of record JANXBD010000066.1, on the reverse strand, counting down.
CCACGCTGGTTCGATTGAGGCCTCGCGTTCGATCATGCGAACATCGCGAGACAACCCGGTTTCTATCCCACGCTGGTTCGATTGAGGCCCCCGTGACACCCGCAAGGGCGACCCAGACAGCATACGTTTCTATCCCACGCTGGTTCGATTGAGGCTGCTTCTCGTATCGCACGACGCGCAATGCGTCGTGCAGTTTCTATCCCACGCTGGTTCGATTGAGGCCAAGAAGTCGCTCGGGCTGCAGAAGCGCTCGAGCGTGGTTTCTATCCCACGCTGGTTCGATTGAGGCAATTGCCCGAAGAATCGCCCTTGCAAGCTCTGTATAGTTTCTATCCCACGCTGGTTCGATTGAGGCAATCATTTTCTCTGGATGGTCGGCTTGTGCTGCTGACGTTTCTATCCCACGCTGGTTCGATTGAGGCTCCACCACATACGCACCTCCTTTAGAGTAGCTTCACGGTTTCTATCCCACGCTGGTTCGATTGAGGCGCTGCCGCGCAAAGCGAGCACGCTCGAGAGCGCGATGTTTCTATCCCACGCTGGTTCGATTGAGGCCGCCACTGGGCACAATCCCGGGAGTTGGTGTCCCTCGTTTCTATCCCACGCTGGTTCGATTGAGGCCGGATTGGCAAGATGGTCTGGAGTTCTGTCGCACAAGTTTCTATCCCACGCTGGTTCGATTGAGGCCCGCCGGGAGGCCGGGGAGCGGCTCCAGGCGGCAGTATGTTTCTATCCCACGCTGGTTCGATTGAGGCTCTCCATCCCCAAAAACCCAGTAACCATCAACGCCATGTTTCTATCCCACGCTGGTTCGATTGAGGCTGGGAACAGCAACTGTGGCGTCTTGGGATGCACGGAGTTTCTATCCCACGCTGGTTCGATTGAGGCTTGCATTGGTAATGAGTGCGTTCCCGCCCCACCTGGCGTTTCTATCCCACGCTGGTTCGATTGAGGCTTTTTCCTGTCCATCGCGCGCAGCTCATCTGCCGCGGGTTTCTATCCCACGCTGGTTCGATTGAGGCACGGTACAGGATGTGAACCTCATACCGTCCGTTATTGGTTTCTATCCCACGCTGGTTCGATTGAGGCACGCCGTTGGGCACAATCCCAGGAGTTGGTGTCCCTCGTTTCTATCCCACGCTGGTTCGATTGAGGCACTATCCGCGTGGCTATTGGCACGCGGCTACGTCAGGGTTTCTATCCCACGCTGGTTCGATTGAGGCTCTTCGCAAAACGCGCGCAGCGTCGAAACGCTACGCGGTTTCTATCCCACGCTGGTTCGATTGAGGCACGTGGAGCGACACTGCGCAACGCTGGGTGCCAGCTGGGTTTCTATCCCACGCTGGTTCGATTGAGGCCAAGGAGTCCGGTGGAATGCCCTGGTTTGGATCGGCGGTTTCTATCCCACGCTGGTTCGATTGAGGCAGTGCTTCGGATGAGCAATACTTTTGATCATTTTGTGGTTTCTATCCCACGCTGGTTCGATTGAGGCCCAAGAGGGGGATGGGGGGAGTTGACGCGTGAGCAGGTTTCTATCCCACGCTGGTTCGATTGAGGCTCATAATGTTGGCCACAATGATGATAATGTTGATCAGGTTTCTATCCCACGCTGGTTCGATTGAGGCGCGGATCAAACTCCACCGTTACCGAGAACGGTGCCGGGTTTCTATCCCACGCTGGTTCGATTGAGGCTTAATCCTGATCCTGCCAGTCCCCGTGCCACAAGTCAGTTTCTATCCCACGCTGGTTCGATTGAGGCGGTATATGTTGAACGGACTCTCAACCTATACGGCATGTTTCTATCCCACGCTGGTTCGATTGAGGCCTTGTCAGAATTGCGAGTCGTGCTGGTCTTGAGACTAGTTTCTATCCCACGCTGGTTCGATTGAGGCGGGGAGGGGGGGAGGGCGGGAGGAATCACCAGGAAGCGTTTCTATCCCACGCTGGTTCGATTGAGGCTTTTCTGTCCATAATGACTCTGGAGTTCGGGGTTGCAGTTTCTATCCCACGCTGGTTCGATTGAGGCTCATGGGGGCAGGGGGGTTACGACTGTGGCGATTATCGTTTCTATCCCACGCTGGTTCGATTGAGGCAAAAGCGCAACAAAGCCCCCACGATCCCCGCCGAAACTGTTTCTATCCCACGCTGGTTCGATTGAGGCCTGGTTTGCCCTCGAGATCCTTCAATTCACTCACCCGTTTCTATCCCACGCTGGTTCGATTGAGGCGGCCAGGAATGCAATAAGGCGCTTTATGGATATGATGGTTTCTATCCCACGCTGGTTCGATTGAGGCGCAGCACAGGGCTGCTCGGCAATTCCAATTTTGGAAAGTTTCTATCCCACGCTGGTTCGATTGAGGCAGAATTGAGCCAGAGTCATGTTCCACCTCCAATTTTAGTTTCTATCCCACGCTGGTTCGATTGAGGCCTTTTTGAAACATATTCTTTACCCACCCACTTGAACAGTTTCTATCCCACGCTGGTTCGATTGAGGCGCGTATCATGTCTTCGATGTGTACGTTGAAGGATATGTTTCTATCCCACGCTGGTTCGATTGAGGCTTTAACCTTAGGCGTCATGGTTTGGAGGGTAATCGTCGTTTCTATCCCACGCTGGTTCGATTGAGGCTCCGCGAATCCCACACAGCCGCCCCCGCAGTCACACTCGTTTCTATCCCACGCTGGTTCGATTGAGGCCTCCCATCAATTTTTCCGATCTCGCCGCAGCTATCCGTTTCTATCCCACGCTGGTTCGATTGAGGCGCGCTCGAGCGAGCGGGGTATGGGAGTGAGGCCGCTGGTTTCTATCCCACGCTGGTTCGATTGAGGCTCTTGAACTGGTAATTGCCCTGGTCCTGCACGCCCGCGTTTCTATCCCACGCTGGTTCGATTGAGGCAATAAATTTCATCAGTATGAGTGTTGCGAGAATCACCGTTTCTATCCCACGCTGGTTCGATTGAGGCCTGCGGCAAGACCACCCTGGCCCGGGCGCTTTTGCGGGGTTTCTATCCCACGCTGGTTCGATTGAGGCCCTGGGAGATTATGCCGGGAGTTTCATCGCTGCCATTGTTTCTATCCCACGCTGGTTCGATTGAGGCGAGATCTCCCCCGATGACCGGGCCCGATCCGGTCAGGTTTCTATCCCACGCTGGTTCGATTGAGGCTGACGCATGGGTCCAGGGCGGAGTCCTGTGGATTCCTGTTTCTATCCCACGCTGGTTCGATTGAGGCGCCTCCGTTCAGTATGCGCTATCCCCGCGTGTGTGGGGTTTCTATCCCACGCTGGTTCGATTGAGGCCCATTCCGGAGACCGGGGTGTTCACGGCCGATTTGGCGTTTCTATCCCACGCTGGTTCGATTGAGGCGCGACGCAAGCGCTCAAGCGCTTGCTGTCGCGTGAATGTTTCTATCCCACGCTGGTTCGATTGAGGCTCCTAACCACAAGACGCCATTCCGCCCAACATTCGAGGTTTCTATCCCACGCTGGTTCGATTGAGGCGAATTGGTGTTCCCCAGGTCACCCTGTGTGTGACCTGTTTCTATCCCACGCTGGTTCGATTGAGGCCGCTTTTTGATGCAGTGATGATGGACGCTCCACCGCGGTTTCTATCCCACGCTGGTTCGATTGAGGCCGCCGCCGCTACCAGGCGGCGGCGTGGGAGTGGAAGCGGTTTCTATCCCACGCTGGTTCGATTGAGGCTTTCGCTGGGAATCCTCGAACTTTCAATTCCCCCGTGTTTCTATCCCACGCTGGTTCGATTGAGGCCCACCATGGGCGGAGATCGATATCCGCCCTGGCGCGGTTTCTATCCCACGCTGGTTCGATTGAGGCCGTGGCGGGAACGGGTGTGCACGCGTTCCAGCCCGGGTTTCTATCCCACGCTGGTTCGATTGAGGCCGCTCTGCCGCACGAGCGCTCGAGCACGCCGCCCGTGTTTCTATCCCACGCTGGTTCGATTGAGGCTCGTGCAAGGCGGAGACGAAGAGGAGGAGTGAAAATGTTTCTATCCCACGCTGGTTCGATTGAGGCGCGATAGCCCCAGCCGCGAACCCGAGCTGGGTCGTGTGGTGTTTATCCGGCGCG
>JANXBD010000066.1:0-1444 GCA_025057635.1 Thermoflexus sp. | reverse complement strand
AACCCCACCCCCGACCCCGACCCCGTTCGTGATGTTTCTATCCCACGCTGGTTCGATTGAGGCCGCGCTCCCCACTCCCGAAGCCCGCCTCGAGCGTGCGGTTTCTATCCCACGCTGGTTCGATTGAGGCTCTTCGCAAAACGCGCGTAGCGTTTCGACGCTACGCGGTTTCTATCCCACGCTGGTTCGATTGAGGCTATCCAGGGTGTATGCTGAGCGCGCTCTCAACCTTTAGTTTCTATCCCACGCTGGTTCGATTGAGGCGCTTCTCGTATCGCACGACGCGCAATGCGTCGTGCGGGTTTCTATCCCACGCTGGTTCGATTGAGGCACAGACGCTCCTCGACACAAGAATTCTGCTTCTTAGTTTCTATCCCACGCTGGTTCGATTGAGGCTGCTTCGGCGGCGGTCTGGATGTGGTATCGGATATTAGGTTTCTATCCCACGCTGGTTCGATTGAGGCCCTTCCATCCATCTTCCCAATCTCCCCTCAGCTATCGGTTTCTATCCCACGCTGGTTCGATTGAGGCTCGGCTACAAGCGCAGCGATCGTGATGATCGCTGCTCGTTTCTATCCCACGCTGGTTCGATTGAGGCAGAAGACGTTGACAAGTTTGCTGTTGGTATGTTAAGGTTTCTATCCCACGCTGGTTCGATTGAGGCTTGGGGTCGGCATAGGAGTTACAAATGGAGTTGGTGTGTTTCTATCCCACGCTGGTTCGATTGAGGCTCCAACTTCAACTCCATCTCAAGACTTTCAAATTGTCGTTTCTATCCCACGCTGGTTCGATTGAGGCGGGGTGACGACTGTGCACGTGATCAGGTCTCTTCGTGGTTTCTATCCCACGCTGGTTCGATTGAGGCGCCCATTCCCCGTCGTGAACGCCAGCAGCCGCCCAAGTTTCTATCCCACGCTGGTTCGATTGAGGCGAGCTGGCCGCCGTCGTCGAGGCAGCCCAGGAGCAGTTTCTATCCCACGCTGGTTCGATTGAGGCGCCGCGGGCCGGACGGGCGGCCCGTCGTTCCTCCCGTTTCTATCCCACGCTGGTTCGATTGAGGCCCGGCGGTTATTGACGGCGACATCCTCCACAGTCCGATGTTTCTATCCCACGCTGGTTCGATTGAGGCAAAGATCTTCCCCCGCAGCTCCACCCAGGTCACACACGTTTCTATCCCACGCTGGTTCGATTGAGGCTTTATACCCCCGCACGCACGCGCGCACGCGCGCGGGGTTTCTATCCCACGCTGGTTCGATTGAGGCTCCCCACGATCGCGGTCGCAGCGAGCGCTGCGACCGGTTTCTATCCCACGCTGGTTCGATTGAGGCCTCTTTTTCCACCTGCCCCCGCCCCGCGGGGGGTGAGGAGTTTCTATCCCACGCTGGTTCGATTGAGGCCCAGTAATTTTAGATAAAGCGAAAAAGAGGATAAGGGAAGGAAGAGC
>JANXBD010000065.1 GCA_025057635.1 Thermoflexus sp. | reverse complement strand
GCAGGCCATCGCCGGCGATGGTGTGGACGGATTTCAAGACAGCCCCCATCTGATCGGGGACGTATTCGTCGCTGATGGCGACGCCCTCGTGGAAGTCCTCCTCCGCGGTGACCAGGCCGTCCAGGTCGCGGCGGGGATGGATCCCGGCATCCGCATACGCCATCGCCGCTGCCTCGAACATCATCTCACGGAACGAAAGGTCCGGGGAGATGGAGCGGAACCCGCTCCAGCCCACGCCGACGATGGCCACCTCGCTCATGAGACGTCCCATCCGTGGCCTCCCGCGGAAAGACTATAAACAGGATTATAAACAGATTATAAAATGTGAACCGTCCGGCCGAAGTCCGGACACCCATGGAAGTGCATACCTATACTCGCATGCCTAGCCCTCCGGGCCTGAGGATGGCCGGCGGGCTAATAGCGGGTTCACTCGGGCCGCTGTTTCTCCCGCGCATATATAGCGCTCCCGAACATTCCGATCAACAATCCTGAGGTGGATGCAGCGTAAGCAAGCAGGCTGAGCTCCAGAGAAGGCGGGATGATCCGCAAGGTCATCAAAAGCGCTATCGCCCAGCCTAGACATAGCAGGGCTAGGCCCACGCTCATCAGCCGGCACCCCAAAGCGCACCTCACTGATAGAGCCAGCATGCCACTTCGTGATCCGGCCCGACCCGGAGTTCCGGAGGCTCCTGGACCTCGCATAATCCGCGAATCGCTTTTGGACAACGAGGGTGGAAGCGACATCCCGGAGGTGGCGTAACCAGGCTAGGAGGCTCTCCGGACGGCACCTCACGAAAGCGCCGCGCGTTCCGGGGATCGGGTTCAGGGATCGCCGCCAGAAGGGCCCAGGTATAAGGATGGCGAGGATTCTGGATCAGCTCATCCGCGGGCGCCTTCTCGACGATCTTCCCCGCATACATGACGAAAATTCGCTCGGAGAAATAGCGCACTGTCGAAAGGTCATGGGTGATATAGAGGATGGAGAGCCGATGATTTCGCTGCAGCTCTCGAAGGAGGAAAAGGAGTTCTACCCGGACAGAGGCGTCCAGCATCGAAACCGGCTCATCCGCGATCAGCAGCCTCGGGTTCAAGATCGTGGCGCGAGCGATGACGACGCGCTGCTGCTGCCCGCCACTCAGCTGATGAGGGAATTTATTCAGGAAATCCTCTATCGGAGTCAATTTCACCTCTTCCAGCGCCCGCCGCACACGCTCTATCCGCTGATGACTGTTCCCTGTGTGGGCGATGATCAATGGCTCCTCGAGGATCTGTCGGACGGTCATAAAAGGCGGCAATGCTCCATAAGGATCCTGCTGAACGTATCCCACACGTGTCCGATACCAGCGAAGGTCCGCAGGTTTCAACCGGGGGATATCCCGGCCCTCAAAGATAATGTGACCAGCACGGGGGCGGTGGAGGCCCAGGATGGCACGCATAAGCGTGGATTTCCCCGATCCACTTTCACCGACGATCGCCACCGCCTCCCCTTCATGCAACTGAAAGCTCACCCCATCGACGGCGTGAACGTAACCGGCGATCCCGAAACCGAACCGACGCAGTGCAAACCACACCTGCAGATTTTGAACGGATAAGAGGACATCCGATTTCAACTCCGACATATGATGGCTCTCCCGGAAATGGTTGCTCTCCTCACAGAAATCCAATCGAGGGCTCTCTTTTTCATCCTCTCCTCATAAGGCCCTGGAAGCGCCTAATGCGAAGGGACCCACCGTTCAGGTTCGGGTGGGTCTGCCCTTGGTGGCTCCAACCCGACTCTCAGCTTCCGAGAGCGTCGGGGGAAGAACCAGACATCCAGAGCGCAAAGGCTCTGGCCATCGCAAACCCGTTCTATCCCTCATACAGCCAGCATTTTACCTGCCGGCCCTCGACATTGAAGAGAGGAGGGTCCAGCTCGCAATGGGCGAAGCGGAAGGGGCAGCGATCCGCAAAACGACAGCCCGCCGGGGGGTTAATCAGGCTGGGAGGCCGGCCAGGGATGTACTCCAGGACCTGATGTCCCCGAAGGCGGGGAACGGCCGCAAGCAACTTCTGGGAATAGGGATGAAGAGGATGGTGGAAAAAGCGCTCGGCATCGCCCAACTCCACGATCTGACCTGCATACATCACCGCCACCCAATCGGCGAGCTCCGAGGCAGTGGCAATGTCGTGGGTGATCAGAATGTAGCTTGTTTCCATTTCGTTTTTGATACGCTTTAACATGTTCATGATGTTGGCCTGAGTCAACAGATCCAAGGCCGAGGTAGGCTCATCCAGGATCACCAGCATGGGGAAGGTGATCAAGGCCATCGCGATGGCGACCCGCTGTCGCATCCCTCCGCTCAGCTCAAACGAATAGCGTCGGACGAAATCCTGTGGCACCCCCACATAGCTCAGCATCTGGGCAGCACGCTCGATGGCTTCAGGCTTGCTCAAGCCTAAGTGAAGCATCGCTGGTTCGGCCACTTGATCCCCGACTCGCAACACCGGGTTAAGGGCGTTCATGGACGCCTGAGGCACAAATGAGATCTGAGACCAGCGGATCTCCCGTCGGAACGTTTCGTCGTCTATGGCCATGATATCTCGACCATCGAGATACACCCGGCCCGAGTAATGGGAAACGTTCCGAGGCAACAGACGCAGGATGGCGCGGGCTAGGGAGCTTTTCCCACATCCGGACTCCCCCAACACCGCGAGAGCCCCGTTGCGAGGAACGGAGAACGAAATTTGATCCACGGCCTGAACAACGCCCTTTCGGGTGCGGAAATACAGAGTCAATTCTTCCGCCCGAAGGATCTCGGTTGCTCCCATCTGTTACATCTCCCGCAAGCGCGGATTGAAGATGCGATCCAGAGCGAATCCTAACATAGCGAACCCCAGGCCGGTGATCATGAGGAGGAATGCGGGCTCCAGGACCCAGTAATACTGGCCCCTGTATGGGGCCCCGTTGGCCACCGCATTCTCGATCACTTTCCCCCAGGTGGGCAGAACAGGATCTCCTAAGCCGAGCACAGCCAGCGAAGCTTCCAAGAACACAAAGCTGGGCACTAGGATGATTAGGTTGGGGATCACCACCGGAAACACAGGTGGGATCAGATAGCGAAAGATGATCCGCCAGCTCCCCGCCCCATATGCCCGGGCGGCCTCGATGTAAGGCGAGTTGCGGACCTGGATGAAAATCGCCCGGAACGTCTTCATGGCTGTTCCGAACACGCTCAGCAGGATGCTTGCTCCCAGGATCACCCAGATGCTTCGCGAATACAGAGTCCCGATCATAATCAGGATCGGGAGGAAAGGAAGCATGAGGACCACATCGTTGACCCGTTGAATCAGATCGTCCCACAGTCCCCCGAACCAGGCGCCGATGGCCGCGATGATGACGGTGGTGAAGATGGTTCCGACTGCCGCCAGCAATCCGAAGGTCAGGGCGACTGGCGCCCCCCATAACAGGGCGATTCGTAAATCTCGACGGAGGTGATCGGTCCCGGCTAGGCCATACACCTTGCCATACACAACGAGTTCCGCATCGAATGTGGCCTGAGGCTCGAAAGCCAAGACGCGCACCTCAACCTGATAGGAGCCCTTAAGGGGCCTGGGGGCTCCTTGGAGATTGGGCGCAGTGAACAGCCCGGTGGACACCGGCAGATCACCGATCAGGCGGCGGACCCGTCGGGCCAGCGCCTCGTCCTGATCGAACCGGAAGCTCCCGCTAGGTCGAGCGCTGAACTCCCCGATCAGGATCTCCCGACCGTCTGGCGTGCGCCAAAGGATGGAGACGAATGGAGGCTTGGCCTGATACACCGCGTCATAGAACAGGTTGATTTCCGATGGGAAATCGTCCGCTTGGTATTCGAAGGCATAGAGTAAGGCGATTTGCTTGCCCCCTTCAACCGACCTTTCGGCTCGAGATACCTGACCGCGTCGGGAATCCAGGGCGATCGTTTCCGGCAGCTTCTCCCGCCGGAACAGATTGAACCAGGCCGGCGGGGCCGTGCGGGGCAGAGCACGCCAAGTTTGCTCGCCGGCCCTCCACAATTCGATAGCTTGAGAATAGGGTATGGCGATCACGGTGTAGATGGAGACTAGCACCAGCAGGCCGATAATGACCAGCCCGACAAGAGCGGAAGGATAATATCGCAGCTGATGAAATGCATCTCGCAGGCTCTGCACTTCGATTTCCTCCTGATTCTGGTGCTTTCATTCATCGACACCAGGATCGGATTGGGATCAGGCCTGTCCACCTTCCCCTACCCGAACGCGCGGATCTAGGATCGCGTAGATAATATCCAGAACGAATACGGTGATCGCCAGGAGATAGGCAAAGATCACCGTCGCTCCCACAATCACCGGGGTGTCGAAAAGCCCGATCGCCTGGTAAAGCGCACGGCCCATCCCGGGCCAGTTAAATACCGATTCCAGGATCGGCGCGCCCATCCACAGGCTGATCACGGTGAGCATAAAGTTGGTCACGATCGGTGGCAGTGTTGGCCTCAGGATATAACGATATTCGATTGCCCGTCCACTTAACCCTTTCGCCTTCGCCAGCTCCACATAGTCCTCACTGGAGTAAATCAAAAAGAACGTTCGCCAGGAATATACGCTGATGAAGATCGAGCTGATGAAGAGCGCGGAGGCGGGAAGGATCATGTGCTTGAGCACGCTGAGCGCGTATTCCGGGAAAGTGGGGGGAGGGGGAGCATCCACCAGCCCACCGAAGGGGAGAACACGGAGCCATCCCGCGAAGATCACAATCAGGAAAAGCCCGTAGAACCAGGCCGGGGCTGCAGATAGGGGGGAAAGCACCACGAAGGCTCGATCCAGCCAGCTTCCATATCGTCGAGATAACATCAGGGCGATCAAAACGCTGACGAAGAAGATCAATAGATCCGCGGTCGCGAACAGGAGGATCGTGGTCGGCAGGCGCTCAATCAAGATCCATCGCACCTGCCGGGATCCTGAATCGCTGCTCATCAGCTGAGCGAAACCCAAGCGCAGGGTCAACGCGTTTTGGAGAAAATAGGCGCTTCGCACCAAGAAGGGCTGATCTAGCCCCAGCCGTCGCTCCGCCAAGCGGACCTGCTCTTCAATAATGCGGAGACGATCCTCCGGACTGCGCATACGCATGGCTGGATCATTCATAATCCGTATTGCGATCTCTTCGCGGATCTCCGCTTTGCGGATCTGATCCACGTATCCGCCCATGTTCGCAATCAGGACGGTCATGTAGACTCCGATAACCACGGTGATCAACAGCGTGAAGCCTCGAATCACCGTGTATCGAGCCAACTGAACCACGGTCGTCTGCATCCACGAAGCCCAAAGGAATTTGCGGAGCTCTGCCGACACAGCCGCAGGAGCACTCATCACGGGTTCCTTTCTTTTAGGATAGGTTACTCTACTCCTTTTTTGCTCTGCCACGCGGTCTGGAGATCCCAGCAATCGGAGTCCCCAGGGGGGCAAGTGGCCCCTTCCCTAATTTTGCTACTTTGACTTTGCCTGGGGCCCGAAAGGTCGCGAGGGGGCAGAAAAAATCCCGGCTCATGTCCGGCATTCGTGCAGGCCCAAGGGCAAACCGTTTTGGGGAAGGGACGGCCTCGCCGCCCCCCCATCACCTCCCGGACTCCTCCTCCCAGCCGGGTCCGGCCGGCGGCATGCGTTCCGAACATGAGCCAGAGTCCTTCCCCGAGTTAGGTCAGGCACCAAGAACTTATTGTAACGGATCATGCGCCGGTCGGGCAAGTCTCACTATGCTATGGGCAACTCTCTGAGGCAAATACGTGAGGGGTGGCCCTCTGGAGGAAAGGGGGTAAGATTCCTTCCCTTTCTTCCCCCTTCCCATGCCCAGGGATCCACAGAGGGAGAAAGATGAGGAACTACGCAGTTGGGAGCCTGCTGGGCGAGGCAGGGATGACCCCACCTCCCTGGATCCCTCGTCCCCACGGCCCAAGGGGCCGTGGGGAGAGGCGCAGTGCCGATAAGGGAACGGGGCCGCTCAGGGCGGCCCCGTTCCCTCGGGAAAGCAAATTCCATGAAGCAGAAGCACCGTAGAGGGTGGGCAGAGGCAAGCCCAGTCTGCCCTGCCCACCCTTCAGGATCCCTCAGGGGCCAACTACAGCCAGCTCGCGGGCGGCCAGCGCCGGCACGCTGACCAACTTCGAGATGGCAGCTACCTCCAGCTTCACGGTGCCAGTAGGGAACTTGCCTGTCGTATCGCCGGTGAGGACGATGCGATAGCGGCCCTCCGCCGTGGTCTGGGCCTGACCGCTGGTCAGAAGGTTCCCCTGGGGATCGAAGACCAGGAATTTCACCTCCTGAAGCTCGGCGGCCGGGTAAGGCTGGCCCTCAAAGGTGACGAACACATCGAAAGCGGCTTCCTGACCCCGGGAGATCTGACCGGGCCCTTCCACTTCCACAGAGGCGATCTTGGGCTTCGCGAACCGCGCCCACTTGTCGGCGGGATCGGGATAGCCCTCGTAGCGCCTCAGGGTTAGGATCTTGGCTGTTGGGTCTACCTGCGCCAGGACGAAGGGGCCTGTGCCCACCCAGAAGTGCTTATACTGGTCATACCACTTCGCTAGATTGGCATAGCGGCTGGCCGCCTCATCCGCTGTCACATACTTACCCAAGGTCGGTGCGTAAGGGATGAACTTCTGACCCTGAGCCTGATCTAGATACTTCTTCAGGATGGGCAGGCTGGGCCCGGACACAAACGACATCCACTCTACCTTCAATTCCTCAGCCTTGTTGCTCGAGAACGCCAGCTCTTTGTTGGAATCCGCCAGATACCCGAGGGCCAGAGCATGCCAGGGCAGCTGCCCCTGGTCATAATATGGCCACCAGGTCATGAGGTTTGACACGATGTTTTCTGCATCCAGGGTGAACAGATCGTCATAGGTTTCGATGATCAGTGGATCCGTAGAGACGATCCGGACCCCCTTGAAATGTTGCATGAAGTTGTCCACAGTTTCTTTGAGGGCAGCATCGAAAATGGGACTGCCCTCCTTCCCTGGGTCGAAGGTCATGATCATACGCATCACGAAATCCCCGACGGTCAGGGGGCTCCCATCATGCCAACGCACCTTCTGGAAGAGGTCTTTCGGATAATAAACGGTGGTCTTCACTCGGGCAGTGGCGGTCTGGGTGAATTTCTCCCCGGCCGTGATGAAACGCTGGTTTGCCGGATCCCAGTCCACCCAGGCATCCGATGGGACCTCAATACGGTCAGCGAACTGCAGATCCACCCAGTCCAGGGTCTTGATCACCGGCAGGCCCTGTTGAACCACCACCTGGGCTCGCTCGATGCGGTTGGGGATATTCAACCCGGTGTACGGATCAGGGATGACGGCGTATTCTCCCAGACCACGCTGGACCACTGTGTCATAGACCCAGTTGGAGCCCGCGATGGGATTCCAAGGGTCGATCAGCACGCTCGGCTGGCCCCAGCGAACCCGGCCGCCCACCTGATCCTTATATCGCAGGGTGAAGGGCCAAAGCGGCGTGCCCTCCACGCCCCCGGCCAGATCCGCGGCCACCTCCAGCTTGGATAGGCGGGGCGTGAATGTCTGGGTGTCTACCAGCCAGACCCGGACTGAATCCTGCAGGGCGAGTTCCATCGCTCGGGCGAACAGCTGTCCTCGTTCCTCCATCGTGGAGAACTCGTTATTCGCCAGTTTTTGAGCGATGTCGAAGAACTCGGGCGTGGGAGTATAGGCCTGCCACAGAGGAACGGGCTGTCCGAGCTTAGTATAGTAGAAGGCAAAGTTCCCCCCGGAATCCCGCTCCACCGCTGTGGTGATCCAGCCACCCGTATAGAGATGCCACTTGCCCTCCGCCGGATCTGATCGTAGCCAGATAGGAGCGGCCTCGGTCCGGTTTTTATACTGACGATCCACGGTGAAGCCTAGCTTCTCCAGCTGGGTGGCGACGTAGTCGCCGATCTGCATCCGCTCGTCCTCGTTCCGGATGATAAAGATCAACGTGATCGGCTGGCCCTTGTAGGTCCATTTGCCATCCGCCCCCTGCCGGGCGCCCAGCTCGGCCATCCGCTTGGAGATCACCTCTCGGGCTCGGTCGAGGTTATAAGCGTATTTGGTTTCTAGGGCTCGGACCGTATCCAGATAGCGGACGTAATCTGGGAAGGCGGAAACTATCGGCAGGATCTTGGGGGTGGCCAGGCCACCAAAGATTTCCTGAACAATGAAGTTGCGATCCACCAGCCAGTTGATTGCCTCCCGGATCTGGGGATCCCCGAAGGGATTTAGGCGGCCATCCTTGAAGTTCAGCACCGGGTTGAAAGTCAGCTCGTAATAGACGCCGAAGGCAGTCGAATAAGCCAATTCCGGATCAGCCTTGATGCGTCGGAACCGTTCTGGCCCGCCCACGCCGTGCCCGTAGATGTCGATATCCCGCGCGACTAGGCGGGCGATCCCCTGTTCGTCGTTTTCCATGGCTGAAAAGACCACTTCATCCAGCCATGCACCGGTTCGTAGGGCAGGGGTGGGAACTGGGGTGGGTGTTGCAGGAGCCGCTGTGGGAGTGGCCCCCGTAGGGGTAGGGGTTGGGGTAGCAGGTCGACATGCGCCCAGGAGAAGGGCCAGGATCATCCCAAGCGAGAGCGCAGCGAATATCCGTTTCATCTCTTCTCCTCCTTCGCCGGGGGTCTGAGACTTGAGATCACCAAGGCTGCGAAGGCAGCTTGAACATCTGTGGGGCCGATCAAGCCCAATGTCCTGTTCGGGTGTGGATTCCGAACTTACCTCCAGATAAGGCTTGGAACGAGAAACGCTTCGTTGGAATCCTTGGGATCTTTGCGGGGAGGTTATGGTTCGTCCCTCTGCTTCGCGACACAGAAAAGGGATCGGGAAGAGCTTAAGGTGGCGGGGCGAGCAGCCTGACCACCCATCCCAAACCCGAGGTTCGCAACAGAAGAACGGGAAGCATAAGGGCACTCCTGAGGTCGCCGAGGAATTGTTGGACATGGATATATCACTAGCAACATTATAATAGCCTTATGTGTTGCGCGCAAGAATCAGGCATCCACCTTGTTCCTCCATCCTTCCCCCTGCTTCGCAGCGTGGGGAGGGAAAACCCGATGACTACGAGGCAGCGCACCGCTGGCACGCCGCCACCTGCGTGGAAACTGAGAGCAAGGAGTCGAACAGACCAGCGAGCAATG
>JANXBD010000064.1 GCA_025057635.1 Thermoflexus sp. | reverse complement strand
CCAGCGGTCCTCCGGCTGCGTCCCGGCTGGGTCAAGGAGCCAGATCTCTTCTTCATTCGCCGGGAGCGCCTTTCCGGGGTCCAGGAGAAGTGGGTGGAGGGCCCCGCGGATCTGGTGATCGAGGTCAGTTCTCCCGGGACGCGGCGTTATGACCTGGAGGAGAAGGCGGGGGTTTACGCGGAAAGTGGGGTGCTGGAATACTGGGTGGTCGACCCGGAGCGGCGGGAAGTGGTGATCCATCGGGCGGATCATCCGGGCTACCGGGTGGGCGCGATGGGCGTGGGCCGCCTGGCTTCGAGGGCGGTTCCCGGGTTTTGGATCGAGGTGGGATGGTTATGGCAGCATCCGCTGCCTCCGGCGTTGCGCTGTCTGCAGCAGATCCTGGGAGAGCGCTGAAGGTGGGGATCCAATCGGCGGGCGGATTGGATCCTCAAGGGTGCCTGCTCATCGCGAATCGTGTTTTCGATCTGCTCTTCGGATCTCCGGTTTGTGAATGGGCCAAGCGCTGCGTGGGGGTGCTGGGGAACGGCGCTGGCGCCTGGGCGATGGCGGATCCAGCGCGCGTCGGCAAAGGGGGCTCTCGTGCACCTTCTGTTTGTGAGCGCTCGGGATGCGGCGCTCCTGGTTGCGGGGATGCGATCGGAGCCTGCTGTCCAGTGATCTCCGGGATCCGCCCTGGGGCCTCGAGAGGTGTGTGGGATCAACGGGTATGTAGGGGGTCGGGACGCGGTGCCGATCTCGGGTGTCCGATTCCCTTTGGATCTTGGTGGCCTGTCAGGTGCTGGAGGAGGCTTCGGGCCTTTTGAATGGCAAGGCTGGAGACGAGAAGGGGAGGGCTCAACAAGCCCTCCCCTCTGGGGATGCCTGTGGGTGTGCCGATGGCTCAGGGTGCATGGTTGCGGAGCACCAGCGGCAGATACAGCCTCCACGGCTCCAACCATCGCGCGATGTAGTCGGCGAAGGGATCGCCACCGGCGTCGGTGAATCGCCCGCCCACATACACGTTCCTCCCGCCCACCGCGATAGCGTGCACCACGCTGTTCAATCCGGTGTCCAGGGGCCTCCAGGTGGTGCCGTCCCAGCGGGCAATGCGATCTGCGTTCGGGTGGCCTCCCGCATCGGTGAACGACCCGCCCACATACACGTTCGTCCCGCTCGCTGCGATGGCGAGCACCGGGCCGTTCACTCCCGTTCCCAGGGGGTGCCAGGTGTTGCCATCCCAGCGGGCGATGTAATCTGCATTCGGGTGGCCTCCCGCATCGGTGAACCATCCGCCCACATACACGTTCGTCCCGCTCACCGTGATGGCATGCACTGGGCCATTCAGCCCGTTGCCCAAGGGGTGCCAGGTGTTGGTGCTCGCATCCCAGCGGGCGATGAAGTCCGCGTTCAGGTTGCCTCCAGCGTCGGTGAACGTCCCGCCTACGTATACGTTCGTCCCACTCACCGCAATCGCATACACCGTGCTGTTGAGGGCACCATATAGGCCACCACCTAAGTTATGCCATCCCCCGCTGCTCGAGCTGCTGCTTGTGCTCGCGCCCTGCGGCCGCAGCACCGGCCCCCGCTCCGGATCCAACTGCACCGACCAGCCCTCCAGATCCAGAAGGCCCGAAACGTCCGGCGCCAGTCGCAGGGTGCCATCCGGGTTCAACAGGGCCTCCGGGGACAGCACCGGCGCAGCGGGAGTCTCAGACGAGGGGTAGGCTGGGGAGGAGATGGGGAGTCCTTCGAGGCGGACGCAACCCCGAGCAGGGGCAGCGAGAGAAGAGCGATCAGCAGTCCCCATCGAAACCGGCCTCTCACGCTGGTTCTACGGATCATGCTGTCTTCCTCCAAGGGGATTAGGAGGTCGGAACAAAACATTCTGCCTATAATTCATGCGAGCTGTTCTGTGGGCTGTCAAGCGGTCAGGAGTGAGTAGACGTGGCAAGGGAAAGTCTGCTGGTCGGGTTCAGGGATACTTGTAGGACTAAGGGATAGAGGGAGAGAGGGGGTTTCGTTGTGCACTCTTTGTTCTTGCTTTCAGGAGCGCGGGGCCGGCGTGAGGGGCCTTGCGTGAGATCTTGGTCTAAGGGTTTGGGAGCGTGCGGCGGAAGGGTGAAGAAAGGGTGGACGGGGGAAGGGAGCGCCTGGCCTTTAAGGCATTCCTCACAGGCGGTGATCAAAGCCGTTCCCGCGCTAGCAGGGCGAGCCCAGCGTGGGGTGGGGAAAATCGAGGGTTCGGCGGATGCAGCTGGGGGGACTGGCCATAGTCCCTGCTTCTGCCCGAATGGGAGGAAATACCCAGCAGTAGCCTCGCGGATCATTCGTGAAATATGCAGCGGATGCGCTACACGATGTATATTTATTCCATATGCGGCCTGTTCCGACACAAGCGCTTGGCGCGGATGAATGGCCAAATACAGTGAACCTTCAGGAATTCCTACCTAACCTGCTTAGGAGGGATGCCATGTGCGGGATCATCGGATACGTGGGAGATCGAGATGCAGTGCCTATTTTGATCGACGGCTTGAGACGTCTGGAATATCGCGGTTATGACTCCGCTGGGCTGGTGGTGGTTCAGCAGGGTCGTCTGGAGATCCGGCGACGAGTCGGGAAGATCCGCCAGCTTATGGAGTTGCTGAAGGCAGAGCCAGCCTCTGGTTGCATCGGGATGGGCCACACCCGCTGGGCCACCCACGGTGCCCCGGCGGATCATAATGCACATCCCCATGTGGATTGCACCGGGCGCATCGCGGTGGTCCACAATGGGATCGTGGAGAACTTCGCAGAGCTGCGCCAGAGACTGGAAGCCCGAGGTCACCGGTTTACCTCCGAGACCGACACCGAGGTTATCGCTCATCTCATTGAAGAGCATCTTCACAGCGGCGCGGATCTGGAGACTGCCGCCCGTCGGACCTTTCAAGCCCTCCGGGGCGCCCATGCCATTGTGGCCCTCTCGGCAGATCATCCAGACTGCCTGCTCGCGGCGCGCATCGGCAACGCGGGGGGGGTGGTCGTCGGCCTGGGGGAAGGGGAGATGTTCGTTGCCTCTGACATCCCCGCGATCCTGGAGCACACCCGCTGGATGTTATTCTTGGAGAGCCGTCAGATGGCTGTTGTGCGTCGGGATGCAGTGCAGGTCATGACATTAGAGGGAGAGCCCGTGACATTTCCCGTCCACACCATCCCGTGGGATCCGGTGGCAGCGGAGAAAGGGCCCTACCGACATTTCCTGCACAAGGAGATCCACGAGCAGCCTCGGGCGGTGACGGATACATTGCGAGGTCGGGTGGACTTCGAGCGCGGGCGTGTCCTGCTGGAGGAAATCCCGCTTACTGCGCAGGAGGCGCAACAGATCCAGCGCGTGGTCATCGTGGCCTGCGGCACCTCCTACTACGCCGGGCTGGTGGGTAAGTTCTACTTTGAGTCCCTAGCGCGCATCCCCACGGAGGTGGATTACGGGAGCGAGTTCCGGTATCGCGACCCCGTCTTGGGAGAAAGGACGGTCGTGCTGGCCATCTCGCAGAGCGGCGAGACCGTGGATACCCTGGCGGCGATGGAGCTGGCGCGGGAACAAGGGGCCCGGCTGTGGAGCATTGTGAACGCCATCGGATCTCAGGCGCACCGGATCGCTGACGCCTGCATCCTGATGCATGCGGGCCCGGAGATCGGGGTGGCCTCTTCCAAGGCCTTCACGGCTTCCCTGGTGGATCAGTTGCTGCTTGCATTGCGGCTGGCGGAGCTCCGGGGCACCCTGGGCCCGGGGGCCATTCGGGAACAGGTTTGGTCTCTCGCCCGCCTCCCGGATCTCCTGGGTCGGGTCTTGGATCGGGAGGAGGCGGTGAAGAAAGTGGCCCAGGCCTTCTATCGTTATGAAAACTTCTTATATCTGGGGCGAGGGTTGTTGTATCCGATCGCCCTCGAGGGGGCTTTGAAACTCAAGGAGCTGAGCTACATCCACGCAGAAGGCTATGCGGCCGGGGAGATGAAGCACGGGCCCATCGCCCTGATCGATGAATGGATGCCGGTGGTGGCTCTGGCGCTTCAGGATCCAGTGACGTATGAGAAAATGCTCAGCCAGATGGAACAGGTGCGGGCCCGGCGAGGGCAAGTGATCGCCTTGATCACCGAGGGCGATCGAACGGCCGCCGCTCGTGCCGATGTGGTCCTCGAGGCGCCGGCTGTCCCCCGATGGCTGGCGCCGATCGTGGCGGTGGTCCCGCTGCAACTGCTGGCCTATCACATCGCCGTCCTGCGGGGATGCGATGTGGATCAGCCCCGAAACCTGGCCAAGAGCGTGACGGTGGAATGAGCCGACGGGCCCTGCGCTGGGGGACCATCCCTCCGAGAGGGGAGCGGCGATGGGCCGGGAGCGCTGGTCGATCGTAATGATTGGCCCTTTTGGCCTGCGGCCGCGAGGGACGATGCGGGCGCGGGCGCTTCCCATGGCTCGGGCGCTGGTCCGCCAGGGCCATCGGGTGACGATGATCCTCCCGCCGTGGCCGGATCGGGAGGAGGGAGGCCGGTCATGGGAGGAAGAGGGGGTGCAGATCCTCATCCTGCCAGCGCCCCGCGGTCCGCTCTTTCACCTGCGGGTGGCCCTCCGGATAGCGCGGGAGGTCCTCCGACGGCGGCCCGACATCGTGCACGCCTTCAAGCCGAAGGCGTATCCGGGCTTCGTCCACTGGATCCTCCGACGGCTGCGCCGGGCGGGCGGCTTCCGGGGAGCCGTGGTGGTCGATACGGACGATTGGGAAGGACCGGGGGGATGGAACGATCGCAATCCCTATTCCCCATGGCAGCGCCGCCTCTTCGCGTGGCAGGAGCGGTGGGGAATGATCCATGCCGATGCCCTCACCGTTGCCAGCCGGACCCTGGAGACCCTAGCCTGGGCGATGGGGATCCCGCCCCAGCGGGTGTTCTATCTCCCGAATGCCGCCTGGTTCGTAGGTCCGTCCCGCCCGTTGCCCGTCATCCCCCCCACGGTCGTGCTTTACACCCGCTTTCTCGAGTTCGGTCTGGATCGCCTGATCCGGGTGATGGAAGCGCTTGCGCAACGCTCTTCTGCCCTGCGCTTTCTCTATGTGGGCCAACCTTTGGGGGATGAGGAGGCGCGCTTTCGAGCGGCGGCGGCCCGGGCAGGCCTGCTCGATCGCATCGATTGGGAGGGATGGGTGGAGCCGCGCCGGCTCCCGCAGGTCCTGGGGCGCGGTCACCTCGCGCTCTATCTGATGGACGACGATCTGATCAACCGGGCCAAGTGCCCGATGAAGCTGATCGACCTGTTGGCGGCCGGCCTGCCGGTGGTGGCCGATGCGGTCGGCCAGGTCTCTGAATATATTCGCCATGGGGAAACCGGGTGGTTGGTTCCGCCGGGAGAGGTCGGCGCGATGGTGGAAGCCGCGTGGACGCTCCTGCAGGATCCGGAGGGCGCCCGGCGGATCGGGGAGAACGCGCGGCAGACGATCGATGCGGCCCATCGCTGGGCGCATCGACTCCCGGCTCTGGAGGCTGCGTATGCGGAAGCCCTCGCCTGCGCCGGCCGGTGACGCTCCTCCGTTTCCCGGCCAACGCCGCGTGAAAACGAAAGGGGAAGGAGCGGGCGACAGGCCGATAGGCGCTGATCGTGTAATCGCCCAAATCTCCCGAATGTCGTCAGCGAGAGGGCGCCCATGGACGGCCGGGATCGGTGGTCCCGGATTTTGAACGCGCCAGCGGCGGTGCGGTGGGGGATGACGCTGCTCTGGATGGGGGTGATTTTCCTCCTCTCCTCCCAGCCGCATCTGCCGCAGGCGCCAGAGCCGTGGCTGGACGCGCTGCTCAAGAACATCGCCCATGGGCTGGAGTATGCGATCCTGGCCGTCCTGACGCGCTGGACCCTTCGAGGGCATGGCTTGGCCCATGCGGATCGCTGGGCCTGGGGGTGGGCGGTGCTGTATGGCCTCACCGATGAGGCCCATCAAGCGCTGGTCCCCGGCCGTCATCCGAGCGGCTGGGACGTGCTGGTCGATGGTCTGGGAGCGGCCATCGGGCTGTGGCTCGTAAAGGAGGGGCCGGGGATCCCATCGGACGGGGACCGTTCAGGCGCATACAACGCTAACTCGTAACACGGTATGATCCATCGTCGAGAGGGGAGGCGAACATGCCTCGGCTGAACCATGTGGCGATCGTGGTGGAGGATCTGGAAGCGGCGCTTCCGTTCTTTCGCGATCTCCTAGGGCTGCCGCTGGATCGGGTGGCCGATGTGCCGGAAGAGGAGGTCCGGGTGGCCTTCTTCCCGCTGGAAGGCGGGGAGATCGAACTGGTTCAACCGACGGATTCCGAATCCGGGGTGGCGCGCTTCCTGGCCCGTCGGGGGCCCGGGCTGCACCATATCTGTGTGGAGGTGGAGGACCTGGAGGGCGCACTAGAGCGGCTGCGGGCGGCCGGTGTTGAATTGATCCACGAAGCTCCCCTGACAGGGCAGGGGGGGACCCGGTATGCGTTCATCCACCCAAAGAGCGCCTTCGGGGTGCTGGTGGAACTGTATGAGCGACCCCAGGCGGGCAGGCGGGGTCCTGATCCGCCTTCCGAGTTGGGGCGGCGGAGCCGCTGAAGGCGGCCCTGCCCATTCCAAAGTTACGCCGTTCGCCTCTTCGAGGGGCTTTGGGAGGGGGCCGGGTGTCTTTGGCACTTGGATCCCTTGGAGAAATCTATGATCTCCTGCATCTGACGAACTCCTCGTTCAGTCACGCTATGGCAACTTCTGAGCTCTCCTGGGGTTGGGGGCTGGGGGGCTGAGCGCCGTCTTCGGCGGTATGCGGCCCTAAGGGATGGTTTTCCCTCTTAGAGGCTCCGGGGTGCTCGAGGATAAACTCGAGGATAAAGAGGGGAGAGGCCGTGCCCGCTTCCCCCGAGAAGGCCTTTCCATCGGATTCACCGCCCTGAGTGGTCCATAGCGTGTTCCATTTCCCCTCCCCCGAACGGAAACAGGATCCTATGGGTGGAAGTGGGATCGTGTTCGTAGACGGCCGGGTGATCAACGATCGGTTTCCGGGGATCGGGCGATATGCCTATCGCCTAGTGGAGGCCATCCTGTCCCTAGAGCCAGGGTTAGAGGTCGTCCTGCTGTATACGCCGGCGTTGCCGAATCATCGCTGGGATCTGCGGCGGCTAACCGGATCGCCTCGCCTTCGCCTGCTCCCCGTTTCGACCCCGCCGTTTCACCCCGCCGAGCATCTCCGCATCCCCTGGATGCTCCGGCGCTGGCCGGAGGCCCTCGTTCACGTTCCCCATTATGCGGTTCCGCTCGGTCTGTTGACGCGATCCGGGCCCCTTGTCGTCACCCTGTTGGATCTGATCCCGCTTCGCCTAACCGAGGCCTGGTCGGCCCTTCACCGGAAGGTTTACGATCTATGGCATCGTCTGGTTCTGGCCCGGGCTCGGGCGCTCTTCACCCTTTCGGAGGCCACCCGTCAGGATCTCCTGCGCTTCTTCGGCCCCATCCGGCCGCCGGTGACGATCACCCCCGCCGCGGCCGATCCAGGTTATGTCCCCCGCCCACCCCAGGAGGTCGCGGCGATCCGGCAGCGCTATGGGCTTCCATCGTCTTATGCCCTCTACGTCGGCATCAACAAGCCACCCAAGAACCTGGGTCGATTGCTGGAGGCCTGGCGAAGGGTTCGGGGCCGCCTGCGTGCGAACGGGGATCCCCCGGATCTGATCCTGGCCGGGCCATGGGATCTCCGTTATCCGCTGCGGCTGGGAGAGGGGGTTCGGCATCTGGGGATGGTTCCGGAAGGAGAGTTGCCCGCGCTTTACACAGGCGCTCGGCTCTTCGTCTTCCCGTCGTTGTGGGAAGGATTCGGCCTGCCGGTTCTCGAGGCCATGGCCTGCGGTGTCCCGGTGGCGTGTTCGGACATCCCGGCGCTGCGGGAAGTGGGGGGCGAAGCCGCCCGGTTTTTCGATCCGCGGGATGTAGAGGAGATGGCCCAGGCCATTGAAGAAGCCTGGGGTCGGGCGGAGGATCCGGCGTGGCGTGCGCAGTGTCGGACGCAGGCCGTCCGCTTCTCCTGGGAGGAGACCGCACGGCGCACCCTAGAGGGGTATCGCTGGGCGATGGGTTCAGGAGGATGAGCTTCGTTCTTGCGTGCGATGCATATCGCAGTCGCATCGCATGAACGTATATGGGACATCGTGGGGAAATTGCTTCTATGTTCTTGAAAGCATCGAAGGTTTGATCGCGGCGCGGCGGTTTGCGCTAAACTCAAGCTGAAGCTCTGTCGGAGGCTGAGTCCATGTCGCTCCCTAGCCCCGCTTTTCGAGCCCGCATCCGGGAGGGTCTGGAAAACGCGGTCTTGCAGGAGGCGCTGGGGCGGGCCACCCGTTCCTTCTTGGTCAGCCGCTCGAAAGCCCTCTCGGATCTTCCCGATGCCGAGACCGTCCGGGATCGCGCCCGGGCGATCCGCGCCCATACCATCGCCCATCTGGATCGCTACCTAGAGCAATTCGCTCGGGAAGTGGAGCGACATGGAGGAAAGGTCTTCTGGGCGGCCACTGCCCGCGAGGCTTGTGAGTATATCGTGAGCCTGGCGCGGTCCCGGGGCATCCCCATGGTTGCGAAAAGCAAATCCATGGTCAGCGAGGAGATCGGCCTGAATCACGCCCTAGAGGCCGCCGGGATCCGGGTGGTGGAAACCGATCTGGGAGAGTTCATCATCCAGCTCGCTGGGGAGCGGCCTTCCCATATCATCACCCCGGCCATTCACAAGCGCCGGGAGGATGTGTCGCAGATTTTCCAGAAGCACCTGGGGATGCCGCCCACCCACGAAATCTCCGAGATGACGGCCGCCGCCCGCCGCGCCCTGCGGCCGGTGTTCCTGGATGCCCGCATGGGGATCAGCGGGGTGAACTTCGGGATCGCGGAAACCGGGACCCTGGTGCTGGTGACCAATGAGGGGAACGGCCGTATGGTCACCACCCTGCCGCCGATCCACGTGGCCCTGATGGGGATCGAGCGGGTGGTGCCGACGTGGGAGGACACGGAGATCCTGCTGCGGGTGCTGGCCCGCAGCGCGACGGGCCAGGCCCTCACCGCCTACACCTCTTTCCTGACCGGCCCCCGCCGCCGGGGGGAGCCCGATGGACCCGAGGAGCTCCATGTGGTGCTGGTGGACAACGGTCGCTCTCGCTGGCTGGGGACGCCCCTGGAGGAAGCGCTG
>JANXBD010000063.1 GCA_025057635.1 Thermoflexus sp. | reverse complement strand
GAGTTCGCCGCCCACCGTCAGGAGTTCCTGACCTATCGCCAGGAGACCGACCGACGCTTCGCCGAGCTGGCCGAAGCTCAACGCCGCCACTACGAGGAGTTCGCCGCCCACCGTCAGGAGTTCCTGACCTATCGCCAGGAGACCGACCGACGCTTCGCCGAGCTGGCCGAAGCCATTCGCCGTCTAGCGGAGCGGGTAGATGTCCTAGATGGCCGGGTACGAGGATGGGAGCATGAGGATCACTACCGCAACCGACCCCGCCGGTATCGCCAATTGGTTCGGGACCCCCATATCCTGAGCGTAGAAGAACGGGAATCTTTACTTCAGTTCCTCGAAAGGGAAGGACGGCTCACCACTGAAGAGGCCGATGAGCTAGGCGAGGTCGACATTCTCGTTCGAGGCCGCCAAAAAGAGGGGGAGGGCGATGCCTACTTGGTCATAGAGGTCTCTGCGGTGGTGCACACGGAAGATGTGGAGCGGGCGGCAGAGCGAGCCGCAGCACTTCAGAGGGCTTTGCCCGAGGCAGAGGTGCAGGCCGTCGTTGCCGGTTCGGAAATCCACCCGATGGCAGCGGCCCTCGCTCGAGACCAAGGCGTGTGGTGGCTGAAAGACGGACGCGCTTTCTCTCCTTCTGAGATCCCGACTAGCTCTCTCAAAAGTTAGAGCAAATCTCCGTCGTGGGATTCTCACAGGGCGAAGGCCGCTACGTAGGCTGCTAAAACAACGAATATCTCAAATACTTTCCCATCCAAGCGCCAGGCGCGTTTTCGTGGCTTTAGTGGGCACGCCTCCTTAGCCACTCCGAGACTAACCACGGAGCCTGATGAAGGGCCTCGCCGATCTTGGTAAGATCGCGACCTCCGGCTTGGGCCAGCGTAGGCCGGCCGCCGCCGCTCCCGCCCACGACCTGGGCCACCGCCCGCACTACCCGCACAGCATCTAGGCCTCGTTCGGCTAGATCGGGTGTCACTGCTGCTACGAAGTTCGGACGCCCGCCGATCACCGAAGCGAGCACGATCACCCCATTCGTCCTTACCCGCTCACGGAACCAGTCTGTCATCTCCCGCAATTGCTCGATATCTCCAACCCGGCTCTGGGCCACTAGCACGGTAATCTCCCCGATTTGCTCCGCTTGACGGAATATTGTCTCGAACTCTTGGCGAGCGACCTCCCGGCGAAGCCGGATCAGCTCTTTCTCTAGGGAATGAATTCGGTCGAGAAGATCAAGAACCTTACGGTCTACCTCCTCCGGTTGAGTCTCTAAGTAAATCGCGGCATGGTTTAGACGGCGCATCCGATCCTGGATTAGCCGCACCGCCTCCCGACCGGTAACAGCCTCTAGGCGGCGAACGCCGGCGCCCACTCCACCCTCATGGGTAATGACAAATATGCCGATTTGAGAGGTGTTATACACATGGGTGCCGCCGCACAGCTCTGCACTGACCGGCGTCTCACCCGGCCACCCGATTCGGACTACTCGAACAATCTCGCCATACTTCTCGCCGAATAAGGCCATGGCACCGCTTGCGACGGCCTGTGGATACGGCTCATAACTCACATTGACTGGATAGTCCATTAGGATCGCAGCGTTAATTGCATCGAAAAGCGCGTCTAGCTCATGCTGGCTAAGCAGCGCCCCGTGGGTGAAATCGAAACGAAGCCGGTCTGGTGCCACCAGAGAGCCTGCCTGGACGACGTGGGTGCCCAGGAGGGCACGCAATTGTGCATGGAGAAGATGGGTTGCCGTATGATTTCGCATGATATCCCACCGGCGCTCGAAATCCACCACTGCCCACACGGGGTCCCCTACCCGCGGATGACCAGACTTCACTCGGCCGACGTGAGTGATCAGACCTGGGATTGGCTGGCGAGTGTCTTCCACTTCGATCTCCCACAGGGGATCACCCCCACCCTCCGGATAGTGAACGATATATCCGGTATCGCTCACCTGGCCTCCACTCTCCACATAGAAGCAAGTGGCAGGTAAAACCACCTCCACCAGGTCCCCAGGGCGGGCCACCTGGAGGGCCTCTCCATCCGCCAGAAGGGCAGCTACTGTTGTCTCCCTCTCGGTTCCACTGTAGGGATCGTATTCTACCCCCTGGTCTCCCATCAGACCTTTGTCCTGGA
This sequence comes from Thermoflexus sp., assembly GCA_025057635.1. Lineage (GTDB taxonomy): Bacteria > Chloroflexota > Anaerolineae > Thermoflexales > Thermoflexaceae > Thermoflexus. The sequence continues at coordinate 7,427 of JANXBD010000063.1, read as the reverse complement.
GGGTCGCCAGTAAGCGGCGATAGCGGGCAAGCTGCTCGGTGTCCATCTCGAAGCGCTCCGTTGCCCGGGCCCGCTCCCGCTGTTGAGCCATCGCCCGCTGGAAGCCCACCTCGTCCACAACGAATCCCCGTTCCTGAGCCACATCCCGAGTGATCTCCAGCGGCAACCCATAAGAATCATAAAGCCGGAAAGCCTCTTCCCCTGGCACCACCCGATCGCCGCGGGCGGCCATTTCCTCGAATACTTCTTCCAGCTGGGAGAGCCCCAGATCTAGGGTGCGTAGGAAGCGCTCCTCCTCTTGGGTGAGCATGCGGAAGATATGCTCCCGGCGATCCACCAGCTCCCGATAATGCCCACCCATGACTTCGATGACCGCCTCGGCCACGCGGGCCATGAAGGGCTCCTCAAAGCCGATCTTACGACCGAAGCGGGCGGCGCGGCGGATGATCATCCGCAGCACATACCCTCGCCCTACGTTTCCGGGCAACACCCCATCGGCGATCAGGAAAGAGGCCGCACGAGTGTGATCCGCGATCACTCGGTAAGCGACGATATGGGCCTCCATCTCCTCAGGGAGATGCCCGCGCACCTGCCGGGTTCGCTCCATAATGGGAACAAACAGGTCTGTCTCGTAGTTAGAGAACACACCCTGGAGCACTGCGGCCAGCCGCTCCAGGCCCATCCCGGTATCCACCCCAGGTCGGGGGAGCGGCACCCGCGTGCCGTCCGTCTTCTGGTCGAACTGCATGAAGACTAGGTTCCACAGCTCTAACCAGCGGTCGCACCCGTTATCCAGCGCCACACTGCAGTTCGGATCCCCGCAAGTGCAATATTCGGGGCCCCAGTCATAATGAATCTCAGAGGTGGGCCCACATGGGCCAGTGTCTCCCATCATCCAGAAGTTGGTCTTGTCGCCCATTCGAAAGACCCGTGCCGGTGAGACACCGATCTCCTCTACCCATACCCGATACGCCTCGTCATCGTCCTGGTGAACTGTGAAGACCAGCCGCTCTGGATCTAAGCCGTAGACCTGAGTCAGGCATTCGAAGGCGTAATGAATGGCCTCGCGTTTGAAGTAATCACCAAACGAGAAATTCCCCAGCATTTCGAAGAAAGTATGGTGACGCGGGCTTGGGCCGACGTTCTCCAGATCATTATGTTTCCCGGAAACTCGCATACATTTCTGAACTGAGGCCGCCCGCCTATAGGGACGATTCTCCAACCCCAGGAATACGTTCTTGAACTGGTTCATCCCCGCGTTGGTGAACAACAGAGTGGGATCCCCGCGGGGCACCAGGGAAGAGCTAGGGACGATCATATGACCCCGGGCGGCAAAGAAGTCCAGAAAGGACTGCCGGATTTGCGCTGCACCCATCCGAACCGAAGCTCGCACTTCTATACCCATAATCTCACAACTCCTCAGAGATGGGATCGATCACCAAAGTAGGAAGGCGACGTATCCTTATCGAACTCCTAAGTGGCATCTCGAGCTCTCAGGATGACTTTGAGAGATGCATTGCTTTCTTTATCCTTAAATCCTTAATCCCTTGTAGCTGAATAGCTCAACCACTTGGTTCAGCGGATGCCTTCCCCCAGAGCGCGAGTCTCTCTACGTAGAGGACGGAGTCGAGACGTCAGCGCGATGGGGGATCCCACGAAGTCCCTCCCGCAGGAACAGAGAGAGGCCCAGAAGCGTGATAGGCAACCAGAGAATGAGATGAAGGATCAGCGTATATGCAAAGGCGGCGCTGGCAGGAATCCCAAAGGCCCGAAGGACAGCAATCCCAGGCGCCTCGAAAATGCCCACGTAGCCTGGAGCAGATGGAAGGGCTGTGGCGAGATTCACAGTGGCTGTCATCACCAGAAGAGAAACAAACGAGGCCTGAAAGGGAAAGGCCCGCATCACCAGCCAATACGTTCCTGCTTCCGCCAGCCAAATCAAACCGGTAAGCCCTCCAACGGTCAGAGCGGCAGCGGGGCGCTGCAAAACCGTTAAGCCGTTTAGGAACCGAGAAACGAAAGCAATCGCTCGCCTCACCCAAAAACCTGACCAACGTCCGGAGAGGCGTTCGAGAAGATCGTGAAGCTTGGCTGCGCTCCGGGCCACCCCTAGCAATCCTAGGAATGCTCCGCCGAATATCCCTCCTCCTACGATCACCACTAGCCGTAGTGAGGCCGGAAGGGGAAAGAAGAGAAGAGCTGCCATAGCTAGAAACACCACCATCAGCCCGTCCAGCACGCGCTCGACGACAATGGTTCCTAGCGCAGCGCCCATGCTGATGCCACACCGACGCTGAAGCACATAGGCTCGTAACAGCTCCCCAGCGCGGGCCGGATAAAGATTGTTCCCCATATATCCGATGGTCAGCGCGACAAACCGCTCTCGAAAGCCAGTGGATTGCAGGGTATGAAGCAGGATTCCCCAGCGCCAAGTTCGCAGAATGACCGCAACAAAATAGAACAGAGCCCCAGCCAGAAGCCAAGGAAGCTGCAGCCCCTCGAGGGCTCCAATTATTTCTTCGAGATGTAGACCTTGCAATGCCCAAGCCATCAAGATCGCGCTAAGCGCGACACCTAGCACCAGAACCCCATTTTGCTTCATTGTTGAAACCTTGTGTTAAGCCCTGGAAGTGGAATTGTAGGGGGCCCGGAGGAAGGAGCGAAGTCCTCCACCAGAAGCGTCAGACGAGGCTCGCCGTTCCATCGTTCCGCTCGCACCTCGAAGACCACATCCAGCCGCATCCCAGGGCCGACCTCCCCTGTTCGACCTCCTTGGCGGAACGCAACGGCGTCCCAAACAGGGCCACCCTCGGGAACTGTCAGCACCATCCGGAGGTGCTGGCCATCGTGCCCCACTGTCCGAACTGAGCGGACGACCACATCGCGACTGAGGAAGCGTGGGGATGGATTGCCGTAGCCATACGGTTCTAGCCAGGCGATCCACTCCTGAAGGCGCCATGTCACTTCTCGCAGAGGCAACACGGCCTCCACAACAATCGCCGGTTGAAGCTCTTGCGTGCTGAGAGCCTGGGCCGCCAGCTCCTGCAAGCGCTTCTGAAGTCGCTCTAGGTTTTCCCGCCGCACAACGAACCCGGCAGCAGTGGCATGCCCGCCATGGCGCACCAGCAAATCGGCGCAGGCATCCAGCGCCTCAGTGATATGGAACTCTGGGATGCTCCGGGCGGATCCCCTTCCCTCCTCGCCCACCAAACTGATCAGCACAGCCGGGCGATAGAAGGCCTCCGTCAGCCGCCCGGCTGCCAATCCTACCACCCCAGGTCGGAAGGCCTCAGAGGCCGCGAAGATCAGCCACGGGATCCGATCCTCCGAAATGGCCATGGCGCGCGCCGCTTCTTCTATCTTCTGGGTCAGCGCCTGACGCGCCCGATTCTGGCGATCCAGTTCCTCGGCCAGCGCCATTGCCTCGACCGGATCCGCTGTCCTCAGGAGACGGTAAGCCGCGAGGGCATGCTCCATTCGCCCCGCTGCGTTCAGACGCGGGGCCAGAATGAAGGAAATCGCCCAGGGATCTACCTGCGAGGCTTCCAGACCGGCGACTTGATAGAGCGCTTGTAAACCGACGCGGGCCGGCGTCCGCAGCTGCTCCAGCCCTCGCGCCACCAGCGCTCGATTTTCCCCCTGCAATGGCACAATATCCGCGATCGTCCCCAGCGCCACCAGATCCAGAAAGTCCTCCGGTTCAAAGGCCGCATGGGGATAAAGGGCCTTCAGCGCCTGCACCAGCTTGTAAGCAACCCCCACTCCTGCCAGCTCTTTGAACGGATAAGGGCAATCCGGTTGCTTGGGATTAATCAGAACGGCATCCGGAAGGACTGCGCCCGGCAGATGATGGTCGGTGACAATCAGGTCGAGACCCAGAGAACGAGCAAGAGCAGCTTCTGCCACAGCCCGCGCCCCGCAGTCGACCGTGATCACCACCCGGATTCCTGCTTCCGCCAAGCCTCTTAGAGCCTCTTCATTAAGGCCATACCCCTCCGTTTCCCGGTGGGGAATGTAAGGGAAGACGTGCGCACCGAGGGCCTCGAGAACCTGGACGAGCATCACCGTCGCGGTGACACCGTCCACATCGTAGTCGCCGTAAACCACGATGGGCTCCCCTTTCGCAATCACCTGCTCAAGGCGCTCCAGCGCCTGTTCCATTCCCTTTAGTAAGAACGGATCCCCAGCAGACCAAGCGCGGGCTAGGAAATCCTCCGCCGCCTTTTCGGAGGTGATCCCCCGATGATAGAGAAGATCCTGAAGTAAAGCTGGCCATCGCCCGAGGGCCGCCCGAACGATCGCCGGAGCCGGAGAAGCCAGCCACCAGACCCGACGTCCTCGCCCCACCGCTTGGTGATCGGAATGCCGCATTCGACGAAATCCCTACATGGATCTTTAATGATTGTAAAAAACATCGGATTCACCGTCAATCGAAGCCTAAAGAGATCTAAGCAGTCGATCCTGGATTCCCCTCTTGGCAACTTAACCTCTGTCTCAACGAGATAAGCCGGCTAGGCTCAGTTTGCCCTGCTTTCGGCCTCTTCCCTATCTCCCCTAAACTGTTGCATAATACCCTGCAGATGATATCCGGTGGATCGAAAGCGTAAATCAGAGTCACGATATCATCCTTCCGAATGGAGGCAACCATGGACGATAGTTCCTCCCTTCCTTCTTCCGTCGGGCTCTCCGCCGAGGAGCGACAGTGGGCGATGCTGGCCCACTTGAGCGTTCTGCTGAATCTGGTCACTGGGCTGGGCGGACCAATTGCTGCGTTTCTGATTTATCTGTTCTATCGGGAACGATCCCACCATGTGGCCTTTCATGCCCTCCAGTCTCTGGTGTTCCAGCTGTTTGCCTGGGTCGCTGGGATTGTGATCGCCGGCATCACCTGGGCATTCGCCTTGACGCTGACTGCCTTGATGGTTGGCATATGCATCTATCCCTTCGCCTGCTTGCTCAGCTTGATCCCGTTAGGAGCCCTTGTGTATGGAATCATCGGTGCGATTGCCTGCAGCCGAGGAGAGGATTTTCGCTACTGGCTGATCGGAGACTGGGTGGCCGCGTCCTTCCGTTAGGAACTTCGGGGGATACCCCTTTTGCCTCCCTGAGGATCGGTTAGCCTGATTAGGGGATTCCCTTAGGCTCCTCTCGGAGAGTAGGCTGTCTCTAGCGGTCTCATCCCCATCAAGTTGATGACCTATCATTCCGAACACAATATAGAGGCGTTACCGACGTTCATGTCAGTATCAAGCTTTTCGTCTGAGGGAATCTGTTATGGGAAAGATCTATTTGGCGCTAGCCCTCCATAATCATCAGCCGGTTGGGAACTTCGATTGGGTCTTCGAGGAGGCGTATCGCCGAGCCTACGAGCCCATGATCGCAGCTCTGGAACGCCATCCGGGAGTTCGAGTCGCCCTCCACTATACAGGGCCATTGCGAGACTGGCTTCTGGAGCACCGCCCGGACTTTTTTCCCCGGATCCGCCGTCTAGTGGAGCGGGGCCAAGTGGAGATCATGGCCGGGGCCTATTATGAGCCGATCTTAGCGATCATCCCGGATGAGGATAAAGAGGGTCAAATCCGCAAGCACATCGAGGCAGTGCAGACAGATTTCGGAACGAGACCGGCCGGCTTCTGGCTGGCAGAACGGGTATGGGAGCCGCACCTTCCCTGCCCGCTGGCCCGTGCGGGCCTTCAATATACCATTGTGGACGACACCCACTTCAAGTGGGTCGGGCTAACGGATGAGGACCTCTTCGGCTATTACGTGACGGAGGAACTGGGATATCCTCTGAAGATCTTCGGCACCTCCAAGCATCTGCGATACATCATCCCCTGGGCCTCCGTCTCTGAGGTGATCGACTGGCTGCGGGAGCAGGCCGAACGGCCGCTTCCTCCCGGTGCCCCACCAAGGGTGGCGGTGATGGGGGATGATGGGGAGAAGTTCGGCTTGTGGCCAGGGACAGATCTCCATTGCTGGGATCGAGGATGGATTGAGGCCTTCTTCACGGCTATTCAGGAAAACGCCGACTGGTTGATCTCCATTCCGCCGGGCGAATACGCCGCCCGCTTTCCCCCACTTGGTCGGATATATCTTCCTACCGCCTCCTACGATGAAATGACCGAGTGGGCCCTGCCTTCGGATGTCTCGATGGAGCTCACCGATCTCAAACATCAACTGCAGGCGGAAGGCCGATGGGATCTCCTCCGATTCCTCCGAGGAGGATTCTGGCGGGTCTTCCTGGCCAAATACCCGGAGGTCAACCAGATGCACAAAAAGATGCTCTGGGTCAGCCGGAAGGTCCATGCCCTCCCGGACCCGGCACGGCGGGCGGAGGCTCTGGATCATGTATGGGCAGGCCAATGCAATTGCCCCTACTGGCATGGCGTGTTTGGCGGCATCTATCTGTTCCATATCCGTGAGGCGAACTATCAGCATCTCATCACTGCTGAAGCGATCGCGGATGAAGCGCGCTATGGGGCAGGGCCCTGGGCCTATGCGGAACGCGTAGACTTCGATGCGGACACCTATGAAGAGATCGTGATCGGAACACCCCATCAGTGGCTTCTGGTTAGCCCTCACCTAGGCGGCCAGATCCTAGAATGGGACCGCCGCGACGCGGCCCTGAACCTACTGAATGGAATGACCCGGCATCGGGAGGGCTATCACCGAGCGCTCCAGGAGGCGGTGGCCCGCGGGGAGGTGGTGTTAGCCAGCCAGGAAGGTCGGGTAGAAAGCATTCATACCTATCGAGTGCGAGTGAAGGAGGTGGGCCTGGAAGAAAGGCTATTTTTGGACTGGTATCGTCGGACTGGGCTGATCGATCATCTCATGGCTCCGGACACCTCCATCGATGAATTCTATCGGGCCCAGTATGCCGAATGGGGGGATTTCGTCAATCAGCCCTACACGCTGGCCACCTTGCAGGCGGAGCCTCACCCTTGCTTAGTCCTCCGTCGGGATGGCCAGGTGTGGGATCCGGAGGGTCCCAAGCCCCTACGCCTGGAGAAGACCCTGGAGGCCCTTTCGGATCGGCCGATCCTCCGGGTCTCTTATCGCCTGACGCCGATGGGGCTCTCTCCCATCCGGGCCCGATTCGGCGTCGAGGTGAACTGGGGGATGTCCGGAAGCGACAGCGAGAGGGCCTATACGGTGTGGCCGGGTGGGGAACTGCGCTCCTTTGCAACGCTGGAGGAGCTCCCTGAATCCGACGAGCTGGCCATTGTTCATGAATGGTGGGGGCGGGTGGTGATCCGCCTGAGCCGGCCAGCGGCCTGGTGGCAATTCCCGGTAGAGGCGATCTCGAACTCAGAGGCCGGGTTCGAGCGGGTCTATGAGGGAACCAGCCTGACAGCCCACTGGCTCCTTCACCTGGATCCGGGGGAGACCTGGGAGGTGAGGATGGAGTTCGAGCTGGCGTAGTTTCT
>JANXBD010000062.1 GCA_025057635.1 Thermoflexus sp. | reverse complement strand
CACCACCCGTTTGCGGCATGAGGGTTTGGGGGGTGAGGGGCGGTTGGCTTCGCCGCTGGATCTCTCACCCCCTCCACCAGCAAGTGGGAATCCCATGTGGGAGGGAGGAGGATGACGTCGATCAAAGCGCTGATCCTGAGCGGAGGGAAGGGGACCCGGCTCTATCCCCTGACCTTCACCAGCGCCAAGCAGCTGATCCCCATCGCCAACAAGCCGGTCCTCTTCCGGGTCATCGAAACCGTAAGAGACGCGGGCATCATCGACATTGGGATCGTGGTTGGGGATACGGCCCCCGAGGTGATGGCGGCGGTGGGGGATGGGAGCCGCTGGGGGGTGAAGGTGACCTATATCCGTCAGGAGGCGCCGCTGGGCCTGGCCCATGCGGTGAAAATCGCCCGGGGCTACCTGGGAGACACGCCCTTCGTGATGTTCCTGGGTGACAATGTGATCCAAGGAGGGATTCGTCATCTGGTGCGGATGTTTCTGGAGAGCAACTACGATGCCCAGATCGTCCTGAAGGAAGTCCCTGACCCTCAGCACTATGGGGTAGCGGAGCTGGAGAACGGCCGCATCGTGCGGCTGGTGGAAAAGCCCCGGGAGCCGCGCAGCAATCTGGCGCTGGTGGGGATCTATCTCTTCCGGCCGCCGATCTTTGAGGCGGTGGAGGCCATCCGCCCCAGCTGGCGGGGCGAGCTGGAGATCACAGACGCCATTCAATACCTGGTGGAGAAGGGCTATATGGTCTATCCCTACATCCACACCGGGTGGTGGATTGACACCGGGAAGCCGATCGATATGCTCGCCGCCAACAGCCTGGTGCTGGAGGAGCTGGAGCCGCGGGTGGAGGGGTATGTGGATCGGGATTCGGTGCTGGAGGGGAAAGTGATCATCGAGAGGGGCGCGGAAATCATCAACAGTCGGGTCCGCGGCCCGGCAATCATCGGGGAACACACCCGGGTGGTGAACAGCTACATCGGCCCCTTCACCAGCATCTATCATCACTGCGAGATCATCAACAGCGAGATCGAGCACAGCATTGTGCTGGAGCACTGCCGCATCGAGGACATCCCGCGGATCGCGGACAGCCTGATCGGACGCCGCGCGGTGATCGCCCACTCGCCGATGAAGCCGAAGGCGTATAAATTCACCTTAGGGGACTATAGCCAAGTAGGGATTATCTGATTAGCGTTCCGATCGCCCGCTTATGGCTCAAGTTTTTCGTATGCCCTCTTATGAGGAGAGAAGGGGGATTTGGAATATGAGGCTTGACGAAGATCATCGATTCGGATTAGAATTCAAACAAATGGGGTAAAGCCTCTTCGCTGGAATCCGTATAAGGGGCCCGGAGGTCTGTCCCTGTGAGAGATCGGAGCATAGCGTGCTGTTTTCCTTAACTCCATTTTCCTTAATAGCCCAAACGGCCTGCTGAATTTACTCGGCGAGCATTGGATATGCCCTCATCCAGGGCGTAACTAATCTCTAACGCTCACCTCTAAGCCCCTCCGGGTAGGACATTATACCTAAATACCTAGGAGGTGAAGATGGTGCCCGTTCCAGCCTCTGAGAATGATCGTCTGCGTCAAGAGATCCTGGATGTTCTGCGCCGTGGCGGCCCGGCTCTGCCTATTGAATTGGCGGCGGCAACCCTTTCCCTCCTGGATGAAGTACGACCTGTCCTAGAGGAGATGCAGAGGGAAGGATTGATCGAGATCCGAGATGTGAGGGCAGGACAACTCGTCGCGCTGACTGCCCGAGGGCGTCAGGAGGCTCAACGTTCTTTCTCAGAGCCTACCAAATAACCATCTTCCTTAGATCAAAGTGGTCATGCGATGCTGGTGGCCTTCGGCGCTACAGGGCCATGATTTCCGCCGATGCCCCTCAGACGAACGACATACCGGCCCCCTAGATAGGGGGCCAAATTATTTAATTTTTAGTTTATGGCATGAGATCCTCGGATCGCGCTTCCATATGGCGGAACACGCTTTGGTTCGCAGGTGTGGGAGGCATGTAGACCAGATGAAGAACGCCGACCGACCATCCATATTCCTCTGCTCGGGAGGAGCTCACGGATGGATGCATCTCAAGTGATGATGACAATCGGCTCATGGATCTTAGCAGCTGGCCCATGTATCTTAGCAGCCGGATTAGCCCTTGTATGGGCGATCAGCGAAATCCTCCAGACGTTCCAAAGCGATCCGTATCGAGCTCTGCGAAGCAGATGGGCCATGCTATTCATCGCAACCCATGTTGTTTTCATCCTCACGATTTATTTGATCGCTCGTCGGCTTAACCTATCATCTGACCCATGGCTTTTGGCGATTGCGACTGGTGTAGGAGGGGAGGTGCTTCTGCGTATACAGGTCAACCTGTTGCAGCCTCTTGATCCACAAGTCAGCCAGGCTGTCTCTCTATCCATGGCTGATCTTTACGCACGTTTTCAGCAATTCTACCGCAAGCAGATCGATCGACAACTCGCTATAGGTCGCCTTCTTCTTCTTAGACAAGCGGTTCAGATCCCTCCCGAGGAACTTGAAAATCTGGTGAGGCTTTACGGCCATGCTTCGGTTCTTCATTCTCATGATCGAGTAGAAGAATATCTTGCTAAACTCCGACAAAAATCCTCGGAGGAGCGAGTGCTTTATCTGGCTTCATATCTCTTAAGAGAAGCAGGGTTTGCTTTTCTCCAAGCTCAGCTAAAGGCAATCCAGAAGAGATGACCTTCTTCACTTCTTAAGGAAATGCAGCTTGCAACTTCTCCCCTGGATGAGACCGATGCGGTTTTCGCGTCCGGAAGCCCAGCGGGTGGTGATCACCGGGATGGGGGTGCTTTCCCCTCTCGGCCTGGACGTCGGGGCGTTCTGGGAGGGCTTGATCGCCGGCCGCTCGGGCATCGGCCCGATCACCCAGTTTGACGCCTCGGGGCTCCCGGTCCGCATCGCCGGCGAGGTGAAGGGCTTTGATCCGACTATCGCCCTCTCGCCGAAAGAGGCCCGCCGCATGGCCCGCTGTTCTCAGTTCGCCGTGGTGGCGGCGCTGGAGGCGGTTCGGGACGCCGGATTCGATGGCTTTCCGGATCCCGAACGGGTGGGGACGCTGATCGGGGTAGGGATGGGAGGCTATGAGGTGGCGGACCGCCAGATCCAGATTTTCCGCACCCAGGGGCTGGCACGGGTGAGCCCTTTCGCCCTCGTGGCTTCGATCCCCAACATGCCGAGCCATCACGTGAGCGTCTACTTTGGGGCGAAGGGCCCGATCGCTACCGTAGCCGCCGCCTGCGCCACCGGCGCCCAGGCCATTGGCGAAGCGGCGGAGTGGATCCGTCGGGGAATTGCCGATATCGTGATCTGCGGCGGGGTGGAGGCGCTGATCACGGATTTCGCCATCGCTGGCTTCGCGGCGATGCGGGCCCTTTCCACCCGAAACGAAGACCCGGAGCGGGCCAGCCGACCCTTTGATGCTCACCGAGATGGGTTCGTTTATGCGGAGGGCGCGGGGATCGTAGTGTTGGAAAGGCTCTCTCATGCCCGTGCCCGGGGAGCTCGGATCTACGCTGAAGTCCTAGGCTACGGCAACGCGGCCGACGCCCATCACGTGACGGCTCCCGAACCCGATGCCGCCGGCGCGGCCCGCGCCATGCGTTGGGCGCTCCAGGATGCGAGGATCGGGCCCGAGGAGATCGACTACATCAACGCCCACGGAACCTCCACTCGTTTGAACGATCCGATTGAGACGATGGCCATCAAACAGGTGTTTGGGGAAACGGCTTATCGGATCCCCATCAGCGCCACCAAGTCCATGATCGGTCATACCATGGGCGCGGCGGGGGCTCTAGGCGCCATTGCCACGGTGCTGACTCTCGTTCATCAAATTATCCATCCCACTATCAACTATGAGACGCCGGATCCTGAATGCGATCTAGATTATGTCCCAAATGTAGCCCGTAGGGCCACAGTGCGTCGAGCTATGGTGAACGCCTTCGGGTTCGGAGGGCATAATATTGCGCTCGTGCTCGGGCGATGGGAAGGAAGCGAAGAGGGCCTCTCGGTTCCCAAAGGGTAGTAGAGTGGTAACTCTCCTTTGCTTGGCCGGGTCGTTCAATCTCTGCACGCCAAAAAGGGCAATTCCAGTGATCTGGAGCATGATTCGAAGGCTTCTGAGAAAGGAAATTGCAGAGCCCGATCCCGATGCGATCCAGCTGTGTATGTTCTGTGGGCAATTCAGGGCTTCTGCTTCTGTCGGTGTAGATCCCGATCATGAGCTAAACCTCGATGAAATCGGAGCCGACTGCATCCTGATCGATGAAAATCCCAGGACGTGATATGCAGGGGGATTAGAAGCCGCATGAAAGTTGTGCGGAACGAGGCATATATTCGGCGTCGGGCGACGATCGCCAACTGGACTTTCCCCATGGGGCAGATGATCCTGATCCTCGGGTTAATCACGTCCCTGCTGTATCCTCAGCTTTCGCTGATCCCGCTCCTCGCTTTTTTTGTGGGTTTTGGGCTGGCTCAGATTGGGATATATTACATCCATCGCTTCGTGCGCCCGGATCGGCCAGAGGCGGCGCTCACCCAGGCTCTCAAAGGTCTCGATGATCGATATATCCTCTATCACTATATGCTTCCTGCCGAGCATGTTCTGATCGGCCCCGATGGGGTGCGGACGTTTGTCGTCAAATGGCAGCGTGGGGAGATCCGCTGTCGGAACGACCGATGGTCTCAGCCGATGAACCCCCTTCGACGGTTAATGCGCTGGTTGGCCCAAGATACCTTGGGGAACCCGACCCGGGAGGCGCGGCTAGAGGTGGAAGCCCTTCGCCGTCATTTCGCTCGCCATCTGGGTGACGTAGAGATCCCCATTCAGCCGGTCATCGTCTTTACCCATCCAGAAGCCCGTCTGGATGTCGAAGGCAACAGCGTCCCGGTCATTCACGCGCGCAAACTGAAGGAGTGGCTGCGGAAGGAGGCGCGGCAAAGAAGCCTCCCCCGAGATCTTCAGGAGGCGTTGGAGCGGATCCTCCCGGCCCCGGATTCGGAGGAGTGAGGAGGAGTTCAGAGGCTCAATGGGGCCGCTGGAGATATTTCCACTTTGGGAGAGACCGATCTCCGCCTCCGAAGAGCTTTATTCGTCTCTTCCCATGGCCCTTCAGGCTGTGGGGAGAGAGGATCGAGGGGATGGGACGATCCCGCTCTCCCCAGCGGACTCTCCGCTGCGTAACTCCATAAGATCCCCCAAAGCTCGAAGGGCCTGGGGGGATGCCGGATTTCACAGGAACTATTCGGCCGCGGAGGCCAGAGCAGGGTAGCCCCGATGCTCCAGCTCAGCTAGGAACTTCTCCGCCTCCATCGCGGCCATGGCCCCAAACCCGGCCGAGGTGATAGCCTGTCGGAACCATCGGTCATGCACCTCGCCGGCGGCAAAGACGCCGGGAACGCTGGTGTGCAGCCGCTCGTTGACTTTGATGTAGCCTGCCTCATCCATTTCCAGCTGTCCGCGGAACAGCGCAGTGTTGGGCTCGTAACCGATGAAGATGAACACACCGTCCGTGGGGAATTCCCACTCTTCCCCTGTCTTCACGTTCCTCAGCCGCACCCCCCGTACCTTTCCGTCGCCCAGGATGGTTGTGACGATGGCGTTCGTCAGGAAGGCGACCTTCGGGTTGTTCCGCGCGCGCTCCTGCAGGATGGGCTGGGCGCGGAATTGATCCCGCCGGTGGATGATGGTGACCTTCCGCGCGTAGCGGGTGAGGAACAGTCCCTCCTGGAAGGCGCTGTCGCCCCCGCCCACCACCACGACCTCTTTGTCTGTGAAAAAGAAGCCATCGCAGGTGGCGCAAACGGAAACGCCCCGCCCCCAGAACTCCTGCTCGCCGGGGACGTTCAGACGGCGCGGGGTGGCTCCGGTGGCCACGATCACCGCCCTCGCCTCGTATTCCTCACCATACGTGCGCACCCGGAAGGGGTGGCGCCGGAAATCGACCTCGATCGCCTCGTCGAACTCAAAGCGGGCGCCGAAGCGTTCCGCATGTTGCTTCATACGCTCCGCCAGTTCCGCGCCGCCAATGGGCTCCGGAAAGCCGGGGAAGTTCTCCACCACATCTGTGGTGGCGATCTGACCGCCGACGCTGTTGCCGGTGATCACCAGCGGCGAGAGATTCGCCCGCGCCGCGTAGAGGGCCGCCGTTAACCCGGCCGGCCCGGCGCCCAGGATGATCAGGTTCTCCATTCGAACTTCCCTCCCGTATAAGGGTTTATGCCATGAGTCACTGCAGGCAGCCAGCTTGATCCAGGAGCCTTCGGGAGGGATGGGAGCCAGGTTGGATGGGAGCCAGGTTCTTCCCTCCCAAAACCCGTGGTAGAGCTTCAAAGTCGTCTAAGGTAGCCCTTCTAAACCACCGAAGGCCTGTCCGAATCCTTTGCGCCGTAAGTGAATCCTTCTCCTCGATCTGGGGGCGGCTCAACCATCCTCGGAGAGACGTTTCTCCGCTCAATCGCGTAAGCCGGAGGAGAGGCCGGCTGAAACAGGCTCCGAGACAGCCTCCCGGGCGGGCTGGACGCGCCAGATGCGGGTGGGATCCTGAATCCGGTCGGGGAAGAGAATCCCGTTCAGATGATCGATCTCGTGCTGGAACACACGGGCCACCAGGCCTTCCGCCCGGATTCGAATCCACCGACCATCCCGGTTGAGGCCCCGCACGGTCACCGACCGATGTCGGGGGACCCAGCCATACCATCCGGGAATCGAGAGGCAGCCTTCTACTCCCTCTACGATCTCCGGGGAGGCTTCCAAGATCTCCGGGTTGATGACGACGTGTAGGATCCCGCTTCCGGGCACCTCCTCGTCCTCCGGGACCTCCACGACGATCACGCGGAGGGATTCGCCGATCTGGGGCGCGGCCAGGCCGATCCCTTCCGCCGCCCGCATGGTCTCCACCATATCGTCGATCAGGCGGCGGAGGGCCGGCGTGATCCGTAGGACAGGCTCGGCCTTCCGTCGCAGGATCGGTTGATCGGCCATGACAATCGGTCGCACCGCCATCGGTGGATCCCTCCTCTTTTGCCCCCTAAAAAATTCGATGCGTTCGCTCCTCAAAGGGTGACACGAGGGCAGGAGATCAGGCGCCTGACTTCTATTGATTTTGATTTTAGAGGGATCTCGCTTAGCCGGCCACCATGCAACCATAGGGTGGGATAAAGATATTCGTTGGTGAGCGGGCAAGGCCGCCCATCAGGGGATGCAGGGGAAGGAGCTATCATGCTCATTAAAGGGCGCTGTGTCGGACAACCCCTTCAGTGGCTCCCGATAGAACGGATCCGCAGGTGTGCTCCTTGCTAGGGGAACGCTGGCTTGCCGTTTGACGTCTTACCTATGAGATCAGCCAGAAGGAGGTTCCCATGCGCTCGCTCTCCGTCGGGATGATCCTCGGAATGCTTCTCGTCGCATGTGCACGGGTCGCGCGCCCGACCCCTGTGGAAATGCCTCAAGCGATGCCGCTGGCTAAACCTCAGATCGAAAGCGCCGGCGGCCCGCAGGCGGAGAACGCGCAGATGCTGAAAGGGGCACCTCCTGCCACGCCGGTGGCCGTCGCCGTAAATCCTCCCGGAGTGATCCCCAATCCCGCCGTCCGCATGATCATCAAAAACGCCGAGATGCGCCTTGTGGTCTCCAGCGTCGATGAGGCGCTCACCCGCATCGAGGGACTGGTGGCCGATATGGGCGGCTACATCCTGAACACTCGCACCTGGTTCCAGGACGAGGAAAAATACGCCAGCCTGACGTTTGCCGTGCCCTCCGAGCGGTTTGAGGAGACGCTGGGCCGGTTGCGGCGCATCGCGACGAGGGTGGCGGATGAGAACACTTCGGGCCAGGACGTCAGCCAGGAATATGTGGATCTGGAGGCCCGGCTGGCCAACCTGGAGGCGGCAGTGGCCCGGCTCCGGGAGTTCCTGAAAGAGGCAAAGTCTGTGGAGGAGGCCCTCCAGGTGGAAGTGCGATTGCGGGAGCTGGAAGGGGAGATCGCCCAGGTGAAAGGTCGGATGAACTTCCTGAAAGGGCGCGCTGCGTATTCGCTGATTACGGTGATTCTCGAACCCCAGCGCCCCACGCCGACCCCGGCCTCTACCCCGACGCCCGTCATGTGGGATCCGAGGGAAACGTTCCGAGAGGCTACTGGGGTGCTGGGGATCCTGTTGCAGGCCCTGGTGGACATCAGCATCTGGATGCTGGTGCTGGGCGGCCCCTTTATGTTGCCGGCCGGGGCGATCACGTTTGTGGTTTACCGACTCCGGAACCGCCATCAGTCGAAGTCGAAGATGCAGTGAAATCCGCGAAAACTAAAGCGGGATTATAGTGTGCAATTTGGGGCTTTTTGGAGTCGGGGAGGCCGCCGAAGGGTAGCCTTCCCAGTCCTGAAATCTTCGGGAATCTCCTTCTAGGAGCCTCATTCCTCATTCGTCAGTGTTCTATTATGAGGATCTTCACTGCTGTTCTTCCAGGGATGATTTAAATTCAAAAAAAGATGATTTTCGAAAATGGCGCTTATCGGATGCATGGCTAGCGATCCTGAAATTTCCGATGTGCGCTTATGATTTCCGGTCACTCCGAGGTTGTTCAGAGCCCAGCGGGCGAAAGGGGGCGGCCGGTGGTGCTGGTGGGGCCCCCTAATGTGGGGAAATCGGCCCTCTTCCTCCGGCTGACTGGCCATTATGCGACGGTCTCGAACTACCCGGGAACTACGGTGGATCTCATGAGGGGTCGCCTCCCCGAGGGCGGCCTACTCCTGGATACGCCAGGGATCCGGAGCCTTTTCCCGATTTCGGCAGAGGAGCGGATCACACAGTCTGTGCTCCTCACGGCTTGGCCCCAGGCGATCATCCAAGTGGCGGATGCCCGGCATCTCCGCCAGGCCCTTCTCCTCACCCTCCAGCTGGCGGAACTGGAGGTTCCGATGGTTCTGGACCTGAACCTGATGGATGAGGCGCAGGCGGAGGGAGTGGAAATCGATCTGGAGGGCCTGGCCGCTCGTCTGGGCGTTCCGGTCGTCGCCACGGTGGCGGTATCCGGGCAGGGGCTGGATCGTCTGCGGGCCCTGATCCCCGAGGCCCGCGTTCCCCGGGTTCGGCCCACCTACGATCCGCCGTTGGAGGAGGCGCTTCAGCGACTGGAGGCGCACCTGCCCCCCGGCCCGGGCCGTCGCTATCAGGCGCTGGGGATGCTCCTCCACGACCCCCTGATCCTTCAGCAGATCCCCGATGAAGCACTGCGGGAGGAGGCCGCGGCGTTGCGCCGGAATCTGGAGGCCCATTACGGACGTCCGCTCCCTTACGTCCTGGCGCGCCAGCGGCACCGCTGGGCGGAGGAACTGTTGAAGGACCTGGTGCGGCGGAAACCTCATGCGGCCGGCTCGTGGGCACGACTCCAGCGGCAGCTGGACGCCTTCACCCTTCATCCGGTTGCAGGCTGGCTGATCATCGCGCTGGTCCTCTGGGCCACTTATCAGTTTGTGGGCATCTTCGGCGCCCAGACGCTGGTGGGCTTTCTGGAGGAAACCGTCTTTGGGATCTGGCTGCTCCCCTGGATCACCGCCCTGGCCGAACGCTGG
>JANXBD010000061.1 GCA_025057635.1 Thermoflexus sp. | reverse complement strand
CGCACTGGAGGCCGTGCATCTCCCAGAAGCCTTC
This sequence comes from Thermoflexus sp., assembly GCA_025057635.1. GTDB lineage: Bacteria > Chloroflexota > Anaerolineae > Thermoflexales > Thermoflexaceae > Thermoflexus. The sequence goes on along the minus strand of JANXBD010000061.1, from coordinate 9,642 downwards.
CTGGAGCGGGTGGAGTTGCCCATCCCGCGCCAGCCCCTCAATCGTGGTGATCTGAGCCCCATCCGCCTGGACGGCGAAAACCGTGCACGATTTCACGGCCTTCCCGTCCATCAGGACCACACAGGCGCCGCACTGGCTGGTATCGCACCCTACATGGGTCCCGGTCATCCCCAGGACTTCCCGGAGGAAATGCACCAGAAGCATCCGGGGCTCCACCTCTCGCTGATAGACCTGGCCGTTCACCGTGACCGTCACCGGGATTTTCATGGGCCCCTCCTGAGTCGGAAGATTTAGAGAAGTTCCGAAACCAGACAGATCACGATGGGCCGGTAGCCCATCGGAGGTCTCAGACGGTCCATGGGTTCCGGGACGTTGTCTCCTTTTTTCAGGTCGGAAGCTCCGCCGCAGAAATCGCTTCGGGTTTTCAAAGGGAAGCCAGCTGGACTTCCAGGTTCTTCAGGCCCTGGTTCACCAGCATTTGGGCCGTGGGCTCCAGGAGCCGGGCGCCCATGCTCATCAGCAACCCGGTCACCGTGGCCTCGCCCTCGTAATGCATCACGGTTTCCCCATCCTCCGCGGTGAGGTCGATGGTGCCGCTGGCATCCACCGTGCCTTGAGGACCCTGAGCCTGGATCCGGATGCGGTAATGGTTCGGGGGATTGATCTCGGAGAGGGTGATACGGGCTTTATAGCGACCGCTGATGGGCCCAATCCCCAGGCGCATCTCCGCCTCATACACGTCATCGCCGACAGGCTCCAGACGTTCCACTCCTGGAAGGAGACGGGCGATCACCTGAGGATTCATCAGGGCCCCCCAGACGCGATCAATGACCGTCTTAAACCGATAGGACCCTTTCAGTCGCATTGAGGCGCTCGAGAGAGGGGAAGTTTATAGAAGGCAATTCTAATTATACTCAGAAACAATTTTTCCTGTCAAGATCTGAGGAACTTTTATCTGAGAAAGAGGTCTTTCGGGAAATACATAACAAAATTGTGAGGTTTAGCGCGATATAACTTAAAAGCTTAAATCATTAAGAGGGAATCGGGATTCTCGAAGGTCCTCAGGATCCACTCAAGAACTCCGTCCGATCTATGGCTTGAGACCCATCTAAAATCTTCGAGAGGTTTTGAAGCATCCGTGTTCTTTATTTAGTGAGGATAAGATCGACCCAAAATGGACGGAGCGCTCAGATCATGATATATTCTGAGTGAGAGGACTTCATTTAGGGGGAGGTTCTGGGATGAAAATTGAGATCCAGATCGGTGCGATTCAACAAATCGAAGCGGATGCGATCATAGTGAATCTGTTGGAGGGCGTCACGATCCCCGGAGGGGCCACTGGAGCAGTGGATCGAGCTCTGGAGGGGCGGATCTCCCGAGTGTTATCTGTCGGAGATTTCCGGGGCCGCTTAGGCGAGACCCTAGTCCTTTATACCGATGGTCGGATCCCATCCCCCCGGGTGATCCTGGTCGGCCTGGGCCCGGAAGCTTCTTTCCAGGCGGAGAAGGTTCGCCATGCGGCGGCTGCCGCGGCTCAACGGGCCCGTGAGCTGAACGTGCGACGACTGGCTACGGTGATCCACGGTGCCGGCCGCGGTGGCCTTTCCCCAGAGGAAGCCGCACATGCCACTGTGGAGGGCACTCTGTTGGGACTGTATGCCTATCAGCGGAAGAGGGAAAACGCGAACCGGCAAAGGCCGGAAGTCCTTGTACTAGTGGAGTTTGACGCGGTGAAAGAAGCGGCCATTGCCGCTGGAGCCCGCCGCGCGGAGATCCTCGCGCGCTTTGTGAATCGGGTTCGAGACTGGGTGAATGAGCCCGGATCGGACATGACGCCTCGCCGGCTGGCGGAGGAGGCCCGCGCGCTGGCCCACGAGGTCGGCGTCCGAGCGCAGATCCTCAACGAGCAACAGATCCTTGCTTTAGGAATGGGTGCCTTAGCGGCAGTCTCTCGAGGCAGCGAGGAGCCGCCTCGCTTCATCGTCTTGGAATACGCCCCGGAGGGCCGGCTGGAGTGGCCTGTGGTTCTGGCCGGGAAGGGGATCACCTTTGATAGCGGTGGACTGAACCTAAAGAGCGAAGAGGGGATGCTGACGATGAAGGGCGATATGGCAGGCGCGGCCGCCGTCCTGGGCGCTACCCTGGCTGCTGCCGCCCTACAGCTCCCGATCCCCGTGGTGGCCTTGGCCCCGGCCTGCGAGAACATGCCCTCCGGGAAAGCGTTCAAGCCGGGGGACATCCTGCGCGCCCTGAACGGCAAGACCATCGAGATCGTGAGCACCGACGCGGAGGGCCGTCTGATCTTGGCCGACGCCCTCTCCTATGCGGCGCGCTACAACCCCCGCGCGGTAATCGATGTGGCCACCCTGACCGGAGTGGCTATCATCGCCCTGGGGCAGGATGTGGCCGCCGCCCTCTTCTCGGATAACGATGAGCTGGCGGAAGCGTTACTACAGGCAGCTCAGGCGACCGGTGAGCGTTTATGGCGGATGCCCTTGTGGGAGGATTACCTAGAGCGCATCCGGAGCGATGTAGCGGATGTGAAGAACAGTGGCGGTCGCTACGGGGGGTTGGGAACTTCAGCGATGTTCCTGAAGCAGTTTGTCCCCGAGGGCGTTCCATGGGCGCATCTGGACATCGCGCCGATGGATATCGCGGAGAAAGCGCGGGGATACGTGCCGAAGGGGGGAACAGGATACGGTGTGCGCTTGCTGGTGCGCTACCTACAGGATCTGAAGCCAAGAACGTCTCAAACCGAGACATGACGTGTAGAGTAAACAAATGCCGTCCTGTGTGTAAGATCTTCTCCGGTCATGCTGGTGGATGTGCACAAATGTCAGGTTGGGTTATAATAAAGGTGCTGAGGACGAAGCCCCCGTAGCTCAACAGGAGAGAGCAAGGGCGTCCTAAGTCCTGTGTTGCGGGTTCGAATCCCGCCGGGGGCGCTGAACTCGGGTCGGGTGCCTTAGGTGCCCGGCTTTTTTGTTTAGAGGTTCCGTCGCTTATCCCTCCTCGCTTCTTTGGGACTTGAACAGGGGCGGGCGATTCGCCCGCCCGCGATACGACTTATGAACCTGATTCCGCGTGCTCAACGGCGCGAAAGAATTCCGGAGGCTGTTATGGGAATAGGTCCGACCGAGCTCCCGTTCTCTAGAATCCAAGCCCTTCGGGCGACTCCGATGCTGGATGGGCGACGGGTGGTGGTGGAACTAGCACTCCTTCCCTTCTCACATCCTCCTGAACTGGAGCTTATTCTCTATAATGAGCAAGGAGAGGAAATTCACTCGATGTCCGTGATTGGGGTGACAGAGCTTCAGCCGACGTTCGTTCTCCACCTTCGCCGTCCGGATCCTGGTGCGCGCTATCGGGTGGAGGCTCGGCTGTTAGGGAAGACAGCTCTCTTAGATCATCAACAAGTGGAGGTCGTCATCCCGGAGCCCGTCACTGTACAAGACGATAATACCCTGCGCCACATCTTGACCGAGGCGCGCACGATTGCCGTGGTCGGTCTCTCCGCGGACTCTGAACGGCCGAGCCATCAGGTGGCTGCCTACCTTCAGGGCCAAGGGTATCGGATCATCCCGGTGAACCCGACGATCCAGGAAGTCTTAGGAGAACCTTCGTACCCAGATCTCCTCTCCGTTCCAGAACCAGTGGATGTGGTCGACATCTTCCGGCCCGCCCGTTACGTGCCGGAGATCGTGGAACAGGCCATCGCGAAGGGCGCGAAAGTCGTCTGGATGCAGCTTGGGGTGATCCACTTCGAGGCCGCGCAGCGCGCCCGCGAGGCGGGCCTGCTGGTCGTGATGGATCGCTGCATGAAGATGGAGCATCAACGGCTAATCCGCTTGAAATAACGTCGCCGGATCCTTGGAGGAATTTTGGAGCGGGAAAGTGAGGCGCTGGATCTACTGGGCGCTGGCAATCGCGCTTGCCATGGGGATGTTCCCTGCGGCTCCGACGGTCGCTCAGGGAGCAGAGGACGAGTTTATCGCGCGCCTGCTGGCTCAAATGTCGCCAGAGGCCAAGGTGGGGCAATTGTTCTTAGTGACATTGCCCGGCCCGATCGCCCGCCCAGACCATCCGCTTCGCCCCTTGCTTACGGAACAGCGGATTAGCGGCGTGGTTCTAAGCCCTGATCATGGGCATTTCACTAACCTGGGCGATACGCCTTCTGAATTGCTTTCGGTCACCCTTTCCCTCCAGCAGCAGGTGGTCGCCCTTCGGCCCTTCATTCCCCTGTTCATCGGGCTGCGGCAGCAAGGCGATGGCCCGCCCTTTTCCGCATGGATCAGCGGAGCGATGCCCCTGCCTTCGCCCTTAGCCCTGGGGGCTACCTGGGATCCGGAGCGTGTTCAGGCGGTCGGCCGGGCACTTGGAGAGGAGCTCCGGGCTGTTGGGGTGAATCTGCTTCTGGGACCTCCCTTGGAGGTCCTCATGGAGCCCCGGCCAGAGATCGGAGATGCAGGGGTGCAAACCCTTGGAGGAGACCCGCAATGGGTAAGCCGCATCGCTAGGGCTTACTTAGTCGGTGTGCGGGCTGGCAGCGAGGGAAAAGTATTAGTAGTGCCCGGATCGTTTCCCGGCGAAGGTCGTGCATATGGCCGGGCAGAGCGAATAGCGACCCTCACTAAAGACGATCTAGCCGCTTTTGATCTCATCCCCTTCTTAGAGCTTATGCGAACGCCTACGGAAGCCGGCTACCCTCTGCTTCGATCTGTCCAGGTTTCCACGATGCGAATCCGGGGCTTTGGAGGAAGCGCCCACGAGTGGACTCGCCCCCTAGCCGTAGATGGAAATGCTCTGGGAACCTTGCTGACGTTACCGGAGATTAAAGCCTGGCGGGATGGCGGAGGCGTTCTGCTCTCCCCACCTATCGGACATCCAATTCTCCGCGCGCTATATACTGACGAGCAAGGAGCCATCGACTTCCGTCGGGCGGCCCTAGAGGCCTTCTTGGCGGGCAACGATCTGATCTGGCTGGGAGATTTGCATTCGAATCCTTCGGAAGCAGCTCGCCGTGCCATTGAGGTGATTCAGTTTTTTGGCGAAAAGTATTCTACCGATCTGGCTTTCCAGAATTTGGTGAACAGCTCAGTTGCGCGGATCTTGCGTCTGAAATACGCGCTTTACCCAGGCTTCGCTGTTGAGACCGTGTTCCCTAGCGTCCAACAGCTCCGTCAAGCAGTGGGCACCCGGGAGCACATTGAGGCGGTTCGCCAGGCTCTGGAAAGCGCGGTAGCGCGCCTTCATCCGGCAAGCCGCGACCCTCTGCCTTCCCCACAGCTAGGGGAGCTGATCTTAATCTTAGCGGACGGACGGATGGCCCGGGCCTGTGCGGCATGCCCGGAGCAACCCCTGTTGCCTGCGGAAGTCCTAACTCGAGCCCTGCAGACCGCCAGTGGCGGCACGTTAGATGCGGCCCAGATTTCGGTGCGCACGTTTGAGGAGGTCATGGCCTTCTTTTCTCAATCCCCAGGGGTGCCGGATCTGCGGCCGGAATTCGAGCGAGCTGCCTGGATCGTGATCGCCGCCCTAGATGAACATCCCGTCTATCCGGCTTCCAGCCTCCCCCATCTCCTTCTTGGAGAACGGGCAGACCTGCTGGCCGGTAAGAAGGTGGTCTTCTGGGGGTTTGGGGCACTTTATCCCTTGACCGCCCGGGAGATCCGCCATCTGAGCCGTTACGAGGTCATTTGGACTCGTGTCCCTCCAGCGGTGGAGGTGATGGCCTACATCCTGTTCGGTGCCCTTGCTCCCCAAAGTCGTCCACCTATCTCGATTTCGTCTATTGGGTATGATCTAGCAGACCGCCTGCGGCCAGATCCCAATCAGCTGATTCCCCTAGGGGTTGGCCCTCGGGAGGGCGCTCCTCCCCGAACGCCTTCACCGGTCGCAGTCCAAGTAGGGCAGACCCTGCGGGTTTGGGCTGGCCCAATCTATGATCAGGATGGGTATTTGATCCCAGACGGCACGCCGGTGTTGTTCACTGGCGTTTACACTGGTCAGGGAAGCATTGGGCCTTTTGTCGCTCGGGCCCGCGATGGATTCGCAGAGGTGGATATCCCGCTGGATCGCGAGGGATCCTTAGAGATCCGAGCCGTCAGCGAGCCAGCGCGCCTTTCCTACCGGCTGCAGATTCAGATCGAGAAAAACCGCCCAGGACGGATCGCTACCATTGTGCCACCCACGCCAACCCGTCCCCCCGAACCTACTCCTCTTCCGACTCCTGTTCCTTTACCCACACCCACTCCACGCGCCTCGGGGTTGGCTACCCTACGGCCCTCTCTATCGGGATGGCAAGCCTTCGGGTGGAGCAGTCTGCTGATTCTAGGATTCGGTGGGCTCGCCTTTAGGCTGGGGCGGCGGCGAAACATCGATCAAGCATGGCGAGCGGCCCTGCTAGGCCTGATCGCGGGGTGGATCACCTACGCGCTCCTGATCCTCTGGCATCCATCGCTTCCCATGGGGAGGGTTCCAGGATTTCTTCCGCTGGTTTCCGGATTCACTGCGCTCTTGATCGGCGGGCTGGCGGCGCTGATCCCCCTCAAGGATTAGTCAACGTCATCGGTAACCTCAGGCGACGAGGCCGATCGAAGCACACGGAGGGGAGAAGCGCGCGAGCTCAGTTGCTTAAGGGAGCCAAGCGGTGTGGCGGCGGAGATGGGCTACAGCCTGGCTATGGCCTGTGAGCTTGGAGGGATAGCTGGAAAGGCCTATTTTATGTTTAGCGCCTCTGGGGAGATCATCCTGATCTTAGGTTCCGGCTCCGTGCGGTTCCTTCCCCACTTGGTGGGCTACACGTGGGCCTTTGAAACTGTAACCACGATCGACCCGCCGGGAGCCCCTCAGGGGCTGACGTGGAGGTTGGTTAATCCGATGACTGCGGCGGACCAGGCGCTGCCAACGGCCTGGGAGTGGGACGCGATCCTGCGCGGGGATGGCCGCCACAAGCAGTTAGGTTGGGGAGTGGGGCACACTAAACTGCGTATTCGCTTTCACGATGAAGCAATCGATGGGAGATAAAGCCTGAGCTTCTTATTAGCATTTTGGCGCGATCGGCGGGCGATTCTGGCTTACCCGCGGCGATGTGTCCAGAGGAGCAGCGCTGTGTGTCCCAGCGCCACCACCAGCCAGGCGACAGGCGCCCATCCGGCGGCCGCCGCGAAGGCCAGCAGTCCATCCAGACTCAGCGTCCCCAGCCGGACCGCTCGGGCCTCCGGGGGCGCAAGCCGCAGGAACAGCGCGAACAGCCCGCCCAGGAGCATCGGGATCTGCCACAGCGTCAGCCCGCTCCACACGCCGAAGGTGACCGCAAGCGCTTTCCCACCCCGAAAGCCCAGCCACGGCGAGAACGCGTGGCCCACTGGAGCAGCGATCGCCAGCGGGATCAACGCCCAGTCCGACAATCCCCCGATATGCCGTGCCAGCCAAATCGGAATCGCTCCCTTGAAAAACTCCAACAACAACGCCAGCACGAACCAGCCCCGTCCACCCGCCCGCCGCACGTTCATTGCCCCAGGGTTACCATCCCCATACTGCCGGATATCCACCTTCATTCCCCATCGCCCGATCCACCAGGCCAGCGGAAGCGATCCGGAAAGGAACGCAACCGCCGACCACAACGCCTCCACCATCCGTAACCCTCCATCCGGAGTCATCACACCCGAAGAATCCCCTACACCACCAGGCGGCGAGGGCACTGGGAGCCTGAAGCCAGGGAGTCAGAGCTCCTCCGGGCGAGGGCGTAGCTCTCCCAGCTCAAGAAAGCCGCTCTTTTTTCCGGGCCCCCGGGCCTGCGCTCGAGAGGCGAACCATTTCCTGAATACGTCGCAGACGCGCTCGGGATTCCGGAAGGACCATCAGGAGGCTCCCATTCGCGATCAGCAGGCTGGTCAGGAAGAAAAAGACCCCCTCCTCCGCCGGCAACCCCAGCATCTTCCATCCCGTGCTCCAATCCCCGGAGATCCGCCAGATCCCTTCTCGGATGGCCAGCGCGTCGGCCGCAGACAGATAGAGAGCGGGCGGGATCCAGATCCGCAACAGATCCCCTCTTCGACTCCACAGGAGATCGCCACCGAAGACCCATTGAAGGATCAGAGGCGGAAGGCCCCAGATCAGAATCAGGCCCATATACATCCAGGGATTCCCCCATACTCGCCAGATCATCAGGTTCGCGATCCAGAGCCCCAGGCCTGCGATCCCCAGCGTCCATCGCCATCGAGCGCTCCTCGCTGGTGAGGGTGTCCATTTCCCCTTTGGAACCCTCCACAGAAGCGCTCCCCACATGCCGACCAGAAGCGGTTGTAGGACGAAGAAAGCATATTCTTCGATCGGCACCCATCCGATCACCCATCCGATCACCCGGGCCGGATCATAGGTCCATATCCCCCGGGCCACGAGGAAATTGTCCCAGGGCGTGGTGTAAACCAGGGCGATGGCGGCGTGGAACACAACGGCGCGCCGCCACACCCGGAAGAAGGCATCGAACGGCTGATCCCGGCGGCGATACTCCAGCACGGCCGTTAACAGCAGGATCGGGCCCACCAGGAACAGCGCCAGGAACCCCATATAAGTCATCCAGCCGCTCCCATCGAAGATCATGCGAACATGCTTCCTGCCTCGGGCAGCGTTTTACCGCGTGCTGAAGTTCTGCCCTGCACGCTCACGAGAAATCGCGCTTTGTCTTGTGATCAACTGGGGATTTGAGGAACCGAAGCTCGTCCGGGAACCCGCGGCCTCTTCCCCCTTTCTCCCCTCTTCCCACGACCCTCTAGGCTGTGGGAAGAGGGAAGAAAACATCTTTCGGAGGCCGTGCGGTGGGCCAAAAGCCCCCGTGCCGCTCCCGAAAATCCCCAAATGAAAAGTGAACAAAGGAATAGCGGTGCATGTCGATATCTGGGGGCTTCATCGGACCCGACGTTCTTTCCACGGAATTCCTGCGCCGATCCATCGCCACAGCAGGCCCCGCAGGCCGGCGGCGGCTACGAAGGCCGCCCCTAAAGGGGCGATCAGGGCGGCCTCGGGGCGGCCCATCCGGGAGCTCCAGGGAAGCATCGCCACGCCGCTCGCCATCCACTCGATCCACGCCGCCCACCACGGGCCCCGATGCCATCCCCCCACGCCCCGGAGCGGAAGGGCCAGCGACGCGATCAGGAACATTGCGATCCAGGGCCGCAGACCCGGCCAGCCTAGAGTCCCCGCGCTGAGCCGAGACATCCCATCCCACATCGATCGGATCCCGGCATACATCCGCACCCGGAAAGCATCCCGGCCGTCCAGCAGGGGGATCTGATAGCCCGAGGATCGTAAACGCATCCCGATCGCGAGATCTTCCAGCATCTGATCCCGCACCGCTGCAAACCCGCCGATCCGTTCGTAAGCCTCCCTTCGAACCAACAGATACTGGCCGTTCACCAGCCCCTCGGGGGAACGCATCCCGGCGAAGAGGCCGGCGAAGGCCACTGCAAGGGCCGCCGCCTCGATCACGCTTCGAGGCTCAAAGGCCGGGAACAGCGTAAGTCCATCTGCCCCACTGGCCAGCGCCCATGCGACGGCGCTGGCGGCGCTATCCGGCGCGTGCCAGGTGTCCGCATCGGTGAACAGCAACCATTCGCCGCGCGCCGCCCGAGCCCCCTGATG
>JANXBD010000060.1 GCA_025057635.1 Thermoflexus sp. | reverse complement strand
GTAACACATCCCGGGGAGGATCACCCGCACCGGCTCCGGGCAGAAGGCCCGCATCGCGTGGATCTGGCCCGGCGAGGTATGGGTGCGCAGGATCACGCCCTCCCGGTCGGTATAGAAGGTGCTCCACATATCCCGGGCCGGATGATGGGGCGGGATGTTCAGCAGCTGGAAATTGTACTCATCGGTCTCCACGTCGCGGCTGGTGAAGACCTGGAAGCCCATCTCGGCGAAGATCGCCACGATCTCCCGCAGGGTTTGGGTGGCCGGGTGGAGCCGGCCAGCGTGAACCGGGCGGCCGGGCAGGGTGATGTCCAGGGGTGGAGCCTCCAGCTCGCGGCGCAGGGCGGCTTGGCGAACCGTTTCTAGGCGGGCGGCGTAAGTGGCCTCCAGGGCCTCTTTGACCTCATTGGCCTTGCGGCCGATGATCGGCCGCTGATCTTTCGGCAGCGTCCCCAGCGCGGCGAACGTCTCCATCAGTCGGCTCCGCCGTCCGAGGTAACCGGCGTACCATGCCCGGAGTGCCTCCTCGGAATCCAGGGCCTCCAGAGCTTGCAATGCCTCTTCCTGTAGTTGCTCCAGTTCGGCTAAGGTGATCATGCTGTCGTTTTCTCCTGGATCGAGTTTTTCACGAAGATCGGTGCGCTCTGGGCGATTTCCATGCATTTGTGTGGGTTTTGGATCAGGAGCACTTTCAAGGACACCGGTTCGGTTTCAGGAATGGGATGCCCGCTGTGATCCAACCGTGTTTCAGGCGAATCGCATGTCTTTCACGTGGCGCTTGAGACATGGGAGTCTACATCACGTGTGTATTTGCACAAGACAATCGTGCCCTCATTCCTACCAGGGACGAGGGCTTGGGAGGCCCCACGGTATCACCCTGCTTGGCCCGGATGCTTCCTCCCAGACCCTTTCATGCGTCTACGTCCATAGTTGCCTCTTCGGAACGGGTCACTCGGATAACGACGGAGCCTCCGGGAGCAGCGATTGGGGATTCGTCATTATTTGAGAAGCAATCTGGTTCGCCGATCGGGCTTCGGGACAAATTGCCGCTAGCGATCACTGAGCCAAGCTCTCATCCCCTCGGCCCTGCCGCACTAGCGGCGCCGCCTCCGGCCTACTTTTTCCCTTCATCTCCCCTTACGCTGCCATTTCCCTCATTGGAGCGCGAATAGGATTCCCTGAGCGGATACCAAGCTGATGTTCAGGTTTCTTTTAGGTTTCCTGTTCTGGCATTGGCTTCTCCTCCGCTAATCCTCCTAGGATCGCCTTGCGCACTGCAGCAGCGCGGGTATGGACGCCCAGTTTACTCAAGATGCTATCCACCTGTTTCTTAATTGTATTAGGCGAAACCACCAGCCGTTCAGCGATCTCTCGGTTCGTCAGCCCATAAGCCATCCAGCGCAGCACCTCTCGCTCCCGAGGTGTCAAGGAAGCCAAGGCCGCCTGATCTTCTGGCGAAAGGGACTCTGTAGGACGGGAGACCGAGGGGCCGGGTCGACCACTCATAGCCTGTCGGACAAACTGAAGAAAGGTCCGACGGTTAAAGGCAGCCTTGTCGAAGAAGGCAAAGACCCCCAGGCTCTGATAGGCCATTTCTATCTCGTCAACCGAGGCGGTGGCACTCACGGCGATTGTCGGCAGACCGCGCCGTCGGGCGACCTGAAGGAGACGAAGGCCATCCCGATTTCCGAAAGGATTCATAGAGCTAGCGAGTTGCAGATCGACAATCAGCATGGCGAAGGATTCTCGTTCGAGCCAAGCTAAGGCTTCAGCATACGAGGGTGCTATTTCGCATGAGAGGCCCAGCTCTGCTAGGATCTCCTGATAGAGATCCTGCCACCCTGGATCGTCCTCTACCACCAGCACCCGAGGGCCAGAGGGAGTAAGCTGTGGCGGTGGGGATGGAAGAGCGGTTGCGGACCTGCTAACGAATGTTCGTTCCTGTCGGAGCAAGCGAGCGATCACCTCCACGAACGCCCGGCGCTGGAAAGTCTCCTTTCGCAAGAAATCCGCTGCTCGATGGCGGGTTAGCGCCTCCACGGCCATTTCCACGGTTGCATATCCGGTTAAGGCGATAGCGGGGATCGGCGGTTGGTGGGCTGCTAGGGCATCTAGCACCTGAAATCCGCTTCGGTTGCGGTGATCCTTAGGATCTAGCGAGATATCCACTACGGCTAGGCTATAAGTCCGCTCTCGCAGCATTCCCAATGCCGCCCGGGCGTCAGCAGCACGATCTACAGCGAGGCCAAGGTCCTCAAATACTTCGGTGATCAGCTTTTGCCAAGCCGGATCGTCTTCCACAACCAACACCCGTTTTCCGATCGAAAGAACGGCAGGAGGAGATGCACCCATTGCGATCTTCTCCTTAAAGGCTGAGATTGATGATCTTGCCGAAGGGAATACGTATATGTGATGTGAACTCCCTATTAAGGGAGGCAAATACGCTCTTTCTTTGACTATCGACGGCGAACACGAAGCATCCTAACGCCTGAGAGGAGCGTCCAACTCATATTCCGAGCCAGCTCGGATGTAGACTGAGAGATCCCCACAGGGCTATCATGGGCCGCTATGAGCTCGGGGCAAGCGCACGTGAAAAGCGGTGCCATGGCCAGGGGCGCTCTCTACTCGGATTTCGCCACCGAATCGTTGAACCAGCATCTTCACCCACCACAAGCCAAAACCTAGCTTCTTGGGAGACCGCTTGGTAGAGAAGTCCAGCTCAAAGATCCGTTCCTGGAGCTCCAAGGGGATGCCCGGCCCGTTATCCCGCACGGTGAGGATCACCTCCTCTGGCCCGGCGCGTCCTTCTACGCGGATCCATCCGTTTTCCCCCAAAGCCTCCACTGCGTTCTCTAAAAGGTTGAAGAACACCAGAGCCAGTTGAGGTTCCCCTGCCATCACAGGGGGAAGATCCTCCAAGCCTGCTGTTTCCAGATGGATGCCCGGCGGGATGCGGAGATCCCGCAGGGCCATCTGTAAGCAGGGAAGAATCGGAACGGGGCGGGGGGCCATTGGTCGCAGATATACCATCGCCTCCCGCACAGCGTCCAGGGCAGCCCGTGCCCGGCTCTCGATCTCCTGGAACACTGAGGCCAGGTAGGGATCCTGAAAAAGATCCGAGCGCTTTTCTTGTAGTCCCTCTAGGCGTACTGGGATCAGACCGATATGGTTGTTGAGGCGGTGGAGGAGGTTGGCAGCGATGTCGCCGATTGCCGCGAAGGCCTCCGTGACCGCTTGGCGTTCGCGGGCCGCCTGGAGCGCTCGAACGTGTTCGGCCAACTGAACAGCCAGGGCTGCCTGATTGGCTAGAATGATCAGCAGGCGTTGATCTCGTTCGGTGAAGGTGCGAGGTCGAGCGGAATGAACGACGAAAACGCCACAGACCGTCCCACCTGGTTCCAGCATGGGGACTGCCAGGGTACATCCGCCAGACTCCACGGAGAGGGGACGACGAGAGCGGCTTACGGCTTCCACTAAGCCAGCGGTTCCAGCCATCGCTGGGCGAGTGGCAAAGGCTAAATACGGAGAGGCTGCGGGGGGGATCAGCCAGATTGCCCCATCGGAAGCCTGGATCAGCTCGCAGGCCAGCGCGACTGCCCGCGCGAAGAGTGCCTCTCGACCGCCATGGAGCAGCTGGCCAGTGATTTCCTGCATGCCCCGCAGCAGCCGCATTTCCTGAAGGGCAATTACAGCACGAGCGGCCAGCATCTCTAATAAGCGCTGGTCCCCTTCTGTAAAGGCGCCCGGCTCTGGGCTCTCAAGGTTGAGCACTCCTTCCACTTCCCCACCCGCGCCAATCAGGGGCACTGCCAGTTCCGATCGGATCTCATGGCCTGCCAGCCAAGGCCGATAGATCGAAGCCCACGGCGAGTCATGAAGATCACTGATTCGGAGTGAGCGGCGATGAACGGCTACCCACCCGACAATGCTTGTCTCGTCCACCTCCAATTCAGGGGCGAGGTTAGGCAGCAACGGGCGGCCAATCAGCGCTCTCAGCACCAAGCGCTGACGCTGAGGATCCAACAGGCGCAGCGTGCCAAAGCGGGCCCCCGTTAGCTCCAGAGCAATCCGCAAGATCGCTTCTAGGATCTCCTGGGGATCGGCTCGAGCGCTTAGCAGGTGATCCATCCGGCGCAGTTCGTCCAGCTCTCGGGTCGCTCGGTGGAGGTTCTGCTGAAGCCGCTCCATGACTTGTAGACGTCGGAGCAGTAGTGCCGCCATGCTAGCGAAGATCTCCAGAGCCCTTAGTTCGAGCGCTGTGAAGGAGCGCTCCTCTCGAAAGGAAAGATAAAGCACTCCCACCGGTTCCCCAGCGGCGATGAGCGGCCAGCAACCAACCATCCGAGCCCCCGCAGCCTGTTTGGCTGGATGGATCGGTGTGTCCGGTTCCTCCCAAGAGAGAACTCGTCGGCCCCGAGCTAGCGCCCGAGCGGCCATCCCATCCGGTCGGGGCCAGTCAGGGTCTGTCAATCCTTCAACCTCTCCCACTGCAATCCGGGAAGCAGGATCTAGGCTACGCTGATCGGAGTCGTAGGCGAAAAGGATGGCGGTGGCAGCTTCTTCTTCTAAACCTAACAACCGAATGGCCTCTTCCCCGACGCGCCGCAGGCACTCCGGAACCGAAGTCTCGGGAGGAAGGCTCGCAAGTCGTCCTCCTGCTATCTGGAGACGCTGAAGAATTCCTTCGATCTCCGAGAATGTCATATCATGGCCTCAGTGTTCATCGAATCCTCCTAGGAAGACAATTATACATCAGAGCTCGAATACCCTGACTGATCCCGATTTTGGATTTTACAAGATTAGGGGAAGCCATATCATTCAATCTCTGCGTTTCAAGCTCTACGTTCTCCGGTGAACGGTTGACTATTCGAGTTGAAGCTATAATACGAAAGGCTTCGCTGATTTTCGGTTCATAAGGAGAGATGAGGAATGCAATCTCTAGCAGTGCACCAGGATGCGGAGCCGGTAGATCTGACAATCATTGGGGCAGGACCTACCGGGTTGTTCGGTGCTTTCTATGCGGGCCTGCGTGGGCTGAGCGTTCGGATCATCGATGCGCTTCCCCAGCCGGGCGGTCAGCTGGCCGTCCTTTATCCGGAAAAGTTCATTTATGATGTGCCAGGTCATCCCAAGATCATGGCCAAAGATCTGGTGCGGCTTCTGGTGGAGCAGGCTTCGACCTTCAATCCGATCTTCTGCTTAGGGGAGCGCGCTCACACCCTGCGTCGGGAGGACGATCTTTGGATTGTGGAGACCGATAAGTCTGCGCATCTATCGCGGGCTGTGCTGATTGCAGCGGGGATTGGGGCTTTTCAGCCAAATCGCCTGGGGAAACCAGAGATCGATCAATACGAGGGACGGGGTCTTTATTATGTGGTGACCGAGCGGCGTCCCTTCCGCAACAAGCGGTTGCTTATCGTGGGCGGAGGAGACACGGCGGTGGACTGGGCGCTGAATCTAAAGGATTTCGCCGCTCACGTCACGCTGATCCATCGCCGCGATCAGTTCCGTGCTCATCCAGGCAGCGTGGCGGAGCTAATGCGTTCGAACGTTGACATCCGCCTCTTTCATGAGTTGAGGGCGATCCATGCTGGGGCGGATGGCCATGTTCGTGAGGCGGTTATCTTCAACAATCGGACCGGAGAAGAGACGATCCTCCCCGTGGATGCCATCATTATGAGCCTGGGGTTCAAGGCCGATCTCGGGCCTATTAAGACATGGGGGCTGGAGGCGGTCGGGAATCGTTATATTAAAGTGAACGCTCGGATGGAGACCAACCTGCCGGGGGTCTATGCGGCGGGAGACATCACAGCACCTGAAGGGGTAGAGCCATTGAATCTCATCGTGATTGGATTCGCCCAGGCAGCGATAGCGGTGAACTACGCGACAACCTACATCAATCCAAAGGCGAAGGTCTTCCCCGGCCACTCCAGCGAGATACGCCTGGGATGAGACCGGCGAAGCTGTGGAAGATTGTGTATGCAGGATAGCTATGGTCCACTGGGGCGAATGGGTGGAACAGAAGATCCTGGAAGCGATCCGGCGTGGGGAGTTCGATCATCTCCCGGGGAAGGGAAAGCCGCTTCCACTAGAGGACAATCCTTACCTAGAGCCCGGATTGGCTATCGCCTATCATATCCTTCGTCAGAACGATGCCCGTCCGGATTGGATCGAAGCGGATCTGGCCATTCGTCGGGGGATCGAGCTTGCCCGACAGGATCTGCAGCGGACAAGGCGATGGCGAGAGGAAGCCTTACGCACTTTGGAGGGAAGGAAGGATCCCCAAAGCTGGAAAGAGCGGGAATGGGTGAAGGCAGAGTGGGAACGGGCCCTGCGGGCTTTTGCCCGTCGGATCGCTGAGCTCAACGAACAAATCTTTCTCTACAACTTGAAGGTGCCTATCTACTGGCTCCAGCGTTTCAAATTTGATCTACGTGAAGAACTCCGGGCTCTCCAGGTTCCGGAAACGGATATTCAGCGTCTGGAAACAGGGTGATTCGGCTGCTCATGCTTTTTCTAATCATCATCTGGGCGAATGGATGAGGCGATCGGGCCATCTATTTCGCTTATCCTGAATCTCAAACTTGTCGCAGAATCGACAGATGAGGAATCTCCACGCCGAGAGGTGATCCGTTGAGCTTGTTCAGGTATTCGCCCCATCCCGCCCCATCCTGCTGTTCGCTGATGACTTCGGAACATTCTCCTTGAGTTCGCCTTGACCCTTGCCCTTTAGCCCTCTAAAATTTAAAGGCCTTTTGTGGTATAAGCTAAGGAAGCGCAGATCTTCTAAACGGCACAGAGTTACATGGTTTAGCTAGTGATCTCTAATCTCTTATAGTTGCCTTAATCTATGTCAAATTTTTAGACGATTAGGAATAGATCCGATGGCTGTTTTAGAGCTGGTAGATGTCCATACCTACTATGGGAATATTCATGCTCTGAAGGGGGTCTCGTTCAAAGTCGAGATGGGCGAGATCGTTACCCTAATTGGCGCAAACGGTGCGGGCAAGAGCACCACGCTGCGCACGATTTCCGGTCTGGTCCAGGCTCGTCATGGTCGTATTTGGTTGAATGGAGAAGACATTACCTATCTACCTCCTCATGAGATCGTGGCCCGAGGGGTCGGGCATGTCCCGGAAGGACGACGCATATTCCCTCAGTTGACAGTTTGGGAAAATCTGGAGATGGGAGCTTACCTAGTGCGCGACCGGCGCGAGATCGCTAGGCGGATGGAGTTCGTGTTCACTATCTTCCCACGCCTGAAAGAGCGCCTCCATCAGAAGGGTGGAACCCTCTCAGGGGGCGAGCAGCAGATGCTCGCCATTGGCCGTGCTTTGATGATGAAGCCTCGCATTCTCCTGCTGGACGAACCCTCGATGGGGTTGGCCCCTGTGCTGGTAGAGAGTATCTTTGAGGTGATCCGACAGCTCAACCAGCAGGGCACCACCATTCTCCTGGTGGAGCAGAATGCGCATATGGCCCTCCAAGTGGCCCATCGAGGTTATGTGTTGGAGACTGGTCGTATCGTTCTGGAGGGAACCGCCCAGGAGTTAGCGAATAATCCTCAAGTCCAAGCCGCGTATTTGGGGATGGCCTGAGCTCGGGTGGATCGGGTAATTCTCGGTGAGCTGTGAGGGGCTCGGGGGCGATGAGGCATCGCGAGAAGCTTTTAGGAACAGGGTCATAGCAGGATAGCATGCTTCACTCCCGAAGGGTCTCGGTAGATCATGGACTAAGTTGCAAAAGCGTTGAAACTCGGATAGTTTGTCGATCATTTTCGCGCGATGAGGAGGAAACCATGAGCCGCCTGTGGTGGGGCATGATGATCCTTGCTCTAATGATGGTGGCGTGTCAGCCGCCTGCTGCGCCGACTCCGACAGCCGCTCTAGCGACTCAGCTTCCCAATCTGGGCGGGCGAGAGTTAAGGATCGCCAGCGATACTACATATCCGCCCTTTGAATTCGTTGATCCGAATACTAATGAGATCGTAGGTTTTGATGTTGATCTGGTGAATGAGATTTGCAAGCTTTTGAATTGCAAGCCAGTGATTGTCTCGACTGCTTGGGAAGGCATCTTCGCTGGCCTAGAGCAGCGGCAATTCGACTTGGCTGCCTCTGGTATCACGATTACTGAGGAGCGTAAGCAGAAGTTTGATTTCTCCGATTCCTATCTCCGCTACGGTCAGGTGGTCTTGGTGCGCGCTGATGAAGGGCGCATCCAGGGAAAGGATGATCTGAAGGACAAGATCGTGGGGGTTCAGGTCGGAACTACTAACGAGGAGACAGCTAAGACGTTGGTGGCCGATGAGACCAAGCAGCTCAAGCGCTACGATACCTTCGATCTAGCGGTGCGTGCTTTGCTAGCGAAAGATGTAGATGCTGTGGTAATCGACAGCCCAGCTGCTGATGGTTTCATGGCCCAGAACCCGGGTAAGCTGAAGATCGCCGGACAGCCCTTTACTAGCGAGGATCTGGGCCTTTGCTTCCCGAAGGGAAGCGATCTTGTTGGCCCCTTCAATTTTGCTCTCAAAGCCCTGAAGGAGAACGGCACGATAGATCGACTTTATGATAAGTGGTTTAAGGAATATAAGCCGGGAAAGTGAGAGCCCGATAAGAAGAGGCAGTCGTTAGGGCTCTATGCACGTTCTACTCGTCACCGATGAGTGTGGGCCACGTCCTATGCGTTGCATCAACACATCCATCAGGGTCGGGTGGCCGATCTCCTGGATCTCATAGCGCACTCTCATCATCGGATGTCGCACCTTCAGAATGCGGCGCAGATCGACCGGGGTGGCTGCCAGGACCAAATCGCAGGGCACCCGGTTGATCGTCTCCTCCAACTCCCGGATCTGCTCCGCGCTGTAGCCCATGGCAGGGAGCACAGGTCCTGTTTGCGGGTAAAGCCGGTAGGTTTGCTGAATGCTCCCCACGGCATAGGGACGGGGGTCGATGATCTCGGCTGCGCCGAAGCGGCGGGCGGCCACCATCCCTGCCCCGTAGGCCATCTCTCCATGCGTGAGAGTCGGCCCATCCTCCACCACCAGGAGCCTCCGGCCACGGATGGCTCCTGGATCCTCCACAAAGATGGGCATCGCCGCCTCGATCAGGATCGCCTGCGGATTGGCCCAGAGGACGTTTTCCCGAATCTGGGCGATGGCTTCCGGAGAGGCGGTGTCGATCTTGTTGATCACCACTGCGTGGGCCATGCGGAGATTTGACTCGCCCGGATGATATCGCACCTCATGGCCTGGACGGTGGGGATCTGCTACCACGATATGAAGATCCGGGGCGAAGAAAGGGAAGTCATTGTTCCCCCCATCCCAGAGGATAAGGTCTCCCTCAGCCTCCGCGGCTCGCAGGATCTGTTCATAATCGACTCCCGCATAGACCGTGAAGTGGTCGGCGAGGTGGGGCTCGTATTCCTCCCGCTCCTCAATGGTGCACTCATAGCGGTCCAGATCCTCAAAGGAAGCGAATCGTTGCACGATCTGTTTGCGCAGGTCGCCGTAGGGCATCGGGTGGCGGACGATCACGGGGTTCCATCCGAGCTCTCGCAGGAGATGGGCCACCCGGCGGGTGGTGGGGCTTTTGCCGCTGCCGGTGCGCACTGCGCCGATGGAGACCACCGGCTTGCGGGATTTCAGCTGCGTGGCCTTCGGGCCCATCAACCAGAAATCCGCCCCGGCGGCGTGAGCGATGCTGGCTCGATGCATCACATACTCATGGCTGACGTCGCTGTAGGCGAACACCACGCGATCCGCCTGGAAGCGGCGGATCAGCTCAGGGAGCTCTTCCTCGGGATAGATCGGAATGCCGTTCGGGTAAAGCGGACCGGCGAGCTCCGGCGGATAGAGACGCCCTTCGATGTTTGGGATCTGGGCGGCCGTGAAGGCCACCACATGATAGTCCGGGTTGTTCCGAAA
>JANXBD010000005.1:44350-59943 GCA_025057635.1 Thermoflexus sp. | reverse complement strand
CCCATCGAGGACGTATTCAGCATCAAAGGGCGAGGGACAGTGGTGACAGGTCGGATCGAGCGAGGGCGGATCCGGCCGGGGGAGGAGGTGGAGATTGTGGGGCTGCGGGAGGAGGTGAAGCGGACGGTGGTGACCAGCATTGAGATGTTCCACAAGACGCTGGAGGAGGGACTGGCGGGGGACAACGTGGGATGCCTGTTGCGCGGAGTGGGGAAGGAGGAGGTGGAGCGGGGGATGGTGCTGGCAGCGCCGGGGACGATCAAGCCGCATCGGGCATTTGAGGCGGAGGTGTATGTGTTGAAGAAGGAGGAGGGAGGACGGCACAAGGCGTTCTTCAGCGGCTACAAGCCGCAGTTTTACTTTCGGACAGCGGATGTGACGGGGGAGATCCAGCTGCCCGCAGGGGTGGAGATGGTAATGCCGGGGGACAATGTGAACCTGCGGGTGGAGCTGATTGCGCCGGTGGCGATCGAGGAGGGACTGCGGTTTGCTATCCGGGAAGGCGGACTGACAGTGGGCGCCGGCGTCGTCACCCGCATCCTGGATTGAGGGGACTGTTGAGAGCAAATGGCCGTCTTCGGCGGCTTAGCCTACCCCTGAGCTGGACAGAATCACGAGGTTCTGGTAAAGTAAAAGGGCCAAAGATTCTAAATAGGCAAGAGCGGCTCAAGAATACCTCGCTCCCCTAAAGGGAGAAAATATCACAGATGAGAGTGTTGCTGCTGCAGTTTGCACCTTGATCATCTTCGAATCTGGCCGAGGTTGATATGGCAAAAGAAGTTCGGATGGTGATCACGCTGGCCTGCACAGAGTGCAAAGAACGAAACTATACAACGCAGAAGAATCGGAACAATGATCCCAATCGCTTGGAGCTTCGCAAGTATTGCCCAAAATGTCGTAAGCACGTCTTACACCGGGAAACCAAGTAAGTATATATGAGTCACACTATGCGCAGGCCGGTAGCTCAACAGGCAGAGCAGCGGACTCCAAATCCGCAGGTTCCAGGTTCGAGTCCTGGCCGGCCTGCCATCAGATCGCTCTGGGACACCGAGTGACGGTGTCCCAGTTTGTGTATAATGAACTGGTCTGTCTAAAGGATCACCTTACGATCGTGTAACTCCCGATGTGACTTCCAGCAACTTGCGGCGATGCTGATCGAAAGGAGTGCGCATCCGGTGGCGAAGGCTGCTGAGACACGGCGGTTTTTGAGAGGAGATTGGGCTCCTCTCCGGTATCTTCGAGAGGTGCATGGGGAGCTCAAGAAGGTCCGCTGGCCAGACCGGCAGGAGCTGTATCGATTGACTGGCGTGGTTCTGGCGGTCACGATGGGGATGTCGATCCTACTAGGGCTGGTGGATTATTTCTTCTTTTGGCTGTTTGGAGGAATCCTCACCACCCCCCAGGATCCTCTTCGAGTGGGCATTGCCGTTGTGGGAAGCCTGGTCGGATTGGGAGCGCTGGCTTATGCCCTAAGCCGCAATTAGGAGGATGAAGCATCCCTCGAAGCCACAGTTGACGAAGGGGCTTTGACTCGCTCTCTTTAGGTCTTCGTCGCTCCTCCTTCGGATTCATCGGCTGAATTACTAATTCACATAATGACATAACGAGGGTCTGGCGGGGCTGGGCGGGATCTTCTCGCTATCCCGCCCAGTTCCATTCTGGACATACTCAGGATGAACGAAGACCAAAAACCACTCGTACCATAGAGAAGAGCCAAACCATTCCGATTCTGCCTTGGAAAAGGGAGAGCCATGAGCTGGGAAGAGGAACGATCCTCACCCTCAGAATCTTTCGAGGTAGATGAGGAGTCTATGGAAGAACTGCTGCGCGAATTATTAGAAGAAACCGCTCCAGCCTCTAGCATCGACAAAGAAGGCAAGGCAGCAGTTTCCCAAGTGCAGGTGGAATTGGAAGAGGCAAGCTCGTTGACGGCCTCCCGGGAGCGGGCTTGGTATATTGTGCACTGCTACGCGGGCTCCGAGCATAAGGTGAAGCACAGCCTAGAACAGCGAATCGCCTCTATGGGCATGCAGCATAAAATCTTCAATATTGTGGTTCCAGAAGAAGAGGAGATTGAGCTCCGAGAGGGGAAGAAACGGCCAGTCCGTCGGCGGATTTATCCAGGATATATCTTGGTGGAAATGGTCATGGACGAGGATTCCTGGGCAGTCGTCCGATTCACCCCCGGAGTGACTGGTTTCGTAGGGATGGGCAATCAGCCCACTCCATTGCGCTCGGAGGAGGTTCAGGCGATCTTCAGGCGCATGGAAAGCAAAGCCCCTCGAATCCGAATCACCTTCAAGCCGGGACACAAAGTCCGGATCAGGGAAGGACCTTTCGCGGATTTCGTGGGGATTGTAGATGAAATCGATTTGGATAAGGCGAAGGTCCGCGTCCTTGTCTCCTTCTTCGGACGGGAAACGCCGGTGGAGCTGGATTTCACCCAGGTCGAGAAAATTTAATTCGGATTCGGTTCGTTACTCGTTTCGACTTGAATTTCCTGATCGATTGAGGGAGATCACCCATGGCCAAGAAAGTTAAAGCAGTTATCAAGCTACAGATCGAAGCGGGTAAGGCCAACCCGGCCCCTCCCATTGGGCCGACATTAGCCCCGCACGGGGTGAATATTGGGATGTTTTGTAAAGAATACAATGCGCGCACGGCGCACATGGTTGGGCAGATTGTGCCGGTGGAGGTTACGATTTACACTGATGGCTCCTTCACCATGGAGCTTAAGACTCCACCGGTCTCCGACCTGCTTCGTCGGGCAGCAGGTATCGAGAAGGGATCCTCAGAGCCGAACCGGCAGATCGTTGGTCGGATCACCCGACAGCAGCTTCGGGAGATCGCGGAGCTCAAAATGAGGGATCTGAATACAGAGAATATTGAGGCCGCGATGCAGATGATCGCTGGCACAGCCCGAAGTATGGGGATCCAGATTGTGGATTGAGACGATAGGCTTCCTGCAGTTTCTGTGAGGAAGAGAGGATCCCATCCAACCCGATCAAGTAAACAAAAAGTGGGAGGGCTAGAAGCCCGCACACACCACAGGAGGCTTAAAAATGAGCAAGCGAGGGAAGAAATATCTTGAGGCTTTGAATAGGGTAAATCGAGAACGTCTCTACCCTCCACGCGAGGCGCTTGAGCTTGTTAAGGAGACAAGTTACACTCGATTCGATGGCACTGTCGAAGTTCATATGCGTCTAGGGGTGGATCCCCGTCATGCGGATCAGCAGGTTCGTGGAGTGGTAGTTCTCCCCCATGGGTTGGGCAAGCCAGTTCGCGTTCTGGTCTTCGCAGCGGGAGAGGCAGCCCGTATCGCTCAGGAAGCGGGCGCGGATTATGTTATTAGCGATGACGAGGGGATAAAGCGGATTCAAGAAGGATGGACGGAATTCGATGTGGCCATCGCCACACCGGACATGATGCCGAAGGTTGGCCGGTTGGGTCGGATCCTTGGCCCTCGCGGATTGATGCCCAATCCCCGCGCAGGCACAGTGGTGAACCCAGAGGATCTTCCCCGGGCAATCCGCGAAGCAAAGGCTGGCCGAGTGGAGTTCCGAGTGGATAAGACCGCCAACCTCCATGTGCCGATCGGCAAGGTCAGTTTCCCAACCGATCGATTGCTGGAGAATTTCGCTGCTTTGATGGACGCGGTGAAAAAGGCCCGTCCGTCTGGGCTGAAGGGGCCTTATATTCGGAAGGTCGTGGTGAGCGCGACTATGGGGCCCGGCATTAAGATAGACCCAACAGCCGCCCAATCCCTAGAACTGGCGGCATGATGTAGCGTAATGTTCGTTCCTGCAAGATCGTAACAGTAACATAGTGTTTAGGAAGGCAGGCCCGCTCGTCGTGTTCTTTGGGCCTTTATAGCAATCGGATTCGACCCCTGCCAGTGAAGCCAGGCGCGCTTTCGCTTAATGGGGATAGATCCCCACCTGTCGAGGCAGGGCACCCGATGAACTCCCCCTCGCTACGAATTTGGCTAGGGCGGAGTGGCCGGTGCGCCTTCACTGGGATGGGTGGGGCGCACCGGTTTTTTTAAAGTTGGGCTAAATAGATGGGCCCCTGTTATTACGTTATAGGTGCATGTTACATCCCTTCGTCTTAAGAGGAGGTGAAGCTTGCCGTTCACGCGTGCTCAGAAGGAACATATGATCGCGCAGTATCAGGATCTGCTCTTCCGCAGTCAGGCCTTGATCCTTACGGATTACCAGGGGCTGGACGCGCAGGGCATATATCGGCTCCGTCAGAAAATCAAGAAATCCGGGGGAGCATTCCATGTGACCAAAAACACGCTGCTCCGCATCGCCCTGCAGCAGGCTGGATGGACAGTGCCAGAGGATCTGCTGGAAGGACCTACGGCGGCCGCTTTCTGCCTAGAGGATCCTCCCGCGATCGCGAAAGCCCTGCTGGAGTTTGCAGAGGAGAGCAAGATCCTCAAGATCAAGGGCGGTTTACTGGACGGGCGCCGGCTACGCCCAGAAGACGTGAAGGCGCTCTCAGAATTGCCGCCGCGACCGGTGGTGCTCGGCCAAGTTCTAGGGTCAATCCAGGCCCCGGCCGCCCAGCTGGCCGGCGTGCTGACCGCTGTTCTGCAACGAGTGGTCGGTATCCTGCAGTCTCGAGCCGATCAGCTGAAGGAAACTTCCCAGACCGCTTAAATCTTCCGGAGGTGATTCTCCCATGGCAGATCTTCAGAAACTGGTTGAGGAATTGAGCAACCTGACATTACTGGAAGCCGTGGAGCTGGTGAAGTTGCTAGAGGAGCGCTGGGGGGTGAAGGCGGCAGCCCCTGTTGCTGTCGCCGCCGCTGTTCCCGTCGCGGCTCCGGGTGCTCCTGCGGCAGCGCCTGCTGTTGAAGAGAAGACAGAGTTCGATGTGATCCTAAAGGAGGTTGGGCCGAAGAAGATTGAGGTGATCAAAGTAGTGCGCCAGCTGACCAACCTAGGGCTTAAGGAAGCTAAGGATCTGGTCGAGGCGGCCCCCAAGCCTGTCCTCGAGGGCGTCAGTAAAGAGGCGGCTCAAGACGCTAAGGCGAAGCTCGAGGCAGTGGGTGCTGTTGTGGAGATCAAGTAAACACCAATCCAGAAAACATATTTTTTGTGGCGGCGGCTTTGCCGCCGCCACAAAATCGAAAGGGCAGAAAGCCTAAAAGCGGTCTGCCTCATCCCGCGCTAAGAAACAGCGCATAGAGCGCACGCAGGGTCTCCCCAGGATGCGCCTCATAATCCTCTGGCACAGGTAACGGAGACGGGGAGGGAAGGATAGGACGCTTCTGAGCGGCAAACCGTGCGACTACTTCCACAGCTGGTTTCGGGCTTCCATCCGGTCGCAGCAATCCGAAGTGGCGCTCGTGCACCAGCCGGTCGAATGGCGGCCGATCCCACAGATCGGGATGATAGTCGCCGAAACACCATAGGAATGCCCCGACAGCCCCCGCCCGATGCAGAGCCTCCAGGGCTCGCTCGTAGAAAGCTGCCGCTTCCTCTTCGGAGATCAGGAGGGTTTCGGATAAACGATCCTCCAGCTGAATGTGGATCCGCTGGGTGGGCTGGCCTGGTGGGGCGGTAGGCAATCCGAACTCCTCGAAGAGCACAGGCTTTCCACTTAGGCTGGCAGTGAGGCGAGTAAGGAAGGGAAGGATCTGCTCGTCGAGCGGATGCCGTGCCCAGGAAGCATAAGTAGAGTAGGCATGCATGCAGAGAAAGTCCAGCATGGGTGCGAGGGCACGGATCCGGAACCCCAGATCCTCCTCCAGCACAGGGCTATGGAAACCAATGGTGATCGGATGAGCAGGGTCTATCTCTCGGAGGGCCTGGCTCAGAGTGGATAGCCAGTAGGCGGCGGCCTCCAGCGTGCGAGGTCGCAACACCAGATCCGGTTCGTTGCCTAAATCCCATGCGAGCAGAGCGGGATGATCGCGCACTGCTTGCGCCGCCCCCTCTAACATCCGAACTTGAGCTTCCAGAGCGAGGGGATCCTCGTATAGATCCCGAAGGCACCCTTTCACGGCGTGCCCGCCTGCGATCAGACGGAAACGGGGATCGCTTTCCCGCTCTCCGTTAAGCAGCCATGGCGGGAGCCAGTTGACGCCGCTCATGTGTCCGGTGAAAAGGGTGATGATCACCCGTAATCCCTGCGTGTGAGCCAGATCCAGGACCTGACGAAGCCGCTCTAGCATTCGTTGGCTCACGGAATGGGGTTCGGGCATAAAGTCCTCCCACAACAGGAAGATGCGAACCCCATCCAAATTCCATGAAGCGATCTTCGCCATATCAGCCCGGACCTCCTCAGGATCGAATTCCCTCCACCAGAACATCGCTTTGGTGCGCGGCCAGTAATTCACGCCGACTAGAAACGTTGAGCTGAATTGAGTCATCGTTAGCCCCTCCGGACGAATGAAGATTCTCGAAATGAGAATACCATCTCCTTGGATTTGATATGAACCATCGCTGGCATGTTCATTAGATCTGCTTCCCCCAGCCAACAAATATATCTATATCACGAGTCATTCTCACTCCTCTAATCCTTCCACCGTCGAGCCCCAAGACCTTCGATTCCCATATGCATAGAAACCAGACGGAAGGATACATTAAAATAAAGTCAAACGCTTAATTCATCTCATCCGGCGAGGTCGGTATGAGTCGGAAGATCCGGGTGCTTATCGCAAAGCCGGGACTGGACGGCCACGATCGGGGTGCGAAAGTGATCGCTCGCGCCTTGCGGGATGCAGGGTTTGAGGTGATCTATACGGGGTTGCGCCAGACCCCCGAGATGATTGCTGAAGCAGCGTTGCAAGAGGACGTAGATGTAGTGGGCCTTTCGATCCTCTCCGGTGCTCATATGACGTTGCTCCCCCGAGTGGTAGAGGAGCTACGAAAGCGAAGGTTGGATGATGTGCTGGTGATCGCGGGGGGAATCATCCCAGAGGAAGATGTGCCTGCTCTGAAGGCCGCCGGCATCTGGGAAGTTTTTGGGCCCGGAACCAGCACAGAGGCCATCGTGCGCTTCATCTGTGATCATTTCGGGATTGGGCCGGAGGATCTTAAGACAGTTGGAGAATCAATCGCTCTATGAGTTCTTGGGATCCTGCTTTGGCGGAGGGACACTTTTCAATGCCGGATCTGCAGGCGCTCTTCGAAAGCGCGCGAGAGGGAGACCGTCGGTCGCTCGCGCGATTGCTCTCCCAGCTCGAAGAGGGCGGTGAAACAGCGGCCCAGCTCAGCGCTCTCCTTTTTCCTTACACTGGAAACGCGCATGTGATCGGTATTACAGGTCCGCCAGGCTCTGGGAAGAGCACGCTACTGAACGCCTTGACCCGGGCTTACCGCGAGCGCGGGGAGACGGTAGGAATTATCGCGGTGGATCCCAGCAGTCCTTTCACCGGCGGGGCGCTGCTGGGCGATCGCATCCGAATGCAAGATGTGGCTGGGGATCCTGGGGTGTTCATCCGCAGCATGGCCACCCGAGGCAGCTTGGGCGGTCTCGCCCGCGCCGCCCGGGAGATCATCCGAGCGCTGGACGCTGTCGGCTTCCAGCGGATCATGGTGGAGACAGTCGGAGCCGGACAGGTTGAGGTCGATATCGCCCAAGCCGCGGATACGGTGATCGTGATTCAGGCTCCAGGGCTCGGAGACGAGATCCAAGCCATCAAGGCGGGAATCCTGGAGATCGCGGACATTTTAGTGGTGAACAAGGCAGACCGAGAGGGGGCGGCGGCCACCTTGCACATCCTTCAGTCCATGCTTTCCCTGAGCCAGCCGGCAGTGATTCGTCATCATGGGCAAGCGATGACCATCCAGGGGGTGAAATCGTCCCGGGAGGGATGGACACCTCCAATCCTTCAGACCGTAGCCCTTTCGGGTCGTGGAGTTTCAGAGCTGATGGAGGCCATCGAGCGTCACCGGGCCTATCTGGAGGAAAGCGGCGAAGGGGAGGCCCGAAGGCGGCGGCGGATCGCGGAGGAGCTGGCGGCCCTCGCCCGGGAGCGCCTGTGGGCGCGTGTGGTGCATCAGGTTGGTCGCGCTCGCCTGGACGGCCTAGTGGATCAGTTGCTCCGTCGGGAGATCGACCTGCACACGGCCGTGGAGCGGTTGCTGGAGTAAGGATGCATCTATACGTCCCGGGGGGAGCAAGCCACTTCGATGGATATCCCCTGATCAGGCTTTAAGAACCTAAGAATCATAATATTCCTCATCCGTCGACAGCGGAACACCACCTCCCAGGTTACCCTACACGAGGCACATCCTCCAATGTCTGTTCGCGTGGTCCTGGATGCGATAGGGAGAGATCACGCCCCAGGGATCCCAGTGGAAGGGGCCGTATGGGCGCTGCATGAGATCCCGGAGCTTGACTTGATCCTAGTTGGCCAAGGAGGAACGGATCCGCATCAAACTGGCCCCCCATTCCACGCAAGGCCTTTCGCTTTCTATCGTCGATGCCCCCAGGTTGTGGAGATGCACGAGCACATCATCACGGTGAAAACCAAGCGGGATTCCTCGACGGCCGTCGGGATGCGCATGGTGCGCTCCAGGGAAGCGGAGGCGTTTGTTTCCATGGGGAACACAGGAGCCGTGATGACGGCGGCCTTGTTCCATCTAAGCTACATCCCATGGATCGCTCACACAGCGCTGGCCACCGTATATCCCACTGCTCAGCGACCATGTCTTCTCTTGGACATCGGCGCGAACACCGATCCCAAGCCACTGCACCTGCTGCAGTTCGCCATGATGGGTGTCGCCTATGCAGAGCGCATACTGGGCCGGCCGAACCCCCGAGTGGGGCTTCTCTTGAATGGTGAGGAGCCCAGTAAGGGATCCCTCCTGGTTCAGGAAGCTCACCGCCCGCTTCAGGAAAGCGGATTGAATTTTATCGAAAACGTGGAGGCGAGAGATCCATCGCGGGGACTCGCGGAAGTGGTGGTAACGGATGGCTTCACAGGGAATGTGGTGATCAAACACCTGGAAGGCACGGTATCCTTCTTAGCCCGCTTCCTGATGGGGCAACGAACCGATGGGAAGCTGGATCGGCTCAGACTGGCCTTAGCGTTGCCGGGACTGCTGCTGGCTGCACCGGGTCTGCTGTTCCTAATCCACAGCCTCCGGCGAATCTTCCAGCATCTAGATTGCCGGGAGTATGGAGGGGCACCGTTGCTGGGGTGAACGCCTTACTGGATTCTTATGGACAGCTCCAATCTTGCTGAATGTTTTCCCGACCCGGGGACCACCGGACGATACGCCACTCCTGATCTCGAAAAGCCAACCGGTGGACTTCGCGGGGGTAGATAACCAGCCGGTCGAGGATTAGGTTCTGATCAGGAGGGCACCTTCTGCTGACTCGATAGACCCAGATTTCCTCAGCCCACACCTCAATAAGATCAGGCCCAAGCCGATAAGCGATGCGGCAAGAGCGGATCTCCCATTGGATGTCCCGGATAGTTGCCTGGATGGATCGAACGGCCTGCTGCAGTCGATCGACATATCGCCGGGCCTCGAGCGCAGCATCTCCCCATACGGCGATCAGTTGCTCTGTTGCTTCCGGATTCAGGATGTAAGCGACTTGAGCTGTGTTGGCCTGTTCAAGGGCTTGAAACACGCCTGGTTCGCAAGGTAGCGCTAAGGGCGTCGGAGAGGGAGGAATGGGGGTTGGAGAAGAAGTGGTCGTTGGAGTAAGCGTTGGAGATGATGGCTCTGGAGAGGGAATAGGGGTTGGTGATGGAGAGGCACGCGGGATAGGAGTAGGAGAAAGAATCGAAGCCTCTGCCGTCGCAGGCGATGTGGGGGAGGACGTGGGGGAACGCGGGGAAGCTGGCGATGGAGAGGAAGACAGAGTAGGAGAAGCAACAACCTGGGCGATAGCGGGTGGAGTGGGTAAATGCCGTATGGATGACTGGCCCACAAAGTAGGGATAGAGAATAAGGACATACCCTGCGCTCACCACCAGGAAACTAAAACCAGTGAGTATGGTCTGCCAGCCCCGCTGGCGCGCAAGATTGCCTAGCGCCCATCCCCACGACGTCTCCGAAACCGATGCCTGCTCATGCCGGGGAAATACCGAGAGAAACAACAGCAGACCCAGTCCGATTAATAAGATTCCTCCTATCAGCTCTAGTCCTCGCATGGTGAATTTCTCTCCTTAATCGGATGCTCGGCTGATCCTGGGCGCCTCAACGGGCCTCCCCCGCTCAACGTATAGATGGGCGAGTCCACAGTTTCCGTTTCTCTGTCCTAAACTATCAGGGTGTAGAGATAAATGCAAGCAGATGAATGAACAGCCGCCTCAAATCATGGTAGTATAGGCTCGAAAGAACATGCGAGACGTGAGCCGCCGAGGACGCCTCACGCGCTGCGCATCATAAAAGAGCGGCATGGATTGGACGGGCGCTATGGTCTAGACCAGAGGGCATGTGCACAGCTGGGTTGCTGCAAAGGCTACTCATTATAGGTTTGGCCTCTTGACCGAAGTCCTTATATAATCAGGTCGAACGGCCGGTCGAGATTGGTCTCCAGCATTTAGGTCTGCGATCTGGGGGGCCTATTCGCTCTGGGAGGAGACGCATGGCTGGTTGCCGCTCCTAGGGCATAGGGCTCGGACTTAATTTCTAAAGTTGCATGATTGTGTGAATCAGAGGATATCGTTATTTAACTTAAAACTTTTAAGGAAAGGTTCCATAGCAATGATGCGATTTGATCATTTCACAGAACGAGCCCAAGATGCTGCGGCAAGGGCTTATGAGATCCTGCAGCGCTATGGCCATAACCAAGTAGACACCGAGCACCTTCTCTTGGCCCTTCTGGAGCAGCCGGATGGAGTCGTTCCCCAGCTGCTCCATCGGATGGGTATCAGTGTGGACTGGATGCGGGGCCGTCTGGACGAAGTCCTTCGGGCTAGCCCGAGGGCCTCGATTTATGGATTTGGCGGTGCTGGTCAAGTGTTCATCACTCCCCGAGTGAAGCGTATTCTGGATTTGGCCCATGAAGAGGCGCGGCGGTTAGGGGACGATTATATCTCCACTGAGCATCTTTTCCTAGCAATCGCCACGGAACGCAACACCCCGGCCGCTCGCGTTTTGATGGATGCCGGGGTGACTCGGGATCGGATTTATGAGGCGATCAAGGATCTGCGGGGTGGAGCTCGGGTAACAGATCCAGGAGCAGAAGGGCGTTATCGAATGCTGGAGCGGTATGGCCGGGATCTCACCCGCCTAGCCCGACAGGGGAAGCTGGATCCGGTGATCAATCGAGAGGCAGAGATCTTGCGGGTGATCCAGGTGTTGTGCCGACGGACGAAGAACAATCCGGTGCTGATCGGCGAGGCGGGGGTCGGCAAGACCGCCATTGTCGAGGGGCTAGCCCAGCGCATTCTCGCCAACGATGTCCCGGAGTTGCTGATGGGTCGACGGATCGTGCAGTTGGATCTGGCAGCGATGGTGGCTGGGGCGAGGTTCCGGGGCGAGTTCGAGGAGCGATTAAAAGCGGTCATCGAGGAAGTCCAGCGCGCGGAGGGGGAAATCATCCTGTTCATCGATGAGATCCATACAGTAGTCGGCGCAGGGGCAGCCTCAGGAGCTCTGGATGCTGCCTCGATGCTGAAGCCGGCCCTGGCCCGCGGAGAGCTGCGCTGCATCGGCGCTACCACCCTGGACGAATACCGTAAGTATATCGAGAAGGATCCCGCTTTAGAACGGCGGTTCGCGCCGATCTTCGTGGAGGAGCCATCTGTGGAGTCCGCGATCCAGATGCTCCAGGGCCTGCGGGAGCGCTATGAGGCCCATCATCAGGTCCGCATCAGCGACGAGGCAATTGTCGCCGCGGTGCGCCTTTCCCACCGCTACATTACCGACCGTCGGCTCCCGGATAAGGCTATCGACTTAATCGACGAAGCAGCGGCCCGGTTGAGGGTGGCCTTGAATATTCTTCCACCGGAACTCAAGGCGCTCAAAAACGAAATCGAAAGGCTAATACAGGAAGAGGCACACGCAGGCTTAAACCGAGATTATGAGCGAGCGGCCCAGATCCGCATGCGCCGTCTGCGCCTTCAGAAGGACTTCGAGACCCGTCGGAACCAGTGGCAACGAGAACGCAACCTGGACGAGGTGATTTCCGAAGCGGACGTCGCTCAGGTGGTAGCGGCATGGACGGGCGTCCCGGTGGCCCAAGTGATGGAGACAGAGGCGGAGAAGCTCCTTCACATGGAGGAGCGGCTGCGGGAACGTGTGGTCGGCCAAGATGAAGCGATCGCAGTGGTGGCAGATGCTATCCGACGAGCCCGGGCTGGCCTGAAAGACCCACGGCGGCCGATCGGCTCTTTCCTGTTCCTCGGGCCCACCGGCGTCGGAAAGACCGAGTTGGCCCGGGCGCTGGCGGAGTATCTCTTCGGCGATGAGGACGCGCTGATCCGGCTGGATATGAGCGAATACCGGGAATACCATACGGTCTCCCGCCTGTTTGGAGCACCGCCGGGGTATGTCGGTTATGAGGAAGGAGGACAGCTCACAGAGGCAGTGCGTCGCCGGCCTTACCGGGTGATCCTCTTCGATGAGATCGAGAAAGCTCACCCGGACGTTTGGAACGCCCTGCTTCAGATTCTAGACGACGGCCGGCTCACCGACGGGCAGGGCCACATCGTCAACTTCCGTAACACTATCATTATCATGACCTCCAACGTGGGCACCGAACACTTCCGTCGGGGCGGAGCTATCGGCTTCGTCCAAGCAGCCTCGGAGCGCGAGCGGTTGGAGGAACGACAGCGGATCGAGCGGGCCCTCCGTGAGACCTTCCGACCGGAGTTCCTAAACCGGATCGATGAGATCGTGATCTTCAACCGGCTAACGCTGGAGCATATGATGCAAATCGTCGACATCCAAATGTGCCAAATCCAAGGACGTCTGGCAGAACATGGTTTACGGATAATTCTCACCGACACTGCTCGCCGCTGGTTGGCGGAGGAAGGCTACGATCCAGCTTTCGGTGCACGTCCCCTCGAGCGGGTTCTCCAAAAACATGTCGAGAGTCCCTTGGCCGTCCGGCTGCTCCGAGGCGAGTTCCGAGTCGGGGATATGATCGTGGTCGATGTGGGCGAGAACGGGTTAATCTTTCAGAGTCAGTCGGCCGAAGCGCTTACCCTGATGGAGCGGGTGCCTCAAGTGTAAGAGGACAAGAGAAATCCGGCTCCTTGACGTTCTTGAAGCTGGTGGCACTGCTTTGAGCGGCGCTCTCTTAAAATTTATTTCTCTCTCTTGCAGGTGAATGGGCTCAAGGAAAAGGAATAAGTTCTTCGGAATGGAGGAGATCCCTCATGTTCGAGGATATCCGTCGCCACCTCTCTGAGATTCCAGAAGGAGAGACGATTGAGGAAAGCATGGAAAGCCGTCCGTCGGTTTACTTGTTTGAGCGTTTGGCTTTCCTCCAGCGGCTCACCCCCTCCCAACGCCTGATTCTGCTCGGCTTTCTTCTCGCGGATCTATTTTTGTTCGGGCTCTTGATGTTTTTGATCATAGGAGGGATCGGTCTGTAATGGATATCCGTGTGTCCGGATCTTCAGACCGCGCCTAATCTCATTCATCTCTTGCCGGCAACCCTCGCTCCAGCCAGACAGCTACAATAGGGCCCGCGTAGTTCTCTTGTCAACCCTCGAATCCCAAGACGCGGAGCGAAACTAGCTTGCTGAAATCAGCCATTTTGCTCGCTCCGCAGATTTATTTGTCCAATGCAGAAGAGAGGCAAGAGCTCCGCGAAGTGATATAGGAACCTTAAAAGGGATGCCCTCCCCCAATTGGTATAGCCCCGGCGGAATCTGCGACGGACGTTTGCCAGGGCATAGTTCATGTTGTTACAATAGGAATAATCCGGCTTTCAGAGATGGAAGGCAGAAGCCCTCGTATTCACGGAGGGAGCGCTACAATGGCTGAGATGGTCAAGCTATTGATGGCATGGGATATCAAACCTGGCCATGAGCAGGAGTATTTTGAATTTATTGTCCGCGAGTTCGCGCCGGGGATGATGCGCCTGGGCATGGAGCCGACAGATGCCTGGTATACGATGTATGGTGAAGGCCCCCAGATCCTCACCGGCGCAATCGCCCAGGACATGGAAACGTTGCAACGCATCCTTGCCAGCCCGGAGTGGCAGGACCTGAAAAAGAAACTGTTCCGCCACATCCGAAACTATAAAGAAAAGATCGTAAAGGCCACGGGGCGATTTCAGCTCATCTGAAGGAGCCAGCGGCCGTTTTGGCAAGGGAGAAAACGCACCTTCAAGAATGTCTTGCTTTTGATAAAGGCATCGAAGGGGAGGAGTAGACATGGGCGGCGACGCCAGCGAGGGGGGTCTGGTGGAAGTCCCTGTCGCACGCCATGTCGAAGGTCGCCCTGGAGCTGGCTGGATGAACGTCAGAGCGGAATCTCTGGCCTGAGTCCGGCCCGGATGCTGCCCGTTAGCGCAGCCCAAGCGCAGGGGGATAAGTGGTTCGAATTCCCCTGAAGCAAGGTGGTACCGCGGGAGGCAGGCCCCCTCTCGTCCTTGTGACGGGAGGGGGCGCTTTTATTTAAGCCGAGATATCCGCGGGATATGCCGATGGCTTCCTCCCTTTCCTAATCCTATCACCTAAGGGTCATTCTTCCAGAGGAAGGAGGTTAGGGAATGACGAAAGCGAAGAAGACACTTCCCAAGACCTTTCATCCGCGTGAGATCGAAGAGCCGATTTACGAATGGTGGGAACGGCAGGGGTTCTTCATACCGAAGGTTGATCCTAGCAAACTCCCCTTTGTGATCTCCATGCCCCCGCCGAACGTCACAGGAGAGCTCCATATGGGCCATGCGATGTTTGTGACTCTAGAGGATCTGATGATCCGATATCATCGAATGAAAGGAGATCCGACCCTCTGGGTGCCAGGGACAGATCACGCGGGCATCGCGACCCAGGTGATGGTGGAACGGGAGATCGCGAGGGAGGGCCTCACTCGCCATGAATTGGGGCGGGAGCGGTTCCTGGAGCGGGTGTGGGCCTGGAAGGAGAAATACGGCGGCACTATCACCCGTCAGTTGCGCCGGCTGGGGGCTTCATGCGATTGGACGCGGGAGCGCTTCACGATGGATCCAATTTACTCCCGGGCGGTGCGCGAGGCCTTCGTCCGCCTCTACGAGCAGGGTCTGATCTACCGCGGCGAGTACCTCATCAACTGGTGCCCGCGATGCGAGACGGCCCTTTCGGATCTAGAGGTGGAGCGGGAGGAAGAGGAAGAAGGGCTCCTCTACTACGTCCGCTATCCGCTGCTGGGAAACGGCTGGGAGGGCCCCGTTGCGCCGTGGGGGAGCGGCCGCTGGGCAGAAGGTGCGCAAGCCTTCATCACGGTGGCCACCACGCGCCCGGAGACGATCCTGGGGGATACGGCGGTGGCGGTGCACCCTGAGGATGAGCGCTACGCTGGTCTGGTAGGCCGGATCGCCGTGTTGCCCGCCCTGGGCCGCCGGATCCCGATCATCGCCGACCCGGCGGTGGATCGCGGGTTCGGGACGGGGGCGGTGAAGGTAACGCCGGGGCATGACCCGACGGACTATGAGATCGGGGGGCGGCACGGGCTGCCTCGCGTC
>JANXBD010000005.1:0-44340 GCA_025057635.1 Thermoflexus sp. | reverse complement strand
GATCAACGAGAACGGCGGCCCCTACGCTGGGATGGATCGCTTCCGAGCTCGGGAGGCGTTAGTGGAGGATCTGCGCCGGGAAGGCCTACTGGTGAAGATCGAACCCCATCGCTACGCTCCTGGCCGGTGTCAGCGCTGCGACACCATCGTGGAGCCGTTGCTCTCGCTTCAATGGTTCGTCCACACGAAGCCCTTGGCGGAGGCGGCCATCCGCGTTGTGAAGGAGGGGCGCCTTCGAATCCTGCCGGAACGCTTCGAGAAGGATTACTTCCGCTGGCTGGAGAACATCCGCCCGTGGTGCATCAGCCGCCAGCTCTGGTGGGGGCATCGCATCCCGGCCTGGTATTGTGATGATTGCGAGCACATCACAGTTGCGCGGGAGGATCCCTCCACCTGCGCTCGCTGCGGCAGCGCCCGCATCCGCCAGGATGAGGATGTGCTGGACACCTGGTTCTCCTCCGCCCTCTGGCCCTTCGCGACCCTGGGCTGGCCGGATGACACGGAGGATCTGCGCTACTTCTATCCCACCACGGTGATGGAGACGGGTTACGACATCCTGTTCTTCTGGGTGGCCCGAATGGTGATGATGGGGCTGGCCATGACCGAGGAGATCCCCTTCCGGATCGTCTACCTCCACGGTCTGGTGCGGGATGAGAAAGGCGAGAAGATGAGCAAGACGAAGGGCAATGTCATCGATCCCCTAGTAGTGATCCGGGATTACGGTGCGGACGCGCTGCGCTTCACCCTAGCCACCGGATCCACCCCGGGGAATGATATGCGCCTCTCGCTGCAGCGGGTGGAAGGGAGCCGTAACTTCGCCAACAAGCTGTGGAACGCTGCCCGCTTCGTGCTGGGCGCCCTCGCTGGGCCGATCGGGCGTCCCTCGATGGAAGATCCCTCGCTCACCTTGCCGGACCGCTGGATACTCTCCCGATACCATCGCACGGTGGCGGCGGTCACCGAGGCGATGGAGGCTTTCGACTTCGGGGAGGCGGGCCGGCGCATCTATGAGTTCACCTGGGATGAGTTCTGCGACTGGTATATCGAGATGGCCAAGGAGCCCCTCTATCGGGGCACGGCGGCCGATCAGGCGCGGACCCGTGGGGTTTTGGTTTACGTGCTGGATGGGATCCTCCGACTGCTTCATCCCTTCATGCCCTTCATCACCGAGGCCCTCTGGGGCTACCTGAAACAGGCAGGGGCCACCGATGGCGCGGAGGCCCTAATGGTGGCCTCCTGGCCCCTCCCCGGGCCGGTGGATGAGGCAGCGGAGGCAGGGATGCGGGCGCTGATCGAGACCGTGGGGACGATCCGGAATGCCCGGGAGGAGCACCGGGTGCCGTCGGAACGGCGGATCGCGGCGTGGATCGCCGCTGGGGAGTTCCTGCCCGTTCTGGAAGCCCATCGGGGTCTGCTGGCCGGGCTGGCGCGTCTGGATCCAGACCGGCTGGTGCTGATGGCAGATCTGTCGGAGCCTCCGGCCGAGGCGCGGGCTTATCTCGCCGGTTCGATCCGGATTTATCTGCCGCTGGCGGGGATGATGGATTGGGCGTCCGAGCGGGCCCGCCTAGAACGAGCGCTAACGGATGTAGAAGCACGGATCGCGAAGACAGAGTCCCTGCTGGCCTCGGAGTTTGCGTTGAAAGCGCCGGCGGCGGTGGTCGAGAAGGAGCGCCGTAAGCTGGAGGAGCTCAAAGCGCGGTGGGAGCAACTGCGGGCGGAATGGGAGCGCTTGAAGGAGGGATGAGACGGCGGGGCAGGCGGCTGGCCTGCCCCGCCCTACGTCGGATCA
The DNA here is from genome assembly GCA_025057635.1 of Thermoflexus sp. Classification (GTDB taxonomy): domain Bacteria; phylum Chloroflexota; class Anaerolineae; order Thermoflexales; family Thermoflexaceae; genus Thermoflexus. The sequence goes on along the minus strand of JANXBD010000005.1, from coordinate 42,548 downwards.
TCGGATCAGCGGGCCACCTGCACCTTGATCACCCGCGGCCGGACAGACTCGGCCTTCGGGACGGTGAGGTGCAGGACGCCGTTCTCCAGCCGGGCCTCAATGTGATCGGCGTCAATCGGGTCGCCGAACTCGATCGTCCGGGCGAAGCGACCGCCCGTCCACTCGCAGCGCAGGGCCGCAACGTTCTTCTCGCGCTCGATCTCCGGCGGGGTCACTTCACCGCGGATGATCACGGAGGAGCCCAACGTCTGCACCTCCAGGCTCTCCGGCCGCACGCCCGGCATCAGGATGCTCACATGATATCGGTCGGGCTGCTCATAGATGTTCACCGGTGTGCTGAACCCGCTATAAGGCCGCATCAGAGCCTGATCGAACACGCGGTCGATGGCCTCCCGCAGGCTCATGAACGCCAAGTCGAACGGGTCTCGGGTCATCAGCTCGCGCGCCATGGCTGATCCACCTCCATTCAGCTTCCTAGACCACCAATGGGGATTTTCTGTCCACCAGAATAGATGACAAGCCTTAGAGGAGCGCTAGCAAGAGGTAAACAATACACAAGCGTTAGGTTAAAGAAATATCAGCGGATTGAGGAGCATAAAGACGATTATCGGAATCGCCGACGCCATTCTTCCTTCAAAGTGACCTGGGAGGGATCCGGCAGCGTTAGAAAATCCTCAGCCAGACGTTGAAAGGCTGCCGGAAGGTCTAGCATGGGGAAATGACGCCCTTCCTCTAAGATAATTAAGCGAGCGGAGGCATCTAAACTGCCATTCAGCAAAGAAGGAGGAGGGATCAGGGGATCCCGTCGACCATAGACCAGAAGCAGAGGACGATCTACGAGACGAAGCCACTCCCGAAGTGCCTCCTGGTGTGTCAATGCTTCCTCTAGGGCAAGACCGATGGCTTCAGGATCCGATCGTAGATGCTCTCGTTGCACCTCCGGATACTCCTGAGCGAGACGGCTCAGCCGTTCGGCGAGGATGCCTTTTCCGGCTGATGTGAGCATGCTCTTCGGCAGCTCCAGAGAGATCGGATAACCCACACTCAGGATCCGCTGCACCCGATCGGGATACTGCAGAGCAAGCCGGATGGCCACCATTGCTCCCAGGGTATGACTGATAAAATGGGCCTGGGGGATGCCCAGATGATTCATCCATCCATAAACCAACTCCACATATTGCTCCAACGAATAGACAGAGCTAGCGTTCCGCCGAGGCTTAGTCGAATCCCCAAATCCAACCAGATCGACGGCATAGGTGCGGAACCGGTGGGAAAGAGCTTGCATGGTGGGCAACCAGTAACGCCATGATCCGATCCAGCCATGCAAGAAGATGACGGATGAGCCTCGGCCCAAGGCCTCATAATGAATCAAATACTCCCCAACAGTCGCAATGCTCACGGCAATCCACCCTCAGCACCCCAATCGTGCTCAGCCCACTCTCGTTTCTTGCGGTCTTACGACCTAAGGCAAGAGATCCGAAGGATAGTTCACAGGTCAATTCCCGCTCAGGCCCATTCGGCCCTTGCGTTGCGAGTCGATTTTGCCGCTGTATACATTCCCAAACTCAGTTCCGAACCATGTAAGCCAAAAGGGAGTTGAATTGGAAATAGGGTCTCAACGCGCGCTATGACGACTCAGAATCATGTGGACTTGCTGAATCAGCTCATCGGGAGCAAAGGGTTTTAGGATATACGCATCGGCTCCTGCTTCCATCCCTTGCCGGATTTCTGACTCCTGCCCTTTAGCGGATAGAAATACAACTGGGATAGCGCGTGTCTCCTCCTGAGATTTCAAGACACGACATGCCTCATATCCGGTCATTTTAGGCATGCGCACATCTAGAATAATCAAATCGGGGCGGTGCTGGCGTGCCAATTCAACCGCCTCCTGCCCGTTGATTGCCGTGATCACATCGAAGCCTCCGAATTCCAGGGTGAAGGCGATCAATTCCCGAATATCCTTTTCGTCTTCAGCGATCAATATCTTGGCCATTATTCCAATTCCTCCCTTTAGCCTTTAGTTCGGTCCTTTGTCCACGGGCCCTATCTATCCGACCAGCACGAAGTGCTATCCTTGCCCGCCGCCAAGCTCATCCTCTGATGGCTGGGCCAACAGATGTCGGATGGCGGCAATGAACTCCTCCAACGGAAGCGGCTTGAGGAAGAAACCTGCCGCTCCGAGCGCCATCGCCTGGCGGCGCTTTCCGATTGGGTCAGTAACGCTGGCTGTCATGATCACCACCGGGATATCTGCGGTCTTCGGATTCGCTTTCAAGCGCGCTAGAGCATCCAGGCCACTTATCCCAGCGGGTTTAAGATCCATAAGCACCAAATCGGGGCGAATGGTCTCGATCCAGATCAGCGCCTCTACTGCATTCCCGAAAGCAGCGACCTCGAACCCGTGTTCCCGAAGAGTGTCCTGGAGCAAGGAACGAACCCCTGGATCATCATCGACCACTAGAACACGCGCATGCCGCTGGGCATATTGCTTCACAACCCGCAACAGTTGCTCTAAATCCACCGGCTTGCCCAGCACGTCTACGGCTCCCAGGTGCACTCCTCGCTGACGGTCGACAACAACAGAGACGATGATGACCGGGATCTCCGCAGTCGCCGGATCCGATTGCAAGCGCTCCAACACTGTGAAGCCATCCAGATCCGGAAGATGGATATCCAGCGTGATCAGTTGTGGGCACTCCTCTCGGGCAATCCGAAGCGCTTCCGTCCCCAGATGGGTGACGATGGTTCGATATCCTGCACGCTCTAGATGATGGACTAGCATGTCAGCGATATCAGGCTCATCTTCCACGATCAGGATGGAGGAACTTCCCTCAGCTCGGACATGGGCTGGCCTCGCAGCTGATGGATGTTGAGGTGAAATCGTTGCCTCAGAGGCGACAGGGATTGTGAAATGGAAAGTCGAGCCTTTACCCACCTCACTTTCCACCCAGATTCGTCCGCCGTGCAGCTCTACCAGGGTCTTCACGATCGAAAGCCCTAGGCCCGTCCCTGGAGTCTCATGAACCCGGGGGTCGTCTACACGATAGAACCGCTCGAAAATACGGGGGAGAGCTTCTGGGGGAATACCAATCCCGGTATCGCAAACCTCTACGTGAACTTCTTGATTTTCAGCGCGGGCTCGAATGCAGATCCGCCCACCTTCCGGTGTATATTTGTTCGCATTGCTCACCAGGTTACTTAAGATCTGAATCAATCGGTCCTTATCTGCCCGGACATGCGGAAGGGACTCTGGGAGATCAAGCTCCAACTGTTGGTTCTTCTCATCAATGCGAGCTTTTAAGGAAGCCACCACTGCTTCCACTGCCGCCTCTAGAGGCACCGGACGAAGATCCAGCTGGAGGCGACCGCTCTCCATACGGGAGATATCAAGCAAGTCGTCTACCAGCACCTTGAGGCGATCCGCGTTGGCTTTGACAATCTGTAGGAAACGACGCTGCACTTCAGAGAGCGGGCCCCCTGATCCAAGAAGCAGCAGATCTACGTATCCCTTGATGGAGGTCATAGGAGTGCGAAGCTCATGAGAGACCGTGGAGATAAACTCGTTCTTGGCGCGCTCAGCCTCCACCTCTGGAGTGATATCCCGGAAAACCGAGACGGTACCTAGAAACTCAGTGCCCATCATCACAGGGGCTACGTGAACAGTGATGAAGCGACCCTCAGGGGCAAGCTCTTGGCGAATAAACAGCGTCGGCGGTTGTCCCCGAGGCTCGGAAAGCCATCGCCGCAGGGAGGCCATCCATTCCTGCCAGGCAGGCCCATACAGGCCCGTGAAGTGCTGGATGGGTCGTCCGATGACCTCCTCCCAGCGTAACCCCAAGATCCGCTCAGCCGCAGCGTTCATCATGATGACTTCGCCTCGGGCATCGGCCACCACCACGCCCTCTGCAATGGATTCCAGGATGGCTTGGCGCTTAGAGGCCTCTTCCTGAACAGCCCGCAAGGTGCTGCCTAGCCGCTCGGCCTGCTGGGTGATCAATGTGTAAAGGGCAGCGTTGTTGATCGCCTGGGCCATCTGAGCTGCCACCGTCTCCATGAGCTGGATCCGCTCCGGTTCAAACGGGCGCGGCTCTGGATGGGTGAACATCAGCGCTCCTAAGGCCTCCAAGCCTAGAACCAGAGGAACCACCAGGACAGCACCCGGACGCAATCCCCGCCATGGGGGAGGGAGCAGATCCGGCGCGACCTCGGTCAGATTTTGAGTCCGCCGCTGGCGGATGGCTGCCTGGATGAGGCCAGGATCCTCACGGACAAACCAGGATTGGCCAATCAGTTGAGCACTGCCTGGCCCGATGGCAGCTCGCACCTGTAGGCGCTCCTGCTCAAGATCCAGTAGGATGATCGCAACGGTTTCCTTCTCCTTGACGAGAAGCGAAAGGGCCTGCTGAAGAATCGCCTCTAGCTCCAGACTGGCAGTCAGCGCCAGGGTCACTCGATACAGCAGCTCTAACTGACTGTGGCGAGCTGAAAGATCCGACAAAGCCTTTTCTAAAGCCCGTGTCCGCTCACGGACGAGGACTTCCAGTTCCTCGCTGAAACGACGGGTCTGCTCGTAGAGCCGAGCGTTCTCCACGGCTACCGCCGCTTGTTCTGCCAAGGTCTGAAGCAGGATCTGTTGAGTCTCATCAAAGGCACCGCGCTCCAGATGGGCCACGGTGATCCATCCGAAGATCTCCTGGCCTGTCCGGATGGGAACAAGAAGCAACGAGCGTATGCCGAATAGCTCCTTCCCCACCGTCTCTTCTAGGTCATGGAGGTAGAGGGCACGACCGGAAGATAAAGCCCGGATAATCTGCGAGGAATTCAGGAAAGCCTCTAGGGAGGCCACACTTAGGGCCCCCTGAGGAGCCCATTCGGAGGCAACCTGCAAGGCTCCGCTCTCTCCTTTCTGAACCACCGTGGCCCATGTTGCCTGGCTAAGGGAAGCAGCGGCCTGAGCGATAGCTTCCAACAAGGCCCCTAGCTCCAATCGAGTGGAAATCTGGCGGCTGGTTTCGTTGAGACGAGTTAGAGCCTCAATCCGGCGTTTGAGTCCTTCATAGAGGCGCGCGTTTTCAATAATGATGCCGGTTTGGCTAGCCAGCAGTTCTAGCATCTCCACTGTCTGTCGAGTCGGGGCTTGTCCATCCCGAGGCTCATCCACTGAGATAATGCCTAATAGACGCCCCCCGGTTCCATGAACAGGAATGATAAGGAGATCCTCGGGATGCCAGTGGCTGAAGTCAGGCCGCGGCACATGAGTTGGCGCAGCAGACCAGATCTTGAACGTCCCCCTCAAGTTCTCCGGCTGTCGTTCATACGGGATGTAGTAGCAGGCTCCCAATCGCAGTTCATCCCGCATGAGAGCCAGGATCTGCCGCCATGGCTGGGAGATCTGCCGCATCCTCTCGAACAGGGAAAGTGGAAGCCCGGCCTGGGCTACCCAGCGCAACATCAATGGCTCGCCCTCTAGCAAGCCAATCAGCACATACCGGAATCCGATAGACTCCTGGATGGTATACGCGACTGTCTCAAGGGCGTTCTCCAGCGGCCGCTCCGAGCGAAGCGCCTGGCTCACCTCCAACATTCCCCGCATCAACTCGATGCGCTGGCGATAACGTTCGCTTCGCTGAGCCTCCTCACTCAGACGGATCGCGTGGCCGATAGCCACTGCTGCATGAGCTGCTAGCGCTTCAAGGAAGGGGATTTGTTCCTCGCCGACGCCATAAGGTTGTTGGCTCCGCAGGTTCAGCACTCCCACCACCGAGGTTCCATACCATATAGGAACCGCCACCTCCGAAAGGGTATCAGGGACTCCGACATAGTGAGGATCCTGCCGAACATCGCCGAGTAAGATGACCCGCCCTGTCTGGAGGGCTTGGTCAGCTAGGTAATTTAGGCCCCACGCCTGCGATTGCTCCGAGGAGAGGTGACGACACACGCGAGGACGTAAGAGACGACTCTCCGGCTCGTATAGCAGAATCCCTCCGCAGTCTGCTCCTGTAATCTGCAGCGCCGAATCCAACACGAGATTGAGGATGTAATCCAAATCCAGCGTCTCATTCAGCTCCCGGCCAATCCGTTTGAGCGCATTCAGCTGGTGAGTTCGAGTTTCCAGATGTTTGCGAACTTCCTCGTAGAGGCGAGCGTTGTTGATCGCGATCGCAATCCAGTGCGCGATGGCCTGCAAGGGCTCTAAGTCTGCCTCATCGAATGCGTTTTCATCCTCGTCGTGATGGATGGCCAACATGCCGATCACGCGATCGCCAAACCGCAGGGGGATCCCCATCCAGGCCCGCGAGGGAGGTTCCAGTGGTTCAATCCCCATCGTTCGCGCCTGGCTCATCACATCGCCTCGCAGCAACAGGGAACGACCGGTTCGGATCACGTATCCGGTCAGGCCCTGGCCACCTTGCGATTTCGGCGGCTCTGCCAAGCGTTCTCCACGATGGACATAAAGGGGAAATGAGACCTCATCGGTTTCCGGTTCATACAGAGCAACATAGAAGCTGTGAACATCCAGAACGCGTCCAAGTTCTTCTCGAAGGATCCCGAAGATCTCACTCAGATCCAGTGCTGCTGCAATCCGATGACCAATCTCCGTCAGGGCTTGCAAACGACCAGCGCGGTGTCGAATACCTTCGATCCTCTGTAGGTTGTAAAAAATGGCCCCCAGCACCGCACCCAGCGCCATCCCCAGGCGCTCGTCGTCTAGCCGGAATCGACCTTTCTTATGGTTGACCAGATGAAGCTCTCCTATCGGATGCTCTTGAGCGGTCAGGGGGATTGAGAGAACAGAACGAACGCCGAAACGCGCAACCAGTTCTCGATAGGGGGGGATCAGTCGAGGATCCTCCAACACCTGGTGAGATCGGAAGGGTCGTCCGCTTCGGAACACGCTTCGTTCGAACGCAGGGTCATGAACAGGAAAGCGAAATTCGGTGGCTTCCGGTGGCCAGGGCCCGTAGAAGCCCGCCGGATGAGGAGCCAACTCCTGACGCTTCGGATCATATAGCAACACCGCTGCCCGTTCTACTTGGAACCATTCTGACAGCTCGGCGATGGATTTCTGAAGGAAAGCTTCGGGCGAAGGAGAGACCGCACCGATGGCGATGATGCGAAAGAGGATCTCCAATCCTTCTGCTTGATGACGAGTGGCTTCGTAGAGGCGGACATTCTGAATGGCAATGGCTGCCTGGACGGCAATCGCCTCCAATAGTTGGAGATGGTCTTCGGTGAAGGCATCCGATTGATACGCCATCAGCTCCAGCGTCCCGAGGAACTTCTCTCCCAACTCTAGAGGAACCCCCAGAAAGGCACGCAAGGGAAGGAAACTCAGATTTGGGCGAGGCTGTGCTTCTGTAAAGTTACGCAAATCCCGAATCAACAGGGGACGCCGGTGGGTAGCTAGCCAGCCTGTGAAACCTTCGTTCGGCGAATCGGCCTCTCCGAATTCCGCAAGCTGAACTACCGCTTGAGGATCTCCGCTCCGGACCCACGTTCGAAAGCGGCCTTCTTCGGGCTCCCACAGGTGGATTTCAGCGAGATCGTGCGGAATCGCCAACCGGATGGTGCGCAAGAGGACATCCAGTGTGGCGTCCAAATCGAGAGGAACCCTCAGCAGGCGGGCGACCTCCGCGACCAATCCCGGCTCCCGGGAATAGAATGAGGGCTCCCAAGCCGGCTGAGGGCGGTTGAGAAGGGGTCGAAGAACCACCAGAAACCCCGATCGCCCATCCAGGGTGAGCGGGATAGCGCTGGCCCGAACCATTTCATTGCGAATTAGTGCAATTTCATTCGAGCCCCTCAACCAGCGCTCCAGCACCCCCAATGGGCGAAGACGGCTCTCTAGGTCTTGACGGGAAGAGGGTAAAGGATCGCCTAGCCAGGCACGCGCGGCCACATTCAGAAACAGCCGACCGCTCCCTGCGTCGATCCAAAGCACCGGCTCTGCCCATCGGTTCAAAAAAGAGAAAGACCCCTTTGCTGGAATTGTCGAACTAGAAGATAAAGGGCGAGTGGGTTTTAAAGGCCAACGCAGACGTCGATGCTGCACCATCCGAGATTTCTCTTGCCTTTTCTCCATATCATTTCCCATTTTTTGCTCGTTTTCCTTAGCAGCGAGCAGTATCTCCCCTTCAGAGCAACATGATCTCCTTTCGCCGCGCTTCCGCTGCGATCTCCGTGAGCTCCCGGATGTCGTTGAGAATCCACTCTCCCGCCCGGACGATGCCAATAGCGAGAGTCATGAACGGGATGCGCTTTTCATTTCCCTCCCGATCGGTCAGCAACAAATATCCTCGCTCCCGATCAGCGAACGTATAGTGAGTGGCCACTCCATCTGCAAAGCGCTGGCGGAGAGCCTGGGCGATGGCCTCCGCTCGTCCAGCCTCCGTGATGACCACAAAATCATCACCACCAACGTGCCCGATGAAATCCTGCGGCGTTCCCAGCTCGTCCACTACTTCTCCGATCAGCATCGCCGTCCACCGCAATACCTCATCACCGGCCACAAAGCCGTAGATCTCCCGAAAGGCATCCAGACTGTTGATCCCGATGTATAGCAGGCCCCAATCCGAGCGGCGGAGAAGAGCACGCAGTTGATCCTCAATTAGGCGCCCACTGGGCAGGCCGGTCACCGGGTTGTTGAGACTTTCCCGCTCCGCCCGTCGGATCGCATTCTGAACCCTTAGGCGCAATTCCTCGATATCAAACGGCTTTGTGATGTAGTCATCAGCCCCCAGCTCGAGGCCTGCGATCCGATCACTACGTTCATCTCGCTGAGTTAGAAAGATGATTGGGATATGGCCGGTGCGCAGATTAGTTCGCAACCTTCTGCACACCTCGTAACCGTCAATATCGGGGAGAATGATATCCAGGATAATCAGGTGAGGAAGCTGCTGGCGGGTTTTCTCCAGGGCCTCTTGACCCCGCGTGACTGTCTGAACCTCATAGTGCAGCGCGCTGAAATACGTCTTCAACAGGTTGGCAATGTCCGGGTCATCTTCCACGACAAGGATTCGTGCCTTGCTCATCGCATCCTCCTCTTCGGGCTCGCCCGTTCGTTCAAAAAATAATAGCTGTTAAGGAAGCAAAGCCAATGACTCCCGGAACCTATGTCAATTATAAACCCAGGGATTTAAAAAGTGGAAATTTACAGGAATCATCTGAGGCCTCTAAACTAAGGAAGCGATGAACAACCCTGCTCTTCCCGTATAGGGTGGATCTCATTCCCCCTCGCTAGGGAATAGAGCCTGAATCGGTTTTCTCTTCCTTTGCTACAATACTACGGAACGGATCGTCAATGATGGGATACCTACGGGCCCGGATGAGGAAATTCGCACATGATGGGGGCGAATTGATCTGGTCGTTCCGACAGCTCTCTAGTAGATTCCCTGCCGGCCCTCGAAGCGGCGTCCGCATTGGTGCATGGCTGGTGCCACTAGGGATCTGGTTTCTATGGTTACAGTATGCGTGGCCATCGAAAGGATTCTTCCAAAGCGTGCCGGCCGGCGAGGACACCCTAGAGGCTATGTGGGCACTTGCATGGTACAGACGCGCGCTTTTAGAGCTACATGTTTCTCCCCTGTTCCATCCCCTAGCGTTCGCTCCCCAGGGCTGGCATGTCGCTAAACAACATCACGGTCCGTTTCTGATCGGCCTGATGCTCCCATGGGCACGGCTCGGAGGGGACGCCTTTGCCTTTCATGTTCTGGTGTGGTTTTCCTTCTCTATAGCCTTCGTGGGCACCCTCCGTCTGGTTTATCTGTTTGCCCGAGATCGTTGGCTAGCCACCGCGGCTGGAATCGCCTATGCCGCCTTTAATGGCACCTTCGCAGCCATGCACGTCTACGGAGATTACCTTCCTGTTGCCTGGGGAACAGCCTGTCTTCCCATGATCGGATTTGGGCTGGAGAAAGCTCGACGAAGCGGATGGGCACCCCGCTGGCTGATCCGAGCGGGGGGGATATGGGGATTAGGGATTGCTGGCAATCCATATCTGATCTTCCTTGGCGGAGGGATCGCACTGGTCTACGGCTGGAGCGCATGGCGCCAAGGGCAACTGGGACGGTTCCTCCTTCAAGGCCCTGGGATGGCCACACTGATCAGCAGTCCGTGGCTGGCGCTTTTCCTGTATGCTTTCCTCCAGGATCGAATGCTGGGCCAGACCCTGGAAACAGCGCTAGGGAATGGATATCGATGGGCTGATGCCCTGGTCTGGAATCCGTATCATCCCTGGCTAGGACGGCATCCTGCAGCTCCTCATCGGCCGATTCTGACCCTGGGAATGATCCCCGCAGGGACTAGCCTGATTGGATTGTTGGGGATCGCAGTGTGCCGACATCGGCTACGCAGCCAGCCGTTGCTTCGAGCGGCCCTCTTTGGCGCGTTATTGGCCACAGGGATCGCAGTGCAATGGGAGACGCCCGTTCGGATCCCATGGCCCTCCGAGCTCGCCACGGTTTACGAGGCGATCTGGCGCATCGGCCACGCCCGTAAACCCGAACTGTTCCTGGATGCCGCCCTCCCAGGGAATTGGCATTCTCTCGCCCTCACGCCCCTCCTCTTACTATGGGCAATCGTGCCATTCTGGGAATTGGTGGGAACCCTGTGGCGGTTCATCGCCTTAACTGCACTAGGGCTTATGGTCGCGGGCGCCGAGGCATGGACGCGGATTGCTTCCCCTCGGCTTCGACAGGGGCTGACTTTCCTCTGGCTCCTCGAGGCACCGATGAGGCCTCCCCAAGCGCTTCCTTGGCCCTACGCAGTCCACCCGGCCTTCGAGTGGCTACGACGGAACCCAGAACCGGGGGCTGTGATCGATGTCTTTGCAGATCACACGCCTGGCTTGCACCTTTCGCGGGTGACCGTGATGGCCACGGAATACCATCGGCGCCCTACCCTATCTGGGTTCACGCCTTTCCATCCTCGCTGGCTTGAGAGGCTGCAACAGGGACGAGGGCTATTGTTCCGTCATCGACCCGACTGGTTAGGTCAGCATGGCTTTCGCTTTCTGATTGTCCATCATCCTCCGCCAGATTGGGCCAAGTGGAACTGGCCCTTTCCCCTAGAGAGCTGCTTTGATCCTCCTTCCATGCACTCCCCTTGGAACTACCCGATCTGTATCTTTCGCATCCCAGATCATGGGGGGACGGCGATCACTAACCTCTGGCTACTGAATGGATGGTCAGGACCGGAAAGCTGGGGAATCTGGGCGGAGGACACGGAGGCTCATGCCCTGTGGATAGCGGATCCGCCCGGAGAAGAACCGACCTTAGAGCTGATCGCCTTTCCCCTCTGCCAGCCAGGACGGGTTCAACACCTGAGGGTTTTGATGAATGGATCCGTATTGGGCCAGGAGACCTTCCCGGATTGTCAAGAGAGAATCCTCCGTTGGAGGATCCCAAAGGGATGGGCGCGACGCGGCGTCCATGAGCTATCTTTCGGATTCACCTATGCGGTCTCCCCCGGAGAGGGAGATTCGCGTCCACTGGCGATGGGGTTCCGCCGGATCTGGATCCAGAGGTAAGATTAAGTTCATAGGAAAGCCTACAATTAGACGGAGCGGCGATGCCCCGGCTGAGCTCATCGATGGAAGATTATCTGCGGGCGATTTACATCTTAGCTGAGCGGGAAGGAACAGTCACGACAACCCGGCTAGCGGAATATCTAAACGTGGCCCCGCCATCAGTGACCGGGATGTTAAAGAAGCTGGCCCGGCTCCGACTGGTTCATTACACGCGATATCGAGGGGTGACCCTGACGCGGGGAGGCCGCCGGATCGCACTGGAAGTGATCCGGCACCATCGCCTGCTGGAGCTTTTCCTTATGGAAGCCTTAGGCTATGATTGGGATGAGGTTCATGCGGAGGCCGACCGCCTGGAGCACGCGATCAGCGAAGCTCTGGAGGAGCGGATCGCTGCGATGCTGGGTCATCCAGCTTATGACCCTCATGGTGATCCCATCCCCACGCGGTCTGGAGAGATCCCGATTCCGGCCTCCCAACGGCTGAGCGAGGTGCCGCTGGGAATGGCTTGCGAAGTGCTACGGGTGACCGATGAGGCCTCGACTCTGCGACAAGCCGCCCGAGCGGGCCTACGGCCCGGCGTCCGAGTGATCGTTGAGGGATGGGTGCCAGGGGCTGGCCTGCGCGTCCGCGTGGGAGAGCAAGCATATGAGATCCGGCGCGGCTTAGCCGAGCATATTTTTGTGCGAGTCTCCTCTCCAGAGTCCCCCTCGGAAACGATGTCGGATGCGACGGCGGCGAATTCGGATCACTTCTAAGCTGATAGAACGCATCTGGACGGAGATCTATGCTGCTTTGCCCGGGGACCTACAACGGGCCGTGGATAACATCGTGATCCTCCTCGAAGAGGAGCCGACCCCAGAGCAGCGGCAGGCCCTGGGTCTTCCTCCAGAGGAGAGCTTGTATGGTATGTTCGAGGGGCCTACCCTCGCGGAGCGAGATCAGGCTTTTATGCCTTGGCCGTCACGGATCCTGATTTTCCGTCGTCCGCTGGAAGCCGACTTCGGCAACGATCCTTTCCGGCTGCGAGCCGAGATCCGACGCACGCTGTTACACGAATTAGGGCATTACTTCGGCCTGAGCGAGGAGGCCTTAATCGAATTAGGACTAGAGTGAAGGGATTTCCGAGAAGGGCGGGGCCGTGTTGAGCAGCCTTGCCGATCCTCGGGATCCTCTCGATTCCTTCATGTTGCTCCTCAGACCGCAGGAAGAAGCCTTGATAGGAATATTCGGAATACAGCCTTCGCCCGACCTCAAAGCTTCTGAAACGCTAACTGCTCCGCTTTCCCACCCGATCCACGTATGACCGAGTATAGACATGGATCCGCACGATGTCTCCTTCAGTGATGAACTGGGGAACTAAGACCTCAAGTCCGTTCTCCAAGACGGCTGGCTTGTAAACGTGGCTCTCACGCTCACGTAAAGGCGGGGAGGTATGAACCACTCGCAGATCCACAGTTTCCGGAAACGCCACGGCAACAGGCTGCCCCTCATAGAACTCCACGGGGATCCGCTGGTTAGGCTGGAGGAAGATCTCCAGATCGCCGATCATCGAGGCTGGGATGGGAATCTGATCGTAGGTTTCAGGGTCCATGAAATAGAACATCTCGCCATCGTTGTAAAGATACTCCATAACTCGACGTTCCAACGAGATCTCCTCCACACGCTCCTCGGGCCGGAAGCGTCGGTCGGTTATAGCTCCAGTGCGCAGGTTGCGCAATCGCGCGTGCATCACGCCCTTTTGCTGTGCGGTTCCGGAATGATAGGTCGCCTCGATCACTAGGAACAGTGTCCCCTCTAATCGGATTGCCATCCCCGGGCGAAGCTCGCTAGCCGCTGGCATCACATCCTCCTAAGCTGCCGAATTCATGCCCACTTGCTGAGTTCGGCCTTTCAATATTTCAGGCATAGGGAGGAGAGGACAAATCCAGCCGCCTGTTCCAAGCTATTCCCTCCCTCACATAGGCTAGAGACCATGAGCCGAATGTCGCCTTTATTTTAATGAATACATAAAGGCCCTCTGAATCTATTATAGAGCCTGCGCGGTCGGGAGCAGTTGAAATGTTCGTTTTTATATCCGCCTTCTTAATCTTAGTGATCCCTCAAGCACAGGGAGAGGATAAGGAAAGGCCCCTTCAAGGAAATAGTCACGTCTATCGTCTGTGAACCCTCCTCCGGATTTGACGCGTCGGGGAAATCGGATTAAACTCTATACCGGTATAGCGTATTTTGCTCCCGCTTGGTTCATGATGAAGACCGTGAGGAGGTTAGAATGCCAATCTATGAATATCGATGCCGTGCATGCGGGGCGGAGTTCGAACAGCTAGTCCGATGGGATACCCCAGTGGAAGAGATCGAATGCCCGGATTGTGGCCAGCGTGAGGCGGAGAAACGGCTCTCGCGGTTCGCTGCGCGAGGGGTGCAGGGCGGGTTACGCCGGGACATGGCCTGTGGTCCGGTTACCTGACGGGTTCGCTAGGCGGGAGGCCGGGCTGTCTCCCTTTCAGCGGCACACCACTCACGATGCAAGAAAAGATGATCCGAATTTCCCGCGAAGCTGAACGACGGTTGATCCGGCGCCTGCGACGTCTACAAGGGCAGGCTCGTGGGGTAGAACGAATGATTCAAGAGGGGCGGGACTGTCAGGAGGTGCTGGAGCAGCTGGCAGCGTTGCGCGCGGCGGCCCATCAGGCTTTTCTCTTCGCTGCCCGAGCCTACGTTCAGGCGTGCGTTCGAGAGGATGCGGCCCGCTCCGAGGAGGCGGTCCGGGTCCTCTTAGCCACACTCCAGCGGCTTCCCTGAGCAGTCCCTTGAGATCGATATCGCGAGATTGATGGCCAAAGGCCACTGTCCCCACACGAGCTGGGAATCCATGGGGCTTCACACGTAGAAGTCCACAGCGCACGTCAGAATCGCCCAGGACTCAGAGGAGAAGTCCTAAATGCGCGAATATCGGTCCAGGACGAGAAGTTTAACGTCAGGATCCGGATGGAGAAAACCGCATACCTCTTCGGAAGACTTCCATCGATTTGAGCTTAGTGCTCTAGGAGGAACGGAAGAGGCTGTCAAAATCTACCGTGTAGGGGATTTATGCCCTAACTGTGAGCTTGCAACCCTCAGGTATGACGGCTATTTTAACGTTCACTGCCCTATCTGCGGGTTCCACACTGGAGCCCGAGGGGCATGCACCTGATAACCCGATTCCAGCGGGGGCGGTGCTCTCGCCCGCGTTCACCTACGCCACGGCACACATTCTGTACCTCTCGCAGTTTCGCTTCCTGAAGATCCAATCTGTTCGAGGGAGAGCCACAATGAGCAATGCAATCCGGCTCAATTTATTGGATCCCCGCGGCATGAAGTTCGAGGCCTTCACGCCAAGCGGCCATGCCATGATCCTGGATGCTGCCCCTGAGATGGGCGGGAACAATGAAGGGCCTCGTCCGATGGAGGTGCTGTTGGTTGCCCTTGCTGGGTGCACCGCGATGGACGTGCTGTCTATCCTGCGCAAGAAGCGTCAGCCCCTCGAAGGGTTTGCCATGGAGGTCCGGGGCGAGCGCGCCTCCGAGCATCCCAAGGTGTATACCGATATCGATGTCCTATACGTAGTGAAAGGAAACATTGATCCTCAGGCACTGGTGCGGGCGATTGAGCTCTCAGTGACGAAGTATTGCTCGGTCAGCGCCATGCTCCGGAAGACCGCTTACATTCGATATCGCTATCGGATCGAGCCCACCGTGCCCGGCGCAGAGCCGGTGGAGGGTGAGTATAGGATGGAGGAAGCCCCCGCTTCCGTGTAAAGCGCAAGATGGAAGGCGGATCGCTTAACGATCCACCCTCCTGTCCCTTGGATGTGACTATACAAAGAAGAAGGCGATCCCCAGCATCCCATAGACCGCTAAAAGCTGTGCGCCTTCCAGCCAGTTGGTCTCTCCATCCAGTGCGATGAAAGCGGTAATGATCCCGGCCATCACCATGGCGACAAGCTCTAGGGGATGGAAAACCAGATCCATTAGGCGTC
Source organism: Thermoflexus sp. (assembly GCA_025057635.1). Classification (GTDB taxonomy): domain Bacteria; phylum Chloroflexota; class Anaerolineae; order Thermoflexales; family Thermoflexaceae; genus Thermoflexus. Next base: position 27,006 of record JANXBD010000005.1, on the reverse strand, counting down.
CCATAGCCAGACTGGCGAAGACCAACACCGGAGCCACCAGCAGAGCGATCTGCAGGCTGGAGCCTACGGCGATCTCCAGGGAGAGATCAATTCGATCTTCCGCCGCCATTTGCACTGCCACGAAGTGCTCCGCCACGTTCCCCACCAGTGGGATCAGAATGATCCCCACGAAGAACTCCGTCAGGCCGAGGGCCTTGAGCGAAGGCTCCAAGGCGTGGACCAGCAGCTCGCTCATCACCACCACCCCAGCGGTGGCAGCGGCCAGAATTCCCAATGCCCGCAACGGAGACCAGCGGGCCGAATGGGTCGCGTGGGCCGCCAGCGGATGGCGGGCGCGCAAGGTATAGACCACGCTTAGACCATACAGGGCCAGCATCAGCCCCGCCACCTCGAGACTCATGGTTCCTACTGCTCCCGGATGATGGGCAGCGATGGTGCGGCTGAACAAGGTAGGGATCCCTAAGGCGATAAAAGAGATCACGGTCATCGTCGCCAGAATAGCAGCCCGTTCCCGGGAGAATCGTTGAATCCCGTAGCGCCAGCCCCCCACCAGGAGGCTAAGTCCCATTATCAGAAGCAAGTTCCCTAAGATACACCCGGTGATAGACGCCTTTACCAAGTCGAGCAACCCAGCCCGAATTCCCGCCAAGGCGATGATCAGCTCTGCGGCATTTCCCATCGTGGCATTTAGCAGCCCTCCCACTACCGGCCCGGTTCGCGCAGCCAACTCCTCGGTGGCTTCCCCGATTAGGGCCGCTAAGGGAATTAAGGCGAGGGCGCTTAGGACCAGCAATGGGATCGGTCCTGCGTTGAGGATGGCCGCCAGCATAGCCATCGGGACGACAATCAGTAAGGCTCTAGACCAGGGCATAAGCGTCTATCCTCCTTATCCTGAAGCTTCGATAGAGGTTGCAAGCTCAACGTTCTCCCGGGATTACATGAGATACAGGATGAGAACTGCGGTCAGCCCCCACAGTATCACCGTGAGCAGCAACGGTCGATCCTTCAACACCAGCTCGTCTGGAGGGGCCGTTTCGCCTTTCACATAAATCAGGTAGAGATATCGAAAGATCCCATACAGGACAAAAGGAATCGTGAGCATCATTGCATGATTGGAGGGAAGATTAGGGGCGGAGAACGTATAAAGAGAATATGCCACGATAGTGGCCGCCATTACCACGCCCATCATCTCGTCGAGAAAACGGATATTGTATTCTTCGAGAATGACGCGGTGGTTGGGAGCGTTTTCCCCAAGCAAGATGATCTCCTGCCGGCGCTTGGAGAACCCGATGAAGAGGGCTAAGAGTAGCGTGCACAGATAAAGCCATGGCGAGAATCGCTCTACCTGGATCAGGACGACCCCAGCGGCAACGCGCATGACATATCCGCTGGCCAGGGTCAATACATCCAGGATCACCAAGTGCTTCAGCCAGAGCGAGTAGGCCAGGTTCACTCCCCAGTAAACATACGCGATGAGGGCAAACCATGGGTTCAGAAGAAAAGCTGGATAAGCCAGGCCGAGGGGAATGAGGAACGCAGCCCCCCATGCGACCTGTGGACGAAGCTTCCCAGACGGCAACGGCCGATGACGCTTATAAGGATGCTGACGATCCTTTTCTAAATCTTGCAGGTCGTTAAAGAGATAAACAGCTCCGGAAAGTATACAAAGAATCATGAAACCTGCTAAGGTTCGCCCGAAAGACTCCCATCGAAGGAGCTTCTCGTCGAAGACGAGGGGGGCGAAGATAAAAACATTCTTCAACCACTGGCGCGGCCGCATGGATTGCAACAGAGCAATAAGGGTTCCTTTTCGAAGGACAGGAACGGCTCGCACGGAAACCCCCCCATAAGGTTTCAGAGCGGAACGCTCTGCTTGACCGTGAAATGCACCCTCTCAAAATGCTACCCAGAATTACTGATCCTGATTATAATGTTAGCCGCGATCTTCTAGCCCTCCGAAGCTCGATCGAGAAGGCAGCAGCCGTTTCGTCTGCATTCATGGGGCCTTTTAGAGATGGTTTCCGAAAAGGATTAGTTTTATTCTCAAGTCCAGGTCCTTGAATTGATCTCTCGATATGAGATGAGGCCAATCTGAACCACGGAATAGGGATTATGGATGAACGAGAACGTCTGGATATCCGTCGGAAGATCTTGGGGCTCGCTCTCCGGCAGGCCCGAGAGGGGGCTGGGAAAACCATCAAGGACTGTGCGATGTTGCTAGGCATTCCCCCGGCCCGTTATCAAGCCTATGAGGCCGGGCGGATGGACTTCACGCTTCCGGAGTTGGAGGCCCTAGCCTGGTTCTTCCAGCGACCTCTCTCCACCCTTCTGGAACCGGATCGCCATAGCGCCTCACCGAGCAAAGATGGGTTGACAGAGTCCATACCGGAACTCCTCACGCTTCGACATCGGATTATCGGTCTGATCCTCCGCCAGGCTCGAGAACGGGCAGGAAAAAGCCTGCGGGAAGTCGCGATGTTTTTGGGATGCAGTCCTCGACGGATCAAAGCGTATGAGTCCGGAGAACGTCCCGTTCCCTTAGTTCATTTGGAACGTTTGTGCCTCTATTTAGGGGTTTCCATCTCAGAGTTCTATGATGTGGATAGCCCCATTGGCCAGTCGGTTCTTCTCCTGGATCAGATCGAACGCTTTCGAACACTTCCCCCGGAGATTCGCGTATTCGTGACATCACCGGTCAATCTCCCTTACCTTCGGATCGCAACACGCTTGGCAGGGCTCCCGGCAGACCGCCTCCGGCATATCGCGGAGGACTTGCTGGAGATCACCCTATGATGTGGACAATTCCTGCGCTAATCCTCTTCCTAGGAGTCGGAGCGGGGTTGCTCCGCCACATCATCGCCGGAGGCGGGGCCAGGCGGCTGATCTGGGATCTCATGTTAGGATGTGCGGGATTTGCGATCGGTCATGGTGTAGGACAGCTCCTCGTCCCCGGATTTGGGCAGATCGGAACCACGGCGGTGATCCCCGGATTGTTAGGGGCTGGAGTTCTCCTGGGAATTTCCTCAATTTCGATTTCCTCCCGTCGCTGAGCATCTGTCTTTTGTCCAAAATCCCCCTGGGGACATGGATGTGGGATGAACTTGGCCCCGCTATTATGCGTAAGAGGCTTGGGTGGTCTGGGGCATGACCCGTTGATCCAAAGCCCAGTTGTGACAGATGTCATGAGTAAGTGGGTATGTTCGTCTCTACGAGGGCCCGGTTTTTACGCTGACATTGATAAGCGTAAAAGCCCTTCAATAAGAGGCCTTCCATGGATCGGCTGGCGCGTATCTGGTTACTGCTCATTCAGATCGTCCTCGGCTACGAATGGCTGCGCGGCGGCCTGGAGAAGATGGAGACGGGCGGCCAGTTTGTCACCGGTCTGCCCCAGACCCTGGCCCGCTTCGCGGAGAAGAACCCTTACCCCTGGATGAAGGCTTTCCTTACCGGTCCAGCCACCGCGAACGCGACGTTGTTTGGAAACCTGGTTCAGTGGGGTGAGCTGCTGGCCGGCCTGGGCCTGATCGCCGGCGCTCTCTATCTGCTATTCCTAGCCCATCGCCTGAACGGAGTGTTGCGACGTGCGGCGGGGATCCTGGTGGCGATCGCCCTGCTGGGTGGGATGACGATGAACGCCTGCTTCGGTCTGGCCGCTGGGCACACCAGCCCCTCCACTTCGGGCCTGAACCTGGTGATGTTCTTCTCCCAGGCGATGCTTCTGGGCTTCTGGATCGGCGTGATCCTCCAGCCGGTGGAGGAGAGCCTCCTGCGACGACGGCTGGCCTAGGGGAAGAAGTCCTCAAGGGCATGGATCTAGGGCCCCTGCCCTTTTTTTATGGAGGGGAAGCCGGTGGAGCGTGGAACACGATAATTCCCCATCCCTCGCAACGGGCACGAGGCCGGAACACCCACCATCCCGCTGGATAGGCAGCCTGGAGCGTGACAAGCGAGGCGTGATCTTGGGGATGCACCAAATAGAGCCGGGGGCCTGTCAGGCTCCGATGGGTCTCCAGAGCCTGGGAAAGGTTCTCGTGCCAGATGGTATAAGGCCAGTCGATATTCCCCAGCCACATCCCGATGAGCCGGGAGTCAAACCAATAGGGATATGCCACATAGAACGCGTTGGTCTCCGGCCCACCTGCCATATAAAACCCTCGCAGGATCTCGGCAGCCTCTGAAGTATTCAAGACGGATCGGCAATAATTGGCCGCATATTCGCGGAAGATACGGTCGGCATTGACCCAGACCAGGGCTATGGCCAGCATGACTCCTGTTCCCCACTTAACCCACTGCATAAAATAAGGAGAGCCCCACCTTGCAGTCCACAGGGTGGGGATCAGAGCAGCGAAAGGAAGGACAGCAGGCAGGGCCCCAGCGGCCCGAACAGCGCTGGGGTTCTCCCTTGGGAAGGACAGGTTATAGGCAGAAGGGAGTAACATAATCAATCCGCATACCAGCACGGCTAGCGGGGCTGGATCCCGGTGGCGAAGCATCCAAAGCATCGCTGCAACCCCACCTAAGGCAAGCAGAGCGGCCATCATCGGATCCAGCATCGGCCGCAGTGGGATCGTGGCCACATACACCTCATCGCCCGTCCAGTGGAACATCAGCAGTGCCCGGCGGAGGTTATCGGCTAAGATCAGAATGGGATTGCCCTCGATCGGCTTCTCCCAATCGGAGACTCGAGTCATCAGCCGATAGAAAAAGAACTCCGGGGATTCAAGAACGAAGCGGAGCATAGGAGCCAAAAGAGGAACTGCCGTAAGCATCCCAATCGCGAAGTCCTTCGCGCGTTGCCATCCCACTACGGTCTGCCAGCCTCGCTGGGCCAGCCAGACCACTAGGAAGGCGACGGGGAGAGCAGCCACCATCCCTCGGAAAGGAGAATACCCATATAATCCAATGCCTAAGAAGAAGCCCATCCAGAGGAAGTCGGTTCGCCGCCCGGAACGGAGCCCTCGGATCAGAAAAGCCAGCGACCAGGCGGCGAAGGTTGGCAGAAAGGGGTAGCGCAGGCCCACTCGAGCAGGGATCACTGCCCACGAAGCGATTGCCCCGAGGAACATCGTCCAAATGCCTCCCCATCGCCCCCATAGACTGGCACCCAGGAGGTAGAGGGCGGGCAGCAACAACACCCCGATAAAGGCCGTGCCGACCTGTAGCGCGTATTTGTGCAGCGGCAGATCGAAGAGGCGAATAGTGGCAGCGGCCATATAAAACTGAAAGGCTTCCCGGCCGGTGTTTCGGGGAAAGAAGATCCGGTATTCGCCGTTGAGGACATCTCGGACATCCAGCAACTTCTCCGCGTGGTCGCTATTGACATCTCGGGGAAGATTAGGAAGGTCCCAGTAGCGGAAGCCGATTCCAAGGACGAGAATCAGCAAGAACAACAGATGATGCATGCGCAGGCGGAACTCACCGCGGGGCAGTCGGGGAAGGGGATCATTCCACCACGCGAGGAACCAGGCAATCACGGCGATGATCCAGGCGATGACACCGATCGGACGGAATTGGTTACCACCGGAGTCGAGAAAGGCTATGATCATCCCCGCTATGCTCACCTTGAGCCATGTCGAGCGGTAAGATCGATAGAAGGCCGAGGGGATCTCCTGGGGAAGGCCCTCAACCGCTAACCCCTCTGGGGTGCGGCGGATCGCCCAAACCAGCAGGAGAAAGGAAACCGCATAGAGCATTAACCCCCAAGCATCCGGAGCATCCTGCGGACTCGCCTCTAGCCGTAGCTGGGCAACCACAGCGAGAAGAATCGCTACAGCGAATGTCAAAGATGTAGCAGCACGGAGCCAACGGATCACCATTCGTGCGTCCACCTCTTTGATCTCTCTTAACTTTACTTTATATCTCAGCGCTATGTATATGGTGGATTATCGCGAAGCACGCCGACCGACTGCCAATTATGAATCTATGGCATGGATGTCTATATCTGGGACCATATCGCATGGTCTTGATGGGAAGCTATCCTTGAGGGTAGTCGGATACTCCCCAATCGCCTGGATGATGTTGGTATAGACACGATTTAAGGGGAAGGGATTGCTAATAAATACACACGTCTCAATAACGATTCCTACAAGATATTAAATTCCGACCGTCGAAGTTGGCATTTTCTCTAGGCGAAGGGCGATCATAAAGAAATATGCCCCTTCAGCGCCCGGGGGTTCTTCATAAAACGGCCGCAGCACTCGCTCCACCGGCCTCAGGCTCCACCGCCATGGAGCTAGGATCCAGCGCCCAAACAGCTTCTTATACAGCAATGAGGGGAGCCCATAGGGGTGGCCCCACTCTAAGAGGGCCGTAGCTCCCCGGGAGAAGTAGAACCACCACCGGATGGGGCGCAGGCCCGCCTGCTCCAGCCGGGCTGCCCAGATCTCCGGGGCATCACAATGGTAATGGCGCGAGATCCGGTTGAAGAGGCGTCCGTAATCCTCGGCGGCCCTCGAGAGCCCCAAGCGGCGGAGCAGCCGATAAATCGAGAGGAACTCGACAAAGCGATGGCTGGGGGAGCAGAACACGAAATATCCTCCGGGCCGCAAGACCCGGGCCACCTCCTGCAGAACAGCCTCTACATCTGGGATGTGCTCAAGCACTGAGTTGCTGATCACCGTCCCAAAGAAACCAGAGGGAAAGGGCATCCGGGTGCCATCCGCTTGAGTCACCCACCGATACACTTGTCGGGCGGCAGCCTCTCTCAGCGTCTTCCATCCGAGATCCAGGCCCACTAGGGCCTTCCCAGGGAACGCCAGGCTGGCAAAATGGCCATCCCCACAGCCCAGATCCAGAACCGGCTCGGGCATCTCTAGGTCCTGATAGAACCGAGCCTCCACCCCTCGCAGGAGGGCCCGGAAGGCGGGGACTTCTTTCAGGTGGAGCCAGAGGAAGTCAGGGGCCGCCATCGCCGGGAGAGCCACCGACAAAAGATTTCGCAAAGTCTTTTAGGTGAACTGCCTTGATTGTAGGAAAAACTCGCTTAATCACATCCATTCTCACCCACGATGTGTCACGTTTCCAGGCGATTCGATCGCACCGCCGCTCGATTTCTTGCGGGATGCGAAAGGCTTCTCGCTGGCCTTCCGCTCCCGCTTCTCCTTTCAGGTGGTGAAACAGCCATTCGTCTAAGACCAGGAGTTGAGCAGGCATCCCGCAAGCTCATGCGGTTGGGCTTGCTTACGATGCGCCCAGGAATGCGCGCAGATCTTCCCGCTCAGCTTCGATGAACGATCGCAGGCCGCCCTCGATTTGGCCGTGCTCGTTGACCTCCTGACGGACAAACTGGGTTTCGCCCCAGACCTTCCCCCGGATTTACGCTAGTTTCCAGTCGAATTGTCCGGTTCGTGTTATGCTGAAACACGACCTCCTCAAACCCGCTTATATGCATAAACTCACCATCGAAAAACTCTGAAACCTGCGACATCGGCTTCAGGACAATGTTTCGCAGGGTCAGGAGGGCATAGATCAGTGAAGACTTGCCGGAGGAATTCGGGCCGTAGATGACCGTGATCGGGGCCGGCTCAATGTCAGCCCGAGCGATCGAGCGAAAGTTCTCGACAATCAAACGGCGAGCGACCACGTTCGACATATTTACGCCTCTTTATACCTCCACGACCGGTTGCATGAACCGGCTTACCGACGCGACGCCAAGAGCGCGGCGAACAGCTCCTCGTATTCAGCGGCCGTTCGTTGGGTGCTGTAGAGGCGCTCCACCCACTCTCGGGGCCGACAGAAGGCGGGGCGGTTAGCGAGCACCTCGAGAATGGCCTCCGCCAGGGCCCGGCTGTCCCGCGGGGGAGCCGTCCGGCCCATTCCCGTGGTCTGAGTGGGCACCCGGACCCCCGGGAGGTCGCTCGCGACCACCGGGGTGCCGCACAGCATGGCTTCCACCTGAACCAGGCCGAAGGATTCAGTGGCGTTCAGGCTGGGCAACACCACCACATCGCAGCTGGCGAAAAAGGCGGCCATCTCCTCCGGCTCCAACACTCCCAAAAAGGTCCAGTGGTCTCGATATTTCTCAAACAGGGGCGCCAGCCGTCGGGCGTAGGCCTCCTCCCCGAGAACGTTTTGATAGGGCCCAGCGAAGAGGACCCGGGCGTTCGGATGGACGGCGAGGATACGGGGGAGGGCCTCCAGGAGATATTCCACCCCCTTCTCCGCCGCCAGCCGGGCGGCCATCCCGATCACCACCTGGTTCTCTAACCCCCAGCGAGCCCGGAAGGCCGCCACGGCCTCCGGTCGAAGGGTGGGGATCTCCACCGGGGGCGGGATGATGCGCACCTTGTGCATATAGCGGGAGAGATAAGGGGAGTGTCGGGCGTAATCCTCCGTGTAGGTCACGATGATGTCGGCGAGCCGGGCGGCCAGGTGATCCATGACGTGCACCGCGATGTTGGCCAGGCGGTTGATTAGGCTGGGAGGAAGGGTGACATCGCAGTGATAGGTGAGAACCACCGGCTTCCGGAAGAGGCGTCCGCGGAGGGCGATGCCGGCCGCATCGAATTGGGGCAGGTGCAGCCAGAGCACGTCGGCCCACCGGGCCAGCCGGGTGGCCCAGATCCCGATCGTAGGCATGATCACGCCCTTGCTAATCCGAAGCCACACCGGCACTCGATGGATCCACACGCCATCTCGGATCTCCCCTCGTGGGAGATGTCGGTCATATTGGGAGGTGAGAATCCGAACCTCATGTCCGCGAGCAGCTAAGGCCCGCGCCACCCGCTCCGCGTAAATCGTCAGACCGCTGATGTGGGGCCGATAGTAAGTAAGAGCGATTAGGATCCTCATAACTTCAGCAGTGCAAGTTCAGAAAGCATCAAGAGATCCGAGGCGTGTCTAAGCGAGAGCGTTCGGGAAGGAGGATGCCCTCTTGCACCCATTCCACAAGGCGCGCCAGTCCTTCCCGCACGCCGACTTGGGGCCGCCAGTCCAGGTCACGCATGGCCTTCCGGATGTCACTAATGTAAACCTTTTGATCCCCAGGACGCCACGGGCCGAAGGAGGGGGGGTCTAAGGGACGCCCCAGGATCTCTTCCAGGAGTGGGGCAAACTCGCGCCAGACCGAAAGCGTGTTCTCTGGCCCGCCTCCGATGTTATAGATCTGCCCAGCAGTCCGATGGATGCGCTCCACGGCGGCCCGCATGGCAGCGATCAGGTCGGTTACAAACAATAGATCCCGCACCTGTTTGCCGTCTCCATAGATCGTGATCGGCCGCCCCGTCATAGCCGAGATCACAAAGTGGGCCACCCATCCCTGATCTTCCGTGCCGAATTGGCGAGGGCCATAGATGCAAGACATCCGGAACACGACTGTAGGAAGCCCATAAATCCGGGCGTAGTCCCGCACGTATTGATCTGCCGCCCCCTTCGAGCAGCCATAGGGGGAGTGAAAATCCAGGGGTTGACGCTCGTCGATCCCGAACGGCCGGTCTGCATACCGGTAGCGGGTGGCTTCCTCCACCACGGGCACCTCTTCCATCGCGCCATAAACCTTATTAGTGGAGGTATATAGGATGATCGGGCGATGGCGGGCCTGGCGGGCCGCCTCGAGAATGTTCAGGGTGCCAAGAGCGTTCATCTCGAAATCCGTGCGGGGATCGATTAGGGAGGTTGTGACGGCTACCTGGGCAGCTAGGTGGAAGATGACCTCAGCTTGTCGCACAGCGTCCGCCACAGCCGGAAAATCCCGGATGTCACCACGGATAAACCGGATGCGCCCACCATGGCGTTCCTGAAGCCAGGTTAGGTTACGCTCCACGCCGGGACGGGCCAGCAGGTCGAAAATCCATACCACCCATCCATCCGAAGCCAGGGCATCTGCCAAGTTAGATCCGATAAAACCAGCGCCGCCTGTGATCAAAGCCTGAGAGGGCATTGGAACCTCCGAATGCATCTGGCGGATATGGTGCATCCACAGGGTGCAGTGGAAGCTATTATACTTCAAGATTGAGATCGGGGGTTCTTACAGAATGAGGGAGCGCCTCATTACATCGACCCTCCCTCTATCAGTTAGGAGAGTGCAGGATCATTCCCTGGGCTATCGGTAGAGGGGACACTAATGAGATTGGGCCTCCTTCTGAAGGAAGCTGAGCCGAAGACTTCCGGTCTCTACCCAAAGGCCAAATGCTCCTAATGCTGAAAGATAAAAATAAGTCAGGGCATGGGAAACAACAGAGATGCTGAAGGCAGTTGCTTGGGAGATCCCAAAGCTACCCATCACCCAGACTGTGATCCCCTGAACCACGCCGATATATCCAGGGGTGGAGGGGACGAGCATTCCGAAAGTGAGGGCGGTCATCGTCCACAGGGCCGGCAGCCAGTCCGAATGGACTGCGAAGATCCCCATGACTGCGTAGAGCTGAGCCCCAACGGCTACCCATGCCGCTAAAGACCATCCTAGCGCCCCCCCTAAGGATCGGGGCGTCCGCAGAACCTCCAGGCCTCCTAGCGCTGCCCACGCTTCTCGACGCAGGCGCTCCCGAAAACGCCGGGGGAGCGGGGCGGTAAGGCCTTCCGCTAACCTCCAGGCCCAGTTCGGGCGAAACGCTCCAATCATCAGTGCCAGTAGCCCCCCTACCGTCAGACCTAGCCCCATCCAGCTCAGGATGCTCACCCCGATGGCCTCTGGCCGGAGCACCATGGCGATCCCCGTCAACATCAGAACAGCTACGAGGTCTAAGACATGCTCCACAACGATGGACATGGTGACCAGACCGGGAGGGGTCGCGGGATAGCGGGCCAGCAGGAGAACCCGGGCCAGTTCCCCCATCCGGAAGGGCAGGAGATGGGTTACTAAATACCCCACGTTAAGGGTGTTCCATAGCCGATAAAAGGATAGCCCCGGGGGATAATTCAACAGAATCTGCCAGCGAGCTGTCCGCGCCAATATGCTCAAGGTGAGGGCAAGAAGCGCGGGGAGCACCCATCCGTAATTCCCAGTCGCCAGCGCAGTCCATACAGTTGGAAGATCCAGCCCGCGGACCGCCCCATAAAGAGCCAGAGCGCTGATCACGAAGCCCAAAAGCCATTTCCAAATTCGCAATGCTACCCCCTCCGTGTATAGGGTGTAGAACGACGCTCATCGTATATCCCGGGTTTAGAGACCTTCATGGGCCCTGTGCTGCCATTATAACAAAGCCGGTTTCGAAATCCAGGATTCCTCCTTCTTAGATAGGCTTAGGGAGAAGCGAGGTAAGGGGCATTGGAACAGCTCATCTGCTTTTTATTGCAATGCTAAAGTGTTCCCGGAGCTCCCCGAACGGTAGAAATCTAGCGGCCGGCCGGGTTGTCACAGGCCAACCCACGTGTGGTCGGCGTATAGGGATTTCTTTTTTCGGCATCTATACTCTTTCCCGGCTGGAGACTCATCTTATATTGAATTTAGTCTTGCCTAAATTTTAGGCTTGCTCGTAGAATGAGCGTGAAAGCGGCGGACTGGTTTCTTATCCTCATTAGAAAGGAGCCAGCGATGATTAGCAAATGGGTCTACTATCAAATGGAAGAGGGGGCAGTTGCACCTACCCTCGAAGTGACCGTCGAGGAAGCCGCTCCAGCGCCGGCGCCTGCTTCAGCCCCTGTCAAGCCGGCCAAGAAGGCGGCTGCCAAGAAGCCAGCCAAGAAGGCGGCTGCCAAGAAGCCAGCCAAGAAGGCGGCCGCCAAGAAGCCAGCCAAGAAGGCGGCTGCCAAGAAGCCAACCAAGAAGACGACCGCCAAGAAACCTGCCCGGAAGTGATCGGGCCTCCCATTCCCTGGCACCTCTTGGATCTGGGGGCACCCACTTGGGCAGGTGCCCCCGGGTGCCTTCTCGAAACCGATCATCAGCCCTCTGGAATCCCCAACTCAGGGAACATAGGCCGTTGGCCCTGGGGGATGGATTCTAAAAGCCAATCCGAAACAATAATTTAAGGCCCGCAGCCCACTTGCCCCTTACCCCCCTGCCCTGACCCCCATCTAGGCCTGAACTTCATGCCTCGGATAGAACTCCTTGTGTTCTCGTATGGTCCTTTCGAGCCTCATGCACCAGGAAGTCGCCTTGGCATCTGAAAGCCTTTTATCGAAGGTGGAAATGCCGCATGAGGGACGCTGGCGTCTCCGCAGGGGTTTCCGTGGCGGTCGGCGATGGCGATGGGGTCTCCGTCGGCAGGATGGTAGGCGTCATGGTAGGCGTCGAGGTTGGTGTCGCCGCCGGCGGGGTGGTAGGCTCCGGCGTCATAGTGGGGGTCGCTGTCGGAGAAGGGGATGGAGCAGGTAATGGAGGGGGTGGCGGGGGGGATGGGAGCGGCGTGAACGTTGGCGTTCCCAGCGGCGGCACATAGAGACGCTGACCCGCAGCGAGCGTTGGGCTGCTTAGACAATTGGCCTGCATGAGCAGATAGAGAGGAACCTGGAAGCGTACCGATAGCCGGTAGAGCGTCTCTCCGGGTTGCACAGTGTAGAGTATCCAATCCGCTGGAGGTCCGCACGGGGTCAGATTGGGGGTTGGAGTGGGCAGGCGCACCGGCAGATACACCCGCTGGCCAATGAACAACGCGGGTCTGCGCAGGCAGTTGGCCTCTAAAAATCGAGGCAAGGAGATCCCGGCTAGTGCAGCCAGCCGAAAGGCGGTGTCTCCAGGCTGCACACGGTAGGGGATCCAGTCGGCTGGCGGCCGGCACGGCGTTGAGGTTGGGATAGACATAGGCGTAGCTAACTGGGCCAAGGGCGTAGAGAAAGGGGTTGGCAATAAGCTTGGGGAGGTGGAAGGGGAAGGAGTTGGCAAAGGTAACGGCAAGGCTGTGATCACAGGCGGCTGGATAGCTAGCTGAGAAGGGGTGATAGCGCGCCCGGATCCCCCGGATCCAAGGGGACGGATCCGGATTTCCACGGCGGCCGTCCAGAGGGCGCCGATCAAAAGGCTTATGAACAGCCAGAAGGCCGGGATCAGCCGATAAGGACTCTTGCACGAGGAGGCAATTTCCGATCGCATCCAGCCTCATCCTCGTTTTATTTTATGATAGGTCACATGCGCAAGATATAACAATTTTTGCCTTATTCAAGATCATAATCATCACAAAAAGATAAAAAGAAAGAAGGAACTATAACCTGATCTTGTCCCCATGGTTTAGATCCCGCCTTTATAGCTACGATGTATACCGAATATGCATCCACGTCACGAGCGGATCAGGAAGCCAGGGGGAGAACCACTGTGAACGTACTCCCAGCTCCTGGTTCGCTCTCTACCCAGATCCTTCCTCCGCTGGCTTCGACCAGCGCCCGCGCGAGATAGAGGCCGATGCTATCGCCGACCCCATGGATCAGTGGCATCGCGGCGTGGTAGCGAGGTGTGAACACCTGAGGAATCTCCTCGATAGGAATCCCACCCCCAGTGTCGCGAACTCGGAGAAAGAGCACCCCTGGTGTCCCAGGATTCAGACGGGCCTGCAGGCGGATAACTGTGCCGTACTGGCTACAGAGGGCGGCGTTGTTCAGCAGGTGATAGAGGATCTGCTGGGCCGCCTCCCGATCCGCTTGCACGGGAGGAAGATGGTCTGGCCATTCAAGAGCCACTTGCAGGCCGCGTTCCTGGAGCACAGGCTGAAGCTGCTGGAGCACCAAGTCCCGGACCTCGGCAAGGTTTAATACTCCGGGCTTAAGCTGGGAGGTTCCTGCCTCCAGAGCAGCGATTTGAATGGTTTCACGAACCAATCCCGCCATCCGCTCGATGTTGGCCTTGACTCGGAGCAGAAATTGGCGCTGGGTGGCCCCTAAGATCCCAATGGCTTCCCCTAATAGCAGATCGGTGTAGCCTAGAATGGCTGTCAGGGGGTTTCGAAGTTCCTGAAGGAGCGCCAGGATCAAGCCTTGGTGATCGCTCTTTGGGGTTGTCGCCGGCAAAGGAGACGGAGGCGGAGTCCTTGCGTGCTCCGAAGTAGAAGCCACTGCTGGGAGCGACTCGCGGGCTTCGATGAGGCGGGCCAATTCCTCAGCTCGTCGTCGCCATCGTTCCCGTTCCTCCTCGGCCTCCGCCGCCCGAGTCGCCCAACGGTTGATCTCGCGTTGCAACATCTGACGCTCCTCAATATGCCGGGCTTCTAGCCGTCGAACAGCCTCTTCATGCTCCTGCTGCCAAGACTTCAAGGCTACTTCCAGGGTCGCTTTCCGCTCACGCTCCTGCAGCAGAATCAACGCCTGCGCCAGAAGTCCCGCCATCCACTGGCCCAGCCTAAGGTTCAGGGAAGGCTCAGGCCTTTCCCCACGGGAATACCCAATCATCCACGCGCCGAGAAGGTGCCCCTGAGCGACCAGAGGCTCAACTTGGAGGAAACCGACGGTTTGCATACCGAAGGCCTCCCAGAGCCGCTGGCTGGCCTTCCCCGGTTGATCTCGAGGGTCGAGGAGAATGGAGCGGTGTTGAGAAAGAGCCCTTTCGATCTGGGGATGTTCCGACAAGGGAAGGGCAAGATCCGTTCCCGCCTGCGGTAGTCCTTCCCCCTCCCGAGCGAGGATGAGAAGTTGATCGTCCTGTAATATCCCAGCGGCCGTCCATCGAGCGCCTAAAAACTTTCGGGCAGCCTTCAACGCTTTGGAGAAGGGATTCGGATCTCCCTGGGCTTGCACAATCTGAAGCAAACCCTGGCTCCAGGCATACCATGCCTCCGCGCTCCCATTTCCTTCCGGACGGATCTGGGGTGCGGCCTGTAGCGCGAGGCGATAGGCACTCGCCAACCAGAGAGGGAAGGCGGTCAACGCGCCTAAGCGAACCCAGGGAGCTAGGTGGGTTCCGGCAAGCGGCATGTTGAGCTGCAGAAGAGCCCCTAGGGCCAGCGCTAGAAATCCTAACATGCTATACCTCTGAAAAGTGAGGGATGGACGAGCAAGGAGCCACCCGATCATCCCGACGGCCAACCCTAGCGTCCACAACATCCATACACGATCGGACGGGGTAGCCGCATAGAAGAGCCCAGGATCCTGGAGGGAAAGCCTCATCCAAGTGGGAGCACTCAAGCCGTAGACAACCAAGACAACGCCTGTGTGAAGCCCGGGAAGCCAAGGCCCGGGTGTGTCCTTCATCATTGCCCATCCGATCCACGCCCAAGTGATGAGATCCACAGCGCGCTCGAGGGGCGGCAACAGAGTCCCGGAGGGCAGCCACTGGCTCTCCAAGAAGGCCGACCCGAAAAGGGCCATCCGCCCGATCAGCCCTAAACCAGCCGCCCAAGCTAAGCGAGAAGCAGCGCGGTTTTCCGGGGCACGCCGGGCCGTCTCGAGAGCCATCAACCACAGGCCCTCCAGGGCCAAACCCACGAAAAGATGATAAAACAGGGAGGCGGATCCCTCAGTGAGCAGCCGGGCGAGTGTCTGTGCGAAGCTCATCTCGGTTTCCTCTCACGGCGCAGGCATGGAATCGCCTGTCGGCTCGATGATACGACGCACCAGATATTTTGTCGGAGCAACCAATCGGGCACCCCTACTAACGATCCGGCACGTCATGCCCGGTGTAGGGGCAGGCCTCCCGTGCCTAATCTGATTAGGGCAACCACGGGGGGCGACCCTACTTAGATGAAACCTGAGAGGCCATCCTAGTGGCAGCCGCTCCCAACCCGATCAACAGCCAGAACCATTGAACCATATGATGGAAATCAAAGTTCACGAAATGATGATCAAAAACGCCGCTGATTAGGGCGGCCACCACGGCCCCATGCAGGCCTAGCCAGATAGGCTCGAGGTCAGGGCGATTTCGGACGATGTGTCGTGCATTCCATGCCATTCCGAAAAAGGCCGCAATTACGAGAAGAAAGATCCCCAGCCCAACTAGCCCCATCTGCACGGCCAGCAGCAGATAGATACTGGCCACTTTGATATAAAGATCTACGTCTGGCACTCCGGCGAACCCAACGCCGAAGAGCGGGTAACGCATGATCAGCGTTAGGGCATCCCGATATTCCCCGAATCGCATGCGGGTCGCCAGGTCCTCCCCCCGCAACCCGGCTAGAAGATGTTGCGCGAAGTCCTGGGTGACCGGCAGCAGGAAGAGCAGGATCAAACCGACCACAATCATGGGAAGCAACCGCCGATAACGGAACAGGCTGAGGGCGAGGACTGCCGTGGCCGTCCCGATGAAGGCGCCGCGCGAGAAGGTCAACAACAACGCCAGCCCCATCGTCCCGAGGAATAGAGCGATCAGTGGTCGAGGCCACATCGGCTGCGAAGCGAAGATCTGAGGGAGCGTGAGGAGGATCAGGGTGGCTAAGGTGGCACCCAGCAGATTAGGATCCACGGCCGTGCCGATCGCCCGTTCCGGTTGTTCCGGGTCATCTAGGATATAACGGAGCGTCGGCCCGCCTTCCCGGTAATATCCCAGCGGCTGAAGACGAAGCAGCCACTCCTCGGCTTGAGAATCCGGCAGCACGTAGAGAACGACCGCGATCAGAGCCGTTAGGAACCCCAAGCCGATGATCCATCGGATCAGACGGGAGAGCCGGATCTCCTCACGGACAAGGGTGACCACCCAGAAGAACGAGGCGATAGCCAGCAGGAACTCGGCAAACCGCCGAGCTACGGTTTGCGTCAGGGGCGCGTGGGCCAATCCAGCGATGAAGGTGACCAGCGTAGTGCCGAGGAAGATTAGCACGGGAAAACCCAGGGCTGTCCCGTGTGGTGTCCCCAGACGTCCAGCGGCCCACCACGCTAACCCGGCCAGCAGCCATCCCATGACGGCCAGATCCAGCAAGGTCGGAGTGAACCCCAGACGAACCGGAAACGTGCCGAAGGGAAGCAGGAAGATCACGGCAAGCACCGTGAGAAAGGCCACATCTACAGAGCTCAGGATGAACACGATCAGAATCGCTCCCAGCAACCCTGCAATGGCCAGGATCGGGCCTCCAAGGGCAATGGCCCAGCCCAGCCCCCACGCAGCTATCAAGCCCAGGATCAGCACTACCCGCCTTTGAGCGGGGATCAGGCGAAGAATGAGCGGTTCGTTCATCTCCTTATGAGCCTTGCATCGAGAAGGAGCTGTAAATTACACTGCCTGCTCGTGTGCTAGAAGTCATGGTCAAGGCCAGCGATGAAATCGCTTGTCTTCCGAACCCTCGAATGGGAAGATGAACAACTCGGCCATCATCCAATCGATGCCCTGTGAGAATTATAATGCGACGGGAATTCCTATGATCGAGACGCGCTTTCCGAGAGATCAACTTGGAGGGATGGGATTGACATCGAAGGCAACCATTCCAGTCTTAAAGATCGCTGGTTGAACATCTTGGGAGGAGCGGCGCATGAAGGCACTTGCTTTAACACTGGATCAGGCTTATGGGACTGCGATCGAGGCTGCCCTTGAAGCGGGACGGATCCTTCGCTGGCACTTCCAGCGCGGTTTAGAGATCCGCCACAAGGGAGCGATCGATCTGGTCACCGAGGCCGATGTAGCCGCCGAACAGGCGGCTCTCTCTCGGATTCAGCGCACTTTCCCGGCGCATGCAGTGCTGTCGGAAGAGAGCGGAGGGATGGATCGCGCCTCGCCATGGCTCTGGGTGGTGGATCCTCTAGATGGCACCACAAATTTCGCCCATGGGTTCCCCGTTTTCGCGGTTTCGATTGCTTTGCTTCACGAGGGGCAGCGGATGATTGGGGTAGTCTACGATGTGATGCGGGATGAGTTGTTCACGGCGCGGCATGGCCAGGGGGCCTTCCTGAACGGGCGGCCCATCCGGGTCACACAAACCCCCCGATTGGAGAATGCGTTGCTAGTGACTGGATTCCCATACGATCGCCAAGAGTCTCCTTTGGACAACACCTGCGAGTTCGTGGCGTTGCTGCGACGCTGCCATGGGGTGCTGCGTGTGGGGTCTGCGGCTCTGGATCTCGCCTCGGTCGCAGCGGGCCGTTTAGATGGATACTGGGAGTTCCGGCTTAGCCCGTGGGATCTGGCAGCAGGGGCATTGCTGGTCGAAGAGGCAGGAGGACTTGTCACCACGCCCCTTGGAGATCCGCTGCCTCCGCTGGGAACAGACATTGTGGCCACGAATGGCCGGATCCACGCCGAACTTCTGGAGGTTCTGATCCAATGCCGGAAAGAGCTACCGAAGCCATGAAGAGGCGAACCTTATGGTCGTCAAAGAGAAGGAGCTCTTTTTAGAGAACCCGCCGGAACACCTCGAGACGAGCGCGAGCGGTCGGAGACACACCCCTTGGGCGCTTTCACTTGACAAAATCCATGTTTTGGCTATGATAGTGGGCGGGACGAGCGACCGGAGCATGAGGGGGAAGTTCTGAAAGTTTGGCCGTCGGGTCAACGCAGGACTCGCCCGACGGCTTTTTTGTTAGCGCCTCCCCTTCGTCCGGTAGGATCGTTCCGCTTTAGGGATGGGGAACGGAAGTCCGCCCCTTGCGGGCTTCGAAATCTTTACAGAGAGGAGTTGCAGCAATGGCTGGTCAGCGTGTCAAGGGCACCGTCCGTTGGTTCAACCGGACGAAGGGCTACGGCTTCATCCGGCCGGACGAAGGGGACCGCGACGTTTTCGTTCACTACTCCGCGATCGTCGGTCAGGGGTTCCGCAACCTCGAGGAGGGCGAACGGGTGGAGTTCACCATTCGCGAGACGCCCAAGGGCCTCCAGGCCGAGCAGGTCACTCGCCTGTCCGAATGACCACGGTGTCCGCTCCCCCACATGGGGCAGAGGGAGCCTTCGTAGGGAGGCTCCCTTTGCTTTTTCAAGGGGAGGCTTCTGACAGATGCATGGTTAGCTTCGCGCGTTTGACGGGCAGATCAGCAGGCCGCCCGACGTTGTGAGAGAGATCACGCTTCACCGGCCATTTGCCCAATTGGAGGAAGAGAGCGGCAGAGTGGCCCGTCATGGCTTGCGGTATACTGGATATCGGATGCCATTAGCCAGGAATTGGCCTCATCCGACAGCGGTTTATGGGGTGAAGGTGAACCGATGTCTGAGGTGGAAGCGCCGTTTCAGCCAGCGATCCTTCGGAATGGCCATCTGACACTAGACGCTAGGGTAGAGGCGTTGCTCTTCGTGGCTACGGAGCCGCCCACCGTCGCTGAGCTCGCCCGTGCTCTGGAGGTTCCAGTGGAGGCTGTAGAGGAGGCGCTGAAGGTTCTCCAGAAATGTTTAGGAGAGCGAGGGCTCCGGCTACAGCGCCACAGAGATCGGGTGCAACTGGTAACAGCTCCAGAAGCGGCGGAGGACGTGCGACGTCTTCTGGGCCTGCGAGAAGGCGGGCGCCTCTCGACAGCTGCCCTAGAGACCCTGGCGATCATCGCCTATCGGCAACCTATCACCCGAGCGGAGATCGAGGCTATACGGGGCGTAAATTGCGATGGGGTGCTTCGGACTCTATTGGCGAGAGGATTAATTGAAGAAGTCGGCCGGGCCGAAGGCCCTGGCCGCCCGATCCTATATGGGACCTCGATCCTCTTCCTCCAGCACTTTGGGCTACATTCACTGGCCGATCTTCCACCTCTAGACGGAGCCATGGCGGAAGAACCTGCCTCGGGAACCTAACTTGGAAATCGAAACATCTTCATCATCGAAACCGCAGATTAGCGATTGGCCGATACCCAGCTGGGCCGGCTTTTTCTTAAATTTGGATTCGTTCTGGCATTCCCCCAAAGGCAACTTAATCCCTCATGCTCCCGTGGAGGCCCGGTGGGGTCGAATCGACTCGCCAAGGTCGACCTCTCTTGATTCAAGGGGAGATGATAGGGATCTCGGAGCTAATGGAAGACTGATTTGGAAGCCCCGCGAGCACGATCTTATAGGAGAAGTAGCCATGGCGATGGAACCGATTCAGCATCCAACCACGAACCCGTTCGAGATTGTCCAGAAGCAACTGGATGAGGTCGCCCAGGTCATGGGCTTGGAGCCTCATATCCATGAGATGCTCCGCTGGCCGAAGTTAGAGATCCAGGTTACCTTCCCCGCTCGGATGGACGATGGTTCGATTCGGATTTTTCGAGGGTTCCGGGTGCAGTATAACGACGCCCGAGGGCCTGCCAAAGGCGGGATCCGCTATCATCCCCAGGAAACGCTTGACACGGTTCGGGCCCTAGCGGCCTGGATGACCTGGAAGACGGCGGTGATGGATCTGCCGCTGGGTGGTGGGAAAGGCGGCGTGGTATGCGATCCTAAGCATCTCTCCCAAGGGGAACTGGAGCGAATTAGCCGGGCCTACATCCGGGCGATTGCGCCGTTCATCGGGCCAGAGCGGGACGTGCCAGCGCCCGACGTATACACGAATCCCCAGATTATGGCTTGGATGATGGATGAATACAGCACCCTCGTCGGTTATAACGCGCCCGGCGTGATCACCGGCAAGCCGCTGCCTCTGGGGGGAAGCAGGGGACGGGAGGATGCAACTGCCCGAGGCGGGATTTACGCCATCCGAGAGGCAGCGAAGGTGCTGGGCCTCGACCTAGACGGGGCCACCGCAGCCATCCAGGGATATGGGAATGCGGGCCAGCATGCCCATCGATTAGGAACGACACTCCTAGGCCTGAAAGTGGTGGCCGTCAGCGACTCCCAAGGCGGAGTTTATCACCCGAAAGGCCTAGATTTTACGGCCTTGTCGGCCTGGAAGCGGGAGCACGGCACCGTGGTGGGCTTTCTGGGAGCGGATCCGATTACCAATGAGGAGTTGCTGGAACTCCCAGTAACCGTCCTGCTTCCAGCGGCGCTGGAGAACCAGATCACTGCTGTGAACGCTCCACGCATCCGGGCTCGCATCGTGGCGGAGCTGGCGAACGGCCCTACCACACCAGAAGCCGATCACATCCTCCACGAGAGCGGGGTGTATGTCATTCCGGATTTTCTGTGCAATGCAGGCGGGGTCACGGTCTCCTACTTCGAGATGGTGCAAAATGCCTACGGCTACTATTGGGACGAGGCGGAAGTGCATCAGCGGCTGGATGAGAAGATGACAGCCGCCTTTCATGCCGTGCATGAGACCGCACGACGTTACAAGGTGCACAACCGTCTGGGCGCTTACATCGTGGCCATCGAACGAGTGGTGGAAGCAATGCGGCTGCGGGGCTGGGTGTAACCCCTGAGACGGTGGCTTTAGAGATCTGGATGGCCATGTGAAGCTGCTCGACCTGAAAGGAAAAAGCAACGATGGCATGTATAAAGCCGCTGCCACCTGAGCGAGGGGTTTACGTGCTGTGGCTGGAGGCGCACGCCGAACTCGCGATCGGCGGCTTAGGATGCTGGCACCTTTCCGGCGCGTACGCCTACGTAGGCTCAGCGCAAGGCCGAAGCGGATTTCGAAGGTTGATGCGACATTGGAGCGTGGCCCAGAGGCACCGCCCCGCCCGCCGCTGGCACATCGATTTCCTGCTAGCCGCCGGAACGTGGTGTGGAGCCTTCATAATGGAGACCGAGGATCCATCGATGGAGTGCTGGCTAGCCTGGGCCCTGGCCCAGCGACTGCCTCCAGCGATCCCACGGTTCGGCAGCAGCGATTGCCGGTGCCCGACCCATCTCTTCGCCATCCCGGATGTTACAGCATTCCATCAGATGATGGCCGAGCTGGGCCTTCGCCTATTCTCGGACTTCGACGGCGTCTCCCTCCTGCCTTGAAAGCGGAACAAGACCGCTGCTTTCCCCTGGATTTTCGAAGCGGTGACGCTCTAGGGCAGACGAATGGGGATTGCGGCGATAGCCCCCCGCGGCCTTATTGACCCTGTAGGATCTGAGAGTTGTCCTTGCGCGGGCAAGGGTGCTCGGGTGAAATCCGCAGGGTTGCAGGATTTGACAACTCGCGGTTATTCGCCCACGGCTTAATCTAAGAAAGTGCATAATGCTGATGGGGTTGAGGGACCTGCTACGTTGCAATCAAGCAAGACTGAACGCTGATCACGGGTTCCCTCGCGCGATCTGGCTCCACCAGCGTAATGCGTTCGTAGCATGCGTCAAACCACAGGATGACAGGATCGGTGAGGAATTTGGATTTCAGACGCCCAGCGGACTGCTGCTTCAGAGCGCTTTGCCGGATCATGGCGTTCATCGTTCTGGTGGTTCCATCTTCCGCTAGAGGGCCACTTGTGCTAACGTTGGGTCCTCCGCGCGCCCCGGAGACAGTCAACCCGATTGTTGGAATCCACACCCGAGTGACCGATGAGGCGGACCCCGCGCGCATTTATCGCACCTTCGAGATGGCCCGAGGGATGGGGGCGGCTTGGGTGGTGGAGTTCTTCCCATGGCCCTACCTAGAGCCGGAGCCTGGGCGTTATGATTGGCGGCACAGCGACCTGCGGATCTTCCTGGCGCGGCGGGAGGGCTTGAAAGTCATCGCCCGCATGGGGATGGTGCCAAGTTGGGCACGCCCGTGGCGAGCCTCAGAGACCTATCTGGGCGCCGAAGCCGTGTTTCCCTTCGCCCGCTTCGTCGCTGCCTTCGCCGCCCGTTACCAAAGTCAGATCACCGCTCTAGTGATCTGGAACGAACCGAACCTTCATATTGAGTGGGGGAATCGGCCGCCGGATCCGGCAGCGTTTGTCGCCCTGATGAAAGCGGTGTATCCGCTGGTTAAGCAGGTGGCACCGGATCTGTCGGTGCTGGCAGGCGGGCCGGCACCCACCCTGGAGGATTCATTCCACGCGATGAACGATCTGCGGTTCCTGCGCGAAGTCTATGCCCGGGGGATTGCCCCTTATCTGGACGGGTGGGCCATGCATCCGTATGGGTTCGGCAACCCGCCGGAGGAGCCGCCAGACCCCCAGCGACTGAACTTCCGCCGGGTGGAATTGATGCGGGCGATCATGCAGCTCTACGGGGACAGTCGGCCGATTTATATCACGGAGACTGGATGGAATGAGTCGCCACATTATGACCATGGGCTGCCGCCGGAGGTACGGGCGGATTACACCGTGCGGGCCTATGAATACGCACGGCGGCATTGGCCGTGGTGCCCGGTGGTCGCCATGTGGGCACTCCGCTACCCATGGCGGGAGACCCCTGTTCTAGAAGGCTATACCTTTCTTGATCTGGATTTCCGCCCCCGGCTGGTTTATGAGATGGTTCGGCGTTATACCCGGGGCGAGATCCCGATGGATGCATACCGCTGAATATCGAGCAGGAGCCACTCACGAATGGAGGGCGGTTTGATCCTCGCGGATGGCCTTCACCAATCACTTCTCACTCCATTTAAGGAGGCAAACGGATGAGCGCACCGATGCAACGCGTGGCCCTCATCGGATTCGGGTCGGTGGGCCGGGCATTCGCCCGCCTGCTTCTGAGAAAGCACGAGGAGATCCGCCAGCGTTACGCGCTCGACATCCGGGTCACCGGAATCCTCACCGCCCGCCGGGGGGCGGCGTGGGATCCAGAGGGTCTGGATCTGGCCGCTGCGCTCACCATCGCGGAAAGCGGCGGGGATCTCAGCGCCCTGAGCCCGAGCCCCGCGCCAGCGGAGGCCATCGCCTTCATCGAGCGCTGCCCGGCGGATGTGGTGGTCGAGATCACCGTGTTGAATCCCCACACCGGCCAGCCGGCCACGGATCATGTGCGGGCGGCCCTGCGCTCCGGCCGCCATGTGGTAACCGCCAACAAGGGACCCCTAGCCTTCGCTTACCGGGAGTTGCGGGAGCTGGCCCGCTCGCGGGGCCGAGCTTTCCTTTTCGAATCCACCGTGATGGACGGCGCCCCGCTCTTCAGCCTGGTCCGTGAGGGGCTGCCGGCCACCCGCATCCGGGGTTTCCGGGCGATCCTCAACAGCACCACCAATTTCATCCTCACCCGGATGGAGGAGGGGATCCCCTTTGAGGAGGCGGTGCGGGAGGCCCAGACCATCGGCATCGCCGAGGCAGATCCATCGAATGACATCGATGGGTGGGATGCGGCGGTCAAGACCTGCGTGCTGGCCAACGTGTGGATGGAGGCGGATCTGCGCCCGGATCGGGTGGAGCGGACAGGGATCCGAGGGATCCGCCCGGAGGATGTGGCGGACGCCCGACGGGAGGGGCGGCGGATCAAGCTGGTCTGCACAGCCGAGCGAACGGACGATGGGGAGGTGCGGGCCCGGGTGGCACCGGAGGCGGTGTCCATGGAGGATCTTCTGGCCCACGTGCGAGGCACTTCCTCAGCTATCTCGTTGCGCACCGACACCTTAAAGCAGCTCACCCTGATCGAACACGAGCCCGAGCCGGCCCAGACAGCCTTCGGACTGCTGGCGGATCTCCTTCACGTGGCCCGGGGTCACTGGGAGTGAAAGCTCGCGGCCCTGGGGTTCACGAGGAGGAATCGGTCATCGGTGGTGTTTCCCTGTGACGGATCGGGCCTCCGATTCCGTAGGAAAGTGTTGGGCATGCGAGGCCGCCAAGGGCGGCCTCGCATGCCCCCAAGAAATCTTTACTCCCCTGTATCCTCTCTCGCTCGTGCTTTGTCCAGTCATAAACTGGGGATTCGAGGAGCTGAAGCCCGTCCGGAAAGCCATGGCCCCTCCCCCCTTTCTCCCCTCTCCTCACAGCCTTCGGGGCCGTGGAGACGGGGGAGAAAAAAATCTTTCGAGGGCAGTATGGGGGGCCTTTAGCCCCTTGCGCCGCCCCCGAAAACCCCTAAATCCAAATCTGAAGGGCCTCAGGGAGAGGATATTAATTAGGAGATAGGCAGTTAAGAACAGAATGGACAGCGCCGGAGGGCCCTACCCCCCTTGATCCCCCACGGCTCTATGCGAGGAGAAGAGATTTCAACACTCCGAGCTACGCATCGGAGAGATTGTTGCCCTTTTCCAGAGACCATGGAACGGGCGGCACAATCATCCCTTGCTGGCTGGAGAGCAATCCGATTTTCTCGTGCTCGGCCGTCTGGGGCGCTCGATCGTCGATGGTCAACCCGAACACGATGGGCCAGACCAGATCGCTCACGCCTTTGTCTCGGAGCGCAGCCCTGGCCCGGGGGTTCCGAAGGATGTCCTTCGCCAAATCCTCAATAGACCGGGGCCACACCTTGGCCTTGACTGAGACTAGGATCCATCCCTCGCGACCATCGGGCCATCGCACGGGGAGGGCGCCGTCGACCTCTCCGATCCCATCTAGCGTCATCGAGACAACAGGCCCCAGAGGGGTTCCTCCCTGGCTTTCCAACCAAGCCCGGAGAGCTGGGATTAACCGCTCTTCCACAACCGGACCGATGATCTGGGCGAAACGATCGAGAGTGGACTGGAGCAGGTCCTGGTTTCGGATCAGCTTTAGAAGCTCCCGTTCGGTGCGTTGCTGAGCCTCGGCCAGCTCCGCAAAGCGACGTTCAGTCTCCTGACGATAGGCCAGGAACTCCTGACGATGAGCCGCGAACTCCTCGTAGTGCCGCCGCTGAGCCTCCGCCAGCTCCGCAAAGCGACGGTCAGTCTCCTGACGATAGGCCAGGAACTCCTGGCGGAGGGCGACGAACTCCTCGTAGTGCCGCCGCTGAGCCTCGGCCAGAGCGGCCACGGCCTCTTCCAGGCGTCCCACCCGCTCCTCAGTGCGGCGCTGGGCCTCCGCCAGCTCCGCAAAGCGACGGTCAGTCTCCTGGCGGAGGGCGACGAACTCCTCGTAGTGGCGGCGCTGGGCTTCGGCCAAAGCGGTCACCGATTCCACCAGGGCGTGGACAGCCTGATTCAATCCTTCCAGGCTCTTCTCCACCTTGCCCACTCGAGTGGATAGCCCCCGAAGGGTCTTCGGGGACTGGAGCAGCTCCTTCGTGAACAGCCGCTGACGAAGAGCCTCCAGCCACTCCGGATGTTTGTCCAGCAGGCGGGTCAGATCCTCGAAATCCCGAACGGTGAAGGCCATGAGCAACTCTCGTGCAGAGGATCGTAGCGCTTCTGACTATGAATTATACCTTCAATTGCATTAGGATAGCGAAACTGCCTATCCTGCCATTCCACTCCTGCCTGCCATCCAACTCGGCCTGCGGGGCATGTTCTGAACATTGAGTCCACGCTTTTTCTTCGTAGCAGGGCATATCCGTGCCCGTTGTGGATTTGAGAACACGTAGGGTGGGCCCTCGATTGGACGGATCGTTCGTAGCTGGATAACCAAGCGCTCCTCCTCAGGCGAGAACCCATGACGGGCACTTTCGTGCCCTGCTACGAACAAGGTCTTTTTCGTTCGTAGTAGACATCTGGACTTTGGACAAGCAGGCCATCCACCAAGCGCCCTGAGCCTTCTGCGGCAAGACGGCCCGGCCCGCCCCCCAAACCCTCCCTGAGAGAGAAACTGCAAGTCAGTCCAAAGTCCAGAGACATATCCGTGCCCGTTGTTGATCTGAGAACACGCAGGACAAGCCATCGATCCGTCAGATCGTTTGCGTCCCCGTGCCCCTTCTCGGCTTAGAGAAAGAGCTTTAGAAGCATTTTAGAGTCGTAGGACAGGCCGCGAGCTCATCGATCCGCATCCTCCCAACCCTTGCTTGCCACCGGACTCCGTTCGCGACCGGTGTTCTCCATATCAGCCAGGATTTTGGGGGCTGGCCCCGCTCGCCTCCCGAAGGCACTCGGATGGGATGGGCCGCCGGAAGTCATTCGTGATGTTCTGCGATGGATGGATTTAGCGCGGGGCATCCTTCTTGCGCCAGATCTGGGTCCGTTCGTCCTCGTATTCTTTGATCCATAGCGGATCCTCTTCTAGGGCCTGGGCCAGTTCCTTCTGGAGGACCCGGTCGATCATCAGACGATCGGCCCCGTAGCGCTGCAGGAGCTGGTTGTAGCGGGAGGCCTGGGAGATGCGGAGGTAATCCAGCCACAGCTCGTAGGGGTAGAGCTCGATGCGGGGGTCGACGAACACGTTCGGTTCTGGCATGGCCCAGATCAGGTAGCTTCCGTAGCCCATCTCGTTGAAGAGGCGCCCGCCGGGGTGGGCCCGGAGGTATTCCACAGCCTTCACGGGGGTCTCAATGCCGACCAAGGGGCCGAGGGGGGAGCCGCGCCAGACCTGGTTCCAGTAGGCCTGGGGCAGGGGGATATGCTCCACCCACCATGGCTGGACGGCGAGGACAGGGGAGAAGAGGAGGAGGGCCAGCAGGGTGTGGAGGGGGCGGGG
>JANXBD010000059.1 GCA_025057635.1 Thermoflexus sp. | reverse complement strand
GCCGAGGATGAAGAACTCGACCACCCGTGTCTCGCCCCGCAGGCCGCCGTATCCGTAGATGATGACGGCCGTCCAGATCAGGAGGCTGGCCAGAAGGGCAGGCTTGGCTCCGATGCGGGTCGCCAACCATCCCCAGAACAGGGCACCCAAAAAGGCCACGAACTGGATCATCAGGATGGCTAAGGTCAGCGTCTGGGTGTCCAGCCCCACGCCACCGCGGGCTAGCGGAGCGGCGGCGAAGGTGGAGGACACCGCGATCACCGTCTGGATGCCGTCGTTGTAAAGAAAATAGGCTAGGAGGAACTTCAGGGTCTCCGGGAAATGCCGCAGTTCGCGCAGCGTGCCGATCAGCTGCTTGAAGCCCACGCTAAGATATGTCTCGCCCGGAGGCAAGGGCCGGACCGCGTAACGCGATCGCAGGCGGGCCCAGGTGAAGAACGAAAAGCCCAGCCACCATACCCCAGCCGACGCCAGGTTGATGCGCACCGCCAAGTCCGAGGGGATGCCGAGGGCTCCCCGGAATATGTAGAAGGCCAGATTGAGGGCCAGCAGCAGGCCGCCGCCCAGGTAGCCCATCGCCCAACCATACGAGGAAACCCAATCGCGCCGATCCTCGCTGGCGATGTCAGGCAGATAGGCGTTGTAGAAGACGACCGCCGCGCCGAAGGCCAGATTGGCCACCACAAACAGCAGGCCGCCCAGCCACCAGAGATCACCGGCTACGAAGAACATCAGGATGGTGGCCCCTGCGCCGACGGTGGCGAAGAACTGCATCATCCGCTTGCGGATATGGGAATAATCGGCAATGGCCCCCAGGATCGGGAGGAAGAGCACCTGGAGGAAAACCGATAGGGAAACGGCATAAGGGAAGAAGGAATCAGGAGCGATGGGGATCCCCAGGAGGCGGGCGTTGCCGTCAGGATAGGCGCGGGCCGCCTCCGCCGCCAGGGCGGCTAGATAGGGGCCCAGGAAGACGGCGCTCACGGTGGTGCTGAAGGCCGAGTTGGCCCAGTCATACATCGCCCAGCCGAAGATCTCCCGCTGGTCGTTGACCCTGTGAACCGGGGTAGTGGTGGATGCGATGGCGGTCATCTCCACCTCCGCGCTCTATGGAAAGCGATGGCATGTTTTTTATCTGGTGAGACGGCATCCAGTGGCCCCTCAGGCTATGGTTCCGGAATCTCCGCGCCCCTCCCCTATCCAGCAGGCGAGGCGGATCCGACCTATCTCACTCCTCGCCCCATCTTCGAGGTCTTCCAGGGGGAAGCCCCCCTGATGCCGTGGAAGACGTTTGGAGGGATTCCGCAGGAGGCGACGGCGCGGATCCCGGCCCGGGTGGTCTCCCCGTTCGTCCACGCCCAGGCCATTTGCAGGGTGTAGTGGGCGATCCCGATGCGCCCTGCTCGATCCACTCCGATCAGGCCGCCGCGGCCGTTCAACCGCTCCTCCAACAGATGGATCGCCGCCTCCACGGCGGTCTGGGCGGTCAGCCCCAGGGCCATGAAATCGCAGGCGGTCTTGGAGATCACCACTCGCATCAGGGTCTCCCCCCATCCGGTGGCCACAACGGCCCCCACCCGATCGTCTGCGTAAGCGCCGCAGCCGATAAGAGCGGAATCCCCAACCCGCCCGGGCCACTTGTTCGACATCCCGCCAGTAGAGACGGCGGCCGCGACGTGGCTCATGGTGTCCATCGCCACCGCGCCCACGGTGTCCATCGGCCCGGTCAGGGCCTGGGCCAGGACCTCCCGGAGATCCGGCGGGCCATTCCGCCACAGGGCCTCCCAGCGCTCGCGGTCCCGCGGCGTCACCAGTTCCGCGTCATCGGCTGTAGGCAACCCGAGCAACTCCGCCAGGGCCTCCGCGCCGGGGCCGACCAGGAGCACGTGGGGGGTGCGCTCCATCACCGCGCGGGCCAGCGTGATGGGGTTTCGAACCCGGCGGACGGCCGCCACCGCTCCCGCGCGCAGCGTCGCGCCGTCCATGATCAGGGCGTCCATCTCCACCGTCCCCACCCGGGTCATTATACTGCCCCGCCCAGCGTTGAAGGTGGGATCATCTTCAAGGGCTCGCACGGCGGCTTCCACTGCATCGAGGGCGGAGCCGCCGGCGCTCAAGGCCGACCACCCCGCCTGCGCCGCCCGACGGCACCCCTCCATCACCGCCGGATGGCGCTCCTCCGGGTCGGAAGTCCTCAGAGCCTCCAGAAAGATCAGGCGATGTCGTGTAAAAATCCAGGAATGCAGACCACTCGGCCACCCAGTATCTGAGATCCCAGGTGCAAAAGCCCGCGATACGGGTATGGAATCATGGGCAGACAGGAATCCAGTTCCGCACCACCAGGGGCAGATAGAGGCGATAGGATCCTGGAAGCGAGGGCGGGGAGGATGCAGGGGGCTGGGCGGCCCACACGGCCTCAAAGGCATCCAGCCGGCCATATCCGTATATATCATCCCGGCCCGCAACCCCCAGGTCATCTGCCGTCGATAACAACAGATTGCACACCTCGTTGGGCGTCAAGGTGGGCCTGCGAGACCACACCAGCCCGGCCACCCCGGCGACATGGGGTGCCGCCATAGAGGTACCGCTCGCCCAAAGATACAGGTAGCCATACGGATAAACGCTGGGAGGATAGGTAGACCAAATGCCCACCCCTGGCGCAGCAATGTCAACGTAGGAACCGTAGTTGGAGAAATACGCGCGCTGGTCGCTGGGGTTGGTGGCCGAGACGCCGATCACGCCGGGATACGCAGCAGGGTAAAACGGCACGTTAGTATTGTCGTTCCCCGCTGCGGCCACCAAGAGCGCGCCCTGACTTCGAGCATAAAAGACCGCATCTGCGAGCACTGAGCTTGAATACAGTCCTCCCAAGCTCAAGTTGATGATGGTGCGTTTGCCGGACGCCGTGCCCCAATCCGCGGCATATCGAATCCCATCCGCTATATCCGTGTCGTATCCCGATCCCTCTTGATCCAGCACCTTCACCGCCAGCAGATCGCAGCGCCAGCACACTCCCGCTATGCCGATGCCGTTGTTCGTGTTCGCTCCCGCGATCCCAGCCACGTGGGTGCCGTGTCCTTCATCGTCCATGGGGTCGGGATCATAGTTGACGAAATCATAGCCCAGCCAGATCCGCGAGGAGCTCAGATCGGGGTGAGTGTAATCCACCCCCGTGTCGATAACAGCGATGACCACCGACGAGGTTCCGGTGATCAGATCCCATGCCTGCGGGGCGCGGATGCGGGGGAGATTCCACTGATCAGACCCATAATAAGGGTCGTTGGGCGTCGCAGCGATCCGGACCTCCCGCTCGACCTCGGCGATCTCAACGGCCGGATGTTGGCGCAGCTGTTCGGCCAATCTCTCCGGATCCTGTCCTGGGGGCACCGGGATGCGCCACCAGCGGGGGACCGCGAGGGCCTCCGCGTTCGGGAAGCCGACCGCGACGAGGGCGGACCGGAAGGCCCCCGGCGCAACAGCGTCCTTTCGCTTCACCACCACGCCGGGCCGACGGAGGATCGAAACGGCCTGGGGCTGCCTAGTTGGGGGAGGCACTGCGTCTGCCGGAACTGGGGAGGGGAGACAGCGGCCATCCTCTAGGGGGAGAAAACATTCGGGGCCCGCTGAGACAGAGGCCGTCCCTGAGGAATCCAGTGCTGGAGCGCCTAAGAACGATCCGATCAGAACGATCATCCCGAGAAACAGAGGCCATTTCTTGCGTCTCATCGGTCACCTCCTTATGGGTGAAATCTCAACTCATCTTCTATCTATTGGTTGGCCATCCACATCCGCAAAACCCGCCGGAGGCAGAGATCCCATCGGGTGTTATCCGAACACCTCCGCCTCGAATCGAAAAAGCCGAGCATCCGGCCATTGCCAGGCGTCCTCCGGAAGGCCAGCCTTCCGGCAGAGGGCCCGCAGGAACGCCTCGCGATCCCATCCCTGCTCCACCGGGACCTGGGGAAGCAATAACCCGGTGCGGCCTGCCGCTAGGATGAACAGGCCGTCCCGTCCAACCTCGATCTCCTCCGTTCGTTCCACCGGGCGCAATGGGGAGAGAACGCTGATTTCATACGCCAGATAGGGCAGCTCCTCGGCCGCCACCGGCGGGAAGCGGGGATCGTCCAGGGCGGAAAGGACGGCCACCCGCCGCACGGCGTCAGCCAGGCCCGAGCGCGGCCAGATCTCCCCGCGGCATCCCCGGAGGCGTCCTCCTTTGGTCAGCGTGACGAAGCAGGCCCTTGGCAATTCCAAGGCAGAGGAGGAAACGTGGAGCTCCGGCATGGGCTTCCCGCGCACCGCGTGCTCCACTGCCTCCCGTGCGATCTTTAGAAGCGTCCGCCGATCCTCCTCATCCAGCGGGGGATCCGGCTCCCGGGCGAACCGGATGGCCGCATAGCCCACCACGTGATCCTTCCGCCCATAAGGGACATCGCTGGAGTTGGCGTATTTCAGGAGGGAGGCGTGCGTCGCCCCGATGCGCTTCGCATACGCCATGGCGGTCAGCACCGGCCCCTCGCCGCACATCAGCGTCGCCAGCCCGGGGATCCGCCGGGCCATCCACTCAGCGATGGTATGGCGGACCAGTTCGGGGTCCAGGGAGAGGATCGCCCCGATGGCGCTGAGATCCACCTGGCGCGCGTGCTCATCCCGCGGATAGTGGGAAAGGTCGCTGCTGGCGATGACCACCGCCCGGCGGCCCGCTAAGACGCGGGCCAGGGCCGCCGCGAGGGCCTCGATGTTCTCCAGGGAGGGCTCCCCAATCATCACAGGCACGAAACGGAGGTCGGGGAACAGGCGCTGGAGGAAGGGGATCTCCACCTCGATCGAGTGCTCCTCCAGGTGCACTTCGGGGACCGCGCGGAGGGGCGGGCCCACGCTCAACAGGACATCCGCCAGCTCCTCATCGATCCGCGCCTCCCCCAGAGGGGTCCGCCAGGCGCCTCGGGGCCACACCGAGATCTCGTGGAAAAACGGCTCCACATGGTTGGTGCCCAGCACCACTACGGCATCGTAGGATCGGCCGGTTAGCTGTTTGAATCCCCACGCGGCGACATGCCCCGAGTAGATATAGCCCGCATGAGGCACGATCAGGGCCGCGGGCTCCGGATCGTAGCGCGGCGCCTCCTCGAGCAGGCGATCCACCATCTCCCTCAGCGCTTCCGGATCCGCCGGGTAGAAAGCCCCGGCCACCGCAGGCTCCCGGACCTCCATCCTCCCACGCGCCATGACCACTCCTTTCTTCCCCATTCGTGCATTCGTGCCCCAATTCGTGGACGGCCGCCCTTTTCTACAAAATCGCGATCTCCCAGTCCACCACCATAATATCCGGCCGGTTGGCCTCGATCCAGCGGACGGCGCTTTCTAGGATGGCATGGATGTGGCCGGCGTCGTTGGAGATCGTCGCCAGGCCCAGCCGGGCGGATTGGGGGAAATCCTGATGATCGATTTCGGCGGCCGCCACGTTGAAAGACTGGCGCAGGTGGGCGATCAGAGACTTCATCACACTGCGCTTGTCTTTAAGGGACTGCGCGCCGGGTAGATGCAGATCCACCGTGCACGTGCCGATAACCATAGAGCATGTCCTCGAACCGTGTTCCCTCTGCGCTCCCGCAAGCCCGGCCGATCACTTAGGCCGCGCCGTTGGGAGATCCGCCGAAGATCCCACCTCATTTCTTCGGAGGATGCTCAGACGCTCCCGCCATTCCGGGATGCGTGTCTGCTCCTCCGGAGTCAGGTCCCCGGGTTGCGTTTTAATCGCGAGGAGGTTCCGAAAGGCTTCCAAGATGGCCGCTGCTGCTTCCTCGAACGCCACAGGGCGGCCCGCCGCCTCCTGAAGGGTGATGGTCCGACGTCGGAGCCGCTCGGGATCCGGCCCGTTCTTGAGGTAGCGCGCGATCGCCCCGGGATCTCCCGCCAGGGGAAGTGAGCCATGCTGAAGGACCACCCCCCGGTGGCGCCACTGGGCACTTCCCATGATCTTCCGACCGTTGACCGTCAGCTCGTAATCCGTTGGCACCTCGAAACACACGAAGCCGCTGCCCCGGGCCGCTGGATCCAGGCGGGGGGCCAGCGCCACGTCGGAAACCCCCAGGGCACGCAGGGCCTGGGCGAAAGCTTCTGAGAACCGACGAAACGTCTCCAGCACCCCCCCTATCGCCCGGGGATCCGTTTCCGGGAAGACCACGCTGTAGGTCAACTCGTTCGCGTGGAGGATGGCCCGTCCGCCCGTTGGCCGCCGAACCACCTCCACGCCGTCCGCCTGACAGCGTTGGAGATCCACTTCCGCCACGGGCTGGCGGCGTCCCAGGCTCAAGCAGGGCGGCTCCCAGCAGTAAAAGCGCACGGTGGGCGGGGCTTTGCCCTCGGCTACCGCCTCGACCATCGCCACATCGATGGCCATATGGGTCGCGCCATCGGTGGGCGGCGACCACAGAAGGCGCCAGCGTGGAAGGGAGGAGCTCATGGACGGGACAGGCGATCCCTCAGCCATTCGACGAGGACTTCCTCCAGCTCCTGACGGCACTCTTCGAGGGTTTGCCCGACCGCATAAACCTCGGGGTAGACCTCGATCTCGCCATAGTAAGTGCCATCCTCCAACTGGCGATAGCGGGCCTTCTCCATCGCGGCTTCCACAAGGGCGGAAAACATCCATTCACTCCCGGACAGCTAGGATTTCCTCCCTCTTTTGATTTTAACCCGTCCGCTAACCCGGTCGGTAGAGGCAAAAAACGGTTCGCCCTCACCGTCCGGTCTCCCCATGGGGGAAAATGAGGGCGAACGAGATGTGGAGGCGAAAAACCCTCCGCCCCGACTGTCGACGCCGCGCGGCAAATCGGGGACGCGATTCGCCCGCTGCCTCAACGCTTGGTCAAGCCAAATCGGCATTCAAGGCCATCGCTCCCCTGTCTCCCCCCTCCCCAAGGTGCGGGAATCCAAAGGCCCTCTGCACCGCCCCCGAACACCCCTAACCGCAAAATGGACAGAGCACTAGCCATCTCGAAGAGTGTCTTTTTGGCAGGAAGACCAACCAAAAGGGAGACAAGGCGATCGCCTTTTTCTTCCGCGAGCAGCAGATCTCCGCTCCAAAGAGATTTCGGCGCTTATTCCAAGAGATGGTTCAGGAACGATGGAAGGCCGTGACACCGCTCTCGAGAGCCCCGGGAGACCTGTTAAAATACAGCGTGAGGATCTTCCCCACCGGAGGTCTGGATGCGCCCATACGCCACCTTCTCCATCGTTGCGTTCGATCCCGCTCGCCAGGAATGGGGCGTGGCCGTGGCGTCCAAGTTCCTGGCTGCCGGGGCAGTGGTGCCCTGGGCCCGCGCGGGCACCGGCGCCGTCGCCACCCAGTCTTACGCCAACACCCGCTTTGGACCGGAGGGATTGGCCCGGATGGCGGAGGGACTTTCCGCCGAGGAGACCTTAGCGGCCCTGCTCGCCGGGGACCGGGCGGGCGGCGACCGCCGGGGCTGCCAATCGGCAGCCATCCTGGTGATCCGGGAAGGTGGCGGCTACAGCGGCTTCAACGATCGTTCCATGGATCTGCGAGTCGATGACGATCCGGATCCGGTCGTGAAGCGGAAGGACCTGTTGGAGCTCCACCATCTCTATTTCGGCGTCTCCCGACCCGAAGACCTGCTTCCAATTGACAAGGCCCTGGCCCGCGAGATCCAGCAGCTCCTGCGCCATGCGGGCTACTATTCCGGCGAGATCACCGGCGTTTACGACGAGGCAACCCGTCGCGCCCTGGAAACCCTGTTTGGGATCGAGAACCTAGAGGAACGCTGGCAGACCGGGGATCGCATCGACCGGGTGGCCTGGACGTTCCTTCGTCGACGCTTCGGCTTCGCGGAGGGCGGCTGATGGGCAGGCCGGTGGATCTTCGGGAGACGCCGCTTGCTCTGTATGAAGCGCTGGGGTTGATCCCCGGGTCGGTGATCGCCTTCGTCGGAGCGGGCGGAAAGACCACAGCGGCCTGGCGGCTGCTCCATGAGCTGGGGCGACCCGAGGATCCGGCCGTGTGGACCACCACCACCCACATCGTCGAACCCATGCTCCCGAAGGGAACCGGCCTGCTCCTGACGGAAGATCCCGCGCCTGAGATGCTCCGGCCGCTCCTCCAGCAACTTCCTCGCTGGGTCCTGGGCGCCCGGCGGGCGGAGGCGCTGGCGGAGCCTCCCGATGGGCCCTATCCGGCTCATCCCTGGAAGCTGAAAGGGCTGTCGCCAGAACGGCTAGACCGTCTGATCCGCAGGGTTCCGGAGGCCTCCTGGTTGATTGAGGCCGATGGCGCGCGCCGGATGCTCTTGAAGTGGCCGGACGCCTATGAGCCCGCCCTGCCCGCTGAGATCGATGCGGTGGCGGTGGTGGCCAGCTTAGAGGCCCTGGGTCGTCCCATCGGCGCGGTCACCCATCGCGCCGGGCTGGCCATCGCCCACCTGGGCGGAAGGCCTGAAGACCCCGTTACACCGGAGTGGCTGGCGGCCCTGGTCCAGCATCCCCTGGGCGGGCAGAAAGGAATCCCTGCTGGCGTGCGCCGTTTCCTATTGCTCACTCGCGAACGGACTCCAGACCCTTCGGCCTTTGAAGCCGTATGCGCCGCGCTGGGCGCCTCCCCCTTTGAACGCACCATCGCGCTGGTGGGCGGCGAGCCGGTGGCCCGTGTGGATTCCCCCGATGCCCCCGTAGCAGGGATCATCTTGGCCGCCGGCGAGGGACAGCGGTTCGGCGGGCCCAAGGCGCTGGCGGACTGGCGCGGCCGTCCGATGGTCCGCCACATGGTCGCGCTGGCCCGACGGGCCGGATTAGATCCGATGATCGTTGTGGTCGGCGCTCAGGCGGACGCCGTGCGGAAAG
Organism: Thermoflexus sp.; assembly: GCA_025057635.1. Taxonomy (GTDB): domain Bacteria; phylum Chloroflexota; class Anaerolineae; order Thermoflexales; family Thermoflexaceae; genus Thermoflexus. The sequence continues at coordinate 1,158 of JANXBD010000059.1, read as the reverse complement.
CGCTGGCCGGGCTTCCCGTGCGCACGGTGGAAAACCGGGCCTGGCCTGAGGGCATGAGCCGTTCCATCCAGGCCGGCCTGCAGGCCCTTCCCCCCGAAGTCGAAGCCTTCGTGCTCCTCCAGGTCGATCAGCCGCTGGTGCGCCCGCGCTGGCTGCGCCAGCTCATCGAGACCTATCGGGCGACCGGACGGCCGATGGTGGTCGGCACGGTGGATGACGACCCGCGCCCGCCAGCGTTGTTCGCCCGCCCGCTGTTCCCCGCGCTGATGGAGCTGAAGGGCGATCAGGGCGGGCGCTCACTGATCCGGCGCTTCCCAGGGACCGTCGCACGGATCCCCGTGCCGGATCCGACCTGGGTGATGGATTTCGATACCCCCGAGGCCTATCGGGCCCTCGATCCGTAGGGGCAGCCCACCGTGGCGGGCACGTGGGATATCGTGTTGGATTTTCCCATCCGTAGGGGCAGCCCCCCGTGGCTGCCCGTATTGGGGCAGGCCCCTGCCTGCCCCTACGACGCGCCCCAGGGGCCCGCGATGGGCAAGGGCATCCCATCCATCCATTCATCTCGCATGGAGCATCCGATCAATGGAACGACTGCGTTCGCTTCGCCATTTGATCATCGATATGGATGGCGTATTATGGCGCGGGAAGCGGCCGATGGAAGGCCTCACGGATTTCTTCGCCTTCCTGCGACGATATGACATCCGCTTCGTCCTGGCCACCAACAACGCCAGCCGCTCCCGGATGGATTACGTGGAGCAGCTCGCTCGATTCGGGGTGACCGTGCGCCCGGAGGAGGTCCTGCCATCCTGCGACGCCACGGCGATCTACCTGCGGCAGATCGCCTCGCCGGAGGCCCGAGTTTTCGTCGTGGGGGAAAAGGCCCTCCGCGAAGCGCTCGCGGCCGCAGGCTTCCAGGTGGTGGAAGACGAGCACGCAGATTTTGTGGTCGTAGGGCTGGATTGGGGACTGACCTATGCTCAGCTGGCCCGGGCCGCCCGGGCGATCTGGAACGGCGCCCGGTTCGTCGGGACCAACCCGGATCCGGTGTGGCCTGGAGAGGACGGGCTTTACCCGGGCAATGGGGCAACCCTGGCGTTCCTAGAGCGGGCGACCGGGTTAAGCCCCGTGGTGGTCGGCAAGCCGGAGCCCCTGATG
>JANXBD010000058.1 GCA_025057635.1 Thermoflexus sp. | reverse complement strand
AAGCACCAGCCCCCCCACCCCGGCCCCAGCCAGAGCCGCCGCTGTGGGCGGCCATCCCTCCAGCCCGAAGCCCAGGAGGATCGCGGCCGTCAGCACGGCTGGGGCGTAGTGCAGCCACAGGGCGGCTGGAGCCCCCTCAACCGGATGGAAGAAAAACCCGCTCAGCCCGATCAGACTCCAGAGGGGTTGGGGATCCGCCCCCAGGGTGTAAACGCGCCGCAGGGCTTGAAACTCCGGCCCTTCCACCCACAGGCCGATGCCGCCGAAGGCGAACCCGAATCCCACCAACCCCCACATGGTCAGCGCCGCCACCCCGGCGGCCAGACCCCGGGTCAGCGCCCGGCGCGCCTCCTCCTCCGACATGCCGGCCCACAGGATGGCCATCAGCCCCATCGGCCACAGCCAGCTCAGCCCCTCCATCGTCATCCCTCCACCACCGCTTCCACCCGCAGCGCACGGAGCACCCGATCGATCGGATGGATCAGCGTAGTGGTCTCCGAGCCCGCGAAGAGCAGGCCAACCAGACGGCCGTTCAGGTCCAGGATGGCCGATCCGGAGTCACCGGGAGCGCTCATGGCCCCCGCCATCACCTGACCCTGAAATGTTGCCACCCGCCCATCGTAGTCCACGTTCGCCGTGACGTCCACCTGGATGATCCTTCCGCGGGTGTAACGGGTAGTTCGCCCGAACTTCTGAACCTCCATCCCCAGGGTGGGTGTCGCGACCCCCTTGGGGATGCCGATCTGGAGGATGGCGGGGGTGATGTCGTTCGAGCGGAAAGGGCGCGCGATGGCCGCGTCGACCTCGTTGATCGCGGCCTGTCTTCGAATCGCCTGGAGGCGGTGGGAGGAGCCGATGAGGCGCAGCAGTTCGTTCAGCCACCGCACGAAGAGCTCCGCCCACGAGCAGGCGGCGGGCTCATCGCCGAACCGGATGGGGACGAACTCGGCCAGCTCGGCGATCTCATCCGCCACGGTGCCCCCATCGACCGGGCCGGGTTGCCGGATGCGATCGCCTGGCCGACCTCGGTTGGTTGCTGCCAGGACGTGGTTGTTGCTCAGGATGAACACCTCGCTCCCGCGACGCACCAAGCAGCCGAAGGTCCCCGCGGTGACCAGCGGGTGGCCGATGGAGACGCCGGGGGGCGCTGGCCGATAGCGATGGGTGGGATCCTGAAAGGCGCGAAACCGTCCGGTCTCCACGACATCGGTCGGGAAGCCATCCAGCGTGGGGGGGATCAAGTCGGAGGGAGCCAGTTGGGCGGCGGGGAGCTTTCGTTCTACCGAGACGACGACACTGAGGATGTCCAGCGTCTGGCCTCCTTTCTCTTTATAGCCGATCCCGACGCCGACGACGTTGCGGCGGGCAAGCAGGTGGGGAAGATGAGTGGCTTTCACCTGAGCCAACGGCTGCCATTCCGATGTCATTCGGCTGCTCCCTCGAGTCCAGGATAAGAGGGATTGAACCTGCCTTCGGCCCTTCCATCTCCCAAGGTCTTCTAAGTTACCTAACTTAAAAACGCTCGAATCCGGTCACGTTCAGCACAATTGCGATTCCTCCCAGATCTCCTCGGATCTGGTGTCGAGCTTCCCGAAGCAAACGGAGGACAATCTCAACCTGATCGTCCTCTGCGCCAATCAGCAACGTCGTGTTACCACGACGCAGGAAGCCGCCGGTGGAAGCTAGATGGGTGACTCGATAGCCTTGTGCCACCAGCTGGTCAGAAGCCAGCATTGCTGCCTTCTCTGGCAACACAGCGAGGATCAGCTTCATGACCCCCGGCCTCTCAAAGAGTTTCAAAGCGCTCCACATCCAGCACGAAAATCGTAGCCCCACCGATCTCAACTTCGATCATATGGGCTTGCAAAAGCCCGGTTGCCTCCACCGCCACCGGCAGATAACGGGTTCGGGTCTGGGAATAACGCCGCAGGAGCTCCATTACCTCTGGGACATGAACTGTCTCCACTCCAATTAGGAGCGTAGTGTTCCCCTGGCGGAGGAACCCACCCGTAGAGGCAATTCGGGTCACCCGATAGCCGCGATCCACCAACGCCTGGATCGTGGCTGGAGCGTCTTCATCCTGGATAATAGCAAGAATTAGCTTCATCGGATCCACTCCCAAATTATGCCGAAGCCTCTTACGCCGATTCTAACACAGCTCAATATTCGTCAGAGAACACATCATGTATACTGTTGTTCGGATCTTCGTTGATTACGACATGGATGGCCTCTTTCCATGTCTATCACGTTATGGATAAGGCAGGTGAACAATAAATGAAGCCATTCAATAAGGGAGCAAAGCTTTCAGGCTCTGGGAACTTGCTCTCAAAGAGCGTTCATTGAGGACACGGCGTATGCACCGGAGATGCGTGGGAGCGCTCATTGCGTTGATTGTGACAATACCGATGCTGGCCCGTCTGTATCTTTGGTTTCGAGGCGCGCCACGGATTTACGAGCGGCCCGAAGAAGTTCCAGCACGGCCGGTGGCCCTAATTCTGGGTGCTGGACTTCGGGCTGATGGATCCCCTACCGCAGTGCTGGCCGATCGAGTTAGGATGGGGGTAGAACTGTATCGAACAGGGAAGGTAAGCGCCTTGCTTTTGAGCGGGGATGGGCGCTCTTCTCCCTACTACAATGAGCCAGAGGCCATGCGGCGCTTAGCTCTCCACCTTGGGGTCCCCGAACATGCCCTCCAGGTCGACCCAGAGGGCCTGCGGACGTTGGAATCATGCCGCCGCGCCCGAGAAGTCTTTGGCTTCACCCACGTAGTGGTAGTTACCCAGCGGTTCCATTTAGACCGAGCCCTATGGCTGTGTGAGGCCGTAGGGATAGATGCAGTTGGGCTTGCAGCTGATCGCTCTTCCTACGGATCCCGCTGGTTCTGGTGGACTGTGCGGGAGATCCCAGCCTCTCTCATGGCATTTGTGGAGGGGCTTCTCCTACGCCTCAGTCCTCGAAATCTGCGCTGATCCACGTCTGGTTGTCCCACTAGGGATAAGACCTTGGCCCCTGCTCTCCTGAACTGCCCCCAAGAGGAATGGCCTTCATTGAATCTTGTATGATTTAATAAAGCAAATGCTATATGGGTCAGCTAAGCAAGAGAGGATTGATTAAGAGATTTGGAAGAAAAGGGCTAGCATCTCTAGATACGCGAGGGCGGCATGTATTAAGAAAAGCAGCTGATCTCAACCCCTCGCTGATACCGCGTGAGACAATGCCATCGGTATGAGTTGAAAGCCAAAGACGTAGAGGTAGAATAGATCCCAAATCTGCCATTGGATAATAGGATGCGCTCCACGTCACGCAAAATGCGGAGGCCCTATTTCCTGAATCGCATTTAGGCATGTTTAATGCTCGCCTCAAAAGCTTTGGCCGACAGCATTTTGGCCACAGCCGGGGTCTGCTCAAATTCGTGACAACCCTCTCCGAGATCGCATTGGGGAAGAATGCCAACCTAAAGCGAGATAAAGAGAGCATTGGCATGCATGGAAAAGATGTGAAGCGAGACCTTCGTAGGGACATGATACGGATTCTCCATGCTGCACTGGGGGCCGCTGATCCCAGCGCGGCCGTGCGACGCCACGTCCGTCGGGAAGGAACATTTCTAATCGCTGGTGAGCATCGCCTGGATCTAAATCAGTATCGCTACGTGTTTGTGATGGGGCTAGGCAAAGCCGCTTATCCGATGGCTTATGCCCTCCAGGTGCTGCTGGGCAGCCGCTTGGATCGCGGCGTGCTTGTGACCCAATACGGGCATCTCGCCGCGGCCCTCGATGAACGCTGGGTGGTGATCGAAGCGAGCTACCCCGTGCCCGATGAGAATAGCGTTCGGGGTGCTCAGGCCTTGGCTGCTCTGGCGGAGCAGTCTGGACCGGAGGATCTGATCATTTGTGCGCTGAGTGGTGGAGGCTCTGCGCTGGCTACCTGGCCGGTGGAAGGGATCAGCTTGAGCGACCTGCAAGCGGTGACAGACCTTCTGTTGCATGCGGGCGCAACGATCTATGAGCTCAACGCGGTTCGCAAGCATCTGGATCGCATTAAAGGAGGTGGGCTAGCCCGTTGCGCTTTCCCAGCCACTGTGCTGACTCTGGTGCTTTCCGATGTGGTGGGGGATGATCTCTCCGTCATTGCCTCCGGACCGATGGCCCCAGATCCTTCTACCTATTATGATGCCTGGGGGGTGCTCAACCGCTATGGCTTGTTGGAACGCGTTCCCCTCCCTGTGCGCCAGCGCTTGGAGGCAGGACTTCACGGGCGGATCCCCGAAACCCCTAAGCCGGGAGATGAGATCTTCCAGCGGGTTTCCCATTGGATCGTAGCCAGCAACCGCCTAGCCGCTGAGGCGGCTTTAGAAGAAGCGGCGCGATTAGGATATCATCCGCTTCTGCTCTCCAACTTTGTGGAGGGAGAAGCTCGGGAGGTCGCTCGGGTGATCGCAGCAATCGGAAAGGAGATCGCCGCCAACGGCCGGCCAGTCCCTGCTCCAGCTTGCGTGGTGTGGGGTGGCAAGACCACTGTAACAGTGCGAGGAAACGGACGAGGGGGACGGAACCAGGAATTGGTGCTATCGGCAGCCCTTGCCCTTCAGGGCTGGCCTCATGTGGTGATTGCCTCCATCGACACGGATGGAATAGATGGCCCAACTGACGCCGCCGGAGCCATCGCCGACGGGGAGAGCGTCCATCGAGCTCACATGCTAGGCTTAGATGCGTTGAGCCACCTGAACGCAAACGATGCATACGCCTTCTTCCAGACCTTGGGGGATCTCCTCCGCACTGGACCCACCGGCACCAATGTGAATGACATCGGAGTCATGCTGGTAGGCCCCTCTTAGGATGGGCGAAATCATCGGCAGCATGAGTCGTGTTCGGTTCAGCCCCAAAGCCGATTATAATCTTTTCAAAGATAGCATTCACTCATCGCCTCGCTGTGAGTTGGGAATATCCTGGGAAGGAGGTGCCTCTCAATGAACGTGACCATCGCGCAATCCACCTTTGAGCGAGCCCTTTCGTTAGCTGCCCGGGCAGTTCCTTCGCGCGCGACTCTTCCGACATTGACTCATGTGCTGCTTCAGGCAGAGCCTGGACGTTTAAAGATAGCAGGAACAGATCTGAATTTGGCTATCATATCATGGGAAGAAGCGCTCGTTTCCGAGCCCGGCGGCATCACGGTTCCAGCAAGGCCTCTAGCCGAGTTCATCAGCGTTCTTCCGGATGAGGCGATCCACCTCCGAGTCGATCGGGAGACATGGACCCTCCATATCGTTTGTGGGTCTTATGAAACATCAATGAAAGGACTGGATCCGGAAGAGTTTCCCATCTTGCCAGACATTGAAGGGGAAGGCTTTGTCCTGGATCCGGAGGACTTCCGGCGAGCAATTGAGCAGGTCATCTTCGCTGCAGCTGCTGATGAGACGCGGCCCATCTTGACCGGTGTGTTGATTCGCCGGGATGAGGGACGAGCGGGGACAAGGAGTGAGACGACCGTGACCTTAGCAGCCGCTGACGGCTACCGTCTTTCGGTGAAGACCCTGCCAGTCCTGCGGGCCCCTGAGGGTCCCTTCTCAGCGATCGTTCCGGCAAGCGCTTTGAAGGAGGTAAGCCGCATCCTAAAGGACGAGAATGAACCAACCTCGATGATGGCACTTCGGGGAAGGAATCAAGTGGGTTTCCGGCTCAGCCAAGCGATAGTGCTGTCTCAACTGATCGAAGGTCAGTTCCCGGATTTCCAGGCGATTATCCCGAAACGCTGGGAGACCCGCATTGAGATCCCAAGGGAGGCTCTCTGGAAGGCCTGCAAGGCCCTCAGTGTGTTCGCGCGAGAAGCCTCCAACGCCGTTCGCTTGGCGCTCACGCCTGGAGAGGGAAATCAAATGGGCCAGGTTCGACTACAGTCCCGGTCACCCGAAAAAGGCGAAACTCGAGTGGCGATCGACGCCTTGGTGGAAGGAAACCGCTTGGAGATCGCATTCAACGTGCGGTTCCTGATGGATGTGCTAGAGGCCGTCGAGGGAGATCGGGTAGTGTTTGAGATGACCACCCCCCAGTCGCCGGTAAAAGTTCAATCCGTTGGAGATCCCTCGTTTGTGCATGTGGTAATGCCAATGTTTCTGTAAAATTCTGCGCACAAAAGGAGGATAAAGTTATGTATCACAAATTGATCATCGCAGGTCACCTAGGCACTGATCCCGAGATGCGATATACGCCAGAAGGAACGCCCGTGACCTCGTTCCGGATGGCCAGCAACATCCGCTATCGGGATGCTAGTGGAGACCAGCGCGAGGAGACCATCTGGTTCCGGGTCTCCGTCTTCGGGCGGCAGGCCGAGATCGCAAATCAGTATCTCCAGAAGGGACGGTCGGTGCTGGTGGAAGGGCAGCTGCGGCCGGATCCACAAACTGGGAATCCACGAATCTTCCGCCGATCGGATGGAACTGCAGGGGCAGTCTATGAGGTTCGGGCACATCGGATCGTGTTCATCGGGCCGCGACCTGCAGAAGCCCCTCCCGCTTTAGAGGCTGAGGAACGGGTGATGGAAGAGCCTGGATCCATCGAGGAAGAGGAAATTCCCTTCTAAGGTCACCCAGGCCCACGGAAAGCCATCGTCCAAGGAAAATTGTCTCAGAGCCTTGTGATCCAGCCTGCTCTGTTGTCCGAAGTTGCCATTCACACGCGACATACCCTCTTCCAGAGAGAGAGGGGAGGTTTCTTTGTTGTTCATCAACAGAGGCACAACTATAAATCGGCGCCTGAGGATGCGGCAGCGAGGTCTGGTTGTCGTTCGCTAAGGGGGTGAAATGGTTCAGATCGTTACCGATAGCGGGGCGCACCTTCCAATCGAATTGTTCGAGGAATACGGGATTACGGTGGTTCCCCTCATAGTGAACATCAGCGGACGAACCTTTCATGAAGGAGAAGACCTCGATCTGGAGACATTCTATCAACACCTGCGGACATCCCCTGCTCTCCCTACCACCTCCCAGCCCCCGGTAGGTCGGTTCTATGAGATCTATTCTCGACTAAGCCAAACGAGGGAGCCGATCGTTTCGATCCATCTCTCCTCGGCGTTGAGCGGAACCTACGCGACAGCGGTGGCGGCCCGAGAGATGATCCCGGAGGCAGACATTCAAGTGGTGGATAGCCGCCTGATCTCCGTTCCCCAGGGAATTTTAGTGCTGGAAGCCGCCCGCATGGCTCGTGCAGGGGCAACCGTGCGCGAGATCCTAGAGCGCCTCGAGTTCATGAAGGCGCACACGGTGTTCTACTTCATCCTGGACACCTTGGAGTATTTAGCCAAGGGAGGACGGGTGAGCAACGTCCAGGCGCTGGTAGGGAACCTGCTACAGCTAAAGCCAATCCTCAAGCTGCACGAAGGTCGGATCGAAGTCCACGAACGGGTTCGGACGACCCAAAGGGCTCGGGCTCGGCTGCAGGAATTGATTCGGGAATACGCCCAACGACATCAGGATCTACGGATCGGTGTGATGCATACTCGTCTACCAGAAGTGGCGGATGAGATCGCTCGCGCCCTCCGGGAGGAGTTGCAACCGACGGAGATCTTCGTCGCGGAGGCTGGGCCAGCAGTGGCCACGCATGTGGGGCCAGGCGGATTGGGGTTGGCATGCTATGGGGAACCGATTTCTGAGCACTCATAACAGAGAATCAGTTTTCCCCTCTTCTGGAAAGACCCCTCCTTCTCTCGGCAAGTCGCTCGCCTTAGGCCTTGGCAGATCAAGCCATCTAATCCCCGATCAGCGATCGAAGGGATCGCACTTCCGCCCGCGTTTATTGCCATAAAGGATTCACGATACGGCTTCGGCTTCCATAGAGCGAATATGGGAACCTACGCTAGGATGGTTATATCCCCGACCGATCCCTCGATAAATGAAACCTAATTCCCGCATAAATTCCGGTTCATAGATATTCCGGCCATCGACGATCACGGGTTGCCGCATGAGCTGCTTGATCCGGGGCAGATCCAAATGCTTGAACTCATTCCAATCGGTCACCACCACCAAGGCATCCGCTCCATCAGCCAGCTCATACGGATCAGCACACATAATTAGGGAGGGCATTGCTCGAGCAGCGTTGGACATAGCCACGGGATCGTAGGCGCGGACAATCGCACCTTCCTGTAGGAGGCGACTCGCGATCTCTAGGGAGGGAGCCTCTCGGATGTCATCGGTATTCGGCTTAAAAGACAGCCCCAGCAACCCAATCACCAAACCGTTCAGGTCCTTGAGAATCTCCCGAAGCTTCTCCACCACCCGTCGCCGCTGATCCCGGTTGATCTCGACCACCGCCTGAAGCAGCTGGGGATGGCAACCGTGGACGATCGCCATGTGGATGAGGGCCTTGACATCCTTTGGAAAGCAGGAGCCTCCCCAACCGACGCCAGCGTCTAAGAAGGCCCGACCGATGCGCTTGTCGAAGCCCATCCCGGCAGCTACTTCCTTCACATCGGCTCCCAGAGCCTCACAGATGTTTGCGATCTCATTGATGAAGGAGATTTTAGTGGCTAGAAAGGCGTTGGAGGCGTATTTGATCATCTCGGCCGTGCGCAAATCAGTGATCATGATGGTGGTGCGCAAGGGTAGATAGAGCTGAGCTACCTTCTCCGCGGCCTCCCGATCGAGCGAGCCCAAAACGATGCGGTCTGGGTTCATAAAGTCATAAACCGCTGATCCTTCCCGAAGGAATTCCGGATTGGAGACCACCCAGAAAGGAATCGACTGAAGCTGGCGGCTTCTCACGATATCTGCCACCCAATCTCCAGTCCCCACTGGCACCGTGCTCTTGTTGACAATGATCAAAGGATGATCCATGATCTCGCCGATTCGCTCGGCGGCTATGCGCACATACCGCAAATCCGCCTCACCGTCTACTCCTTCTGGAGTGCCCACGGCGATGAAGATAAACTCGGCTGGGGGACGGTTGATGCCCTCTTCGTAGGAGGTGGTGAAGAAGAGCCGGCCCGCCTTCATGTTGCGGCGGATGATCTCCTCAAGCCCGGGCTCAAAGATGGGCAGGCGGCCCTTCTGAAGCATGACGATCTTCTCCTCATTGATGTCGACGCATGTGACCCGGTTGCCCAAATCGGCCATGCAAGCCGCTGTGGTGAGCCCCACATACCCAGCGCCGATTACACAAATACGTTTCATTTTCGCCTCCTAAGATGCGCTGGATCGTTTTGTAAGGGTATCCCCTCGACTGCCCCCGGGGGACATCCAGGATTCAGCCAGCTATACTTAGCTTATCATTCTACATCTCCATCGGAAAGCAAGCATGGGACATTCGAATTCAACGGATTACAGCGGAATGCGTATGAGTATGAGGTCTATGAGGAACCACATGGTCATTGCGCTCGCTTTCTGGAAGCGCTAGCCGGGGGATGAATCGAGAATCTGAAATCAAGCAGAGGTGCTGCTTAGGATAACAACGCTACAAACGTCAGCCTGTAGTCTGGGAAGATCAAGTATAGCAATCCCAAGATCATGCATGCAGGAACAGTCTCCTCCCAGAGAGAGGACAGGGGTATTGAATCCATATCGGGCCCATATCGGGCGACTCGCCTAGGGAGTTGACACCATCCTAGTTGGGCTAGATTTTATCGCGAGGAGCGACAATATTGTGGACGCTGATGATGGTAAAGACGGAGTAATCAGAAGGGGTGTAGCTAAAACGACGGAGGAACGCAATTCGAGGGGATTGTTTCACCGAACAGAGCGTGAGGCTCGGGGAACGAGTTCTCCGCGCCACGTGTAAGCCCTCGGCCGTTAGTACCGCTCAGCTTCACCCGTTACCGAGCTTCCACCTGCGGCCTATCCAACCAGTAGTCTCCTGGCGGCCTTACCCGGTCTAAGCCGGTGGGGGGCCTCATCTTGGGGTGGGCTTCCCGCTTAGATGCCTTCAGCGGTTATCCCGTCCGGACATTGGCTACCCGGCGATGCCGCTGGCGCGACAACCGGCACACCAGAGGTCCGTCCACCCCGGTCCTCTCGTACTAGGGGCAGCACCCCTCAAGCCCCCAACGCCCACAGCGGATAGAGACCGACCTGTCTCACGACGGTCTGAACCCAGCTCACGTAC
>JANXBD010000057.1 GCA_025057635.1 Thermoflexus sp. | reverse complement strand
CACCCTCTATGGCGGGCCTTTCCAGACCGCTTCGGCTAGGCCAAGGTTTGATCACTCCCTGAGGCGTCCGAGGCCACCTCCAGATGGGTCCCACGACCCCCACAGGGCAACGCCCTCGGGCTTTTGCACCCTGTGGGTTTAGGCTCTTCCCTGTTCGCTCGCCACTACTAGGGGAATCTCGGTTGATTTCTTTTCCTGGGGGTACTAAGATGTTTCAGTTCCCCCCGTGCCCCTCCGTGGCCTATGGGTTCAGCCACGGATGCCTGGGGTTCACCCCAGGCGGGTTTCCCCATTCGGGCACCCCCGGGTCATCGCGCCCGCACACGGCTCCCCGAGGCTTTTCGCAGTGTGCCGCGCCCTTCATCGGCCCCTGGCGCCTAGGCATCCACCGCATGCCCTTACTCGCTTACACGTGACGCGGAGAACCCGTTTCCCGAGCTGCCCGCGTTGCGTTTCGACTTCGTCTCACGCCCTGTTCGGTTGTTAAGGTGCTCTCCGGGCTTTCCACGCACTCCTGCCCGGTCCTTCCTTGACGGGCCGCTATCTGCGTTCCAGCCCGCCAGCGGATGGCCACTGGCCCCCGCCTCCGGGCTCCCCACCCGGCTTCGGGCGTCAGCCTCCATCCTGCGGGCTTATCATTATAACGAGATCTGCCTTCTCTGTCAAGGCCAATGGTGGAGATGACGGGACTCGAACCCGTGACCTCCTCCGTGCAAAGGAGGCGCTCTCCCAGCTGAGCTACATCCCCACCCCTGTGGGCCTGCCTGGACTCGAACCAGGGACCCCTCCCTTATCAGGGGAGTGCTCTGACCGCCTGAGCTACAGGCCCATCATCCCACTGCGCCTTTGATTTTATACGGCAGGCACCGTGCCTGTCAAGATCCCTAATTCAAGCCGCTGACCCTCTCCGTGTCCGATTAGGTCCCCTCGCCTTTGTTCTGCCCCATATAGGCGGGCGAAGGGAACAGACGGCCGGCGCTATTCTTCCAAAATCTGAAACGCGCTCACCCGCCATGTCTCCCCGGATTCCGTCCTCACGACGACCAGTTCGATCTCGAACGAGAAGACCTCGCCGCTCGCCGTCGTCAGCGTGCCCCCCAGCTGCGCGCGCCTGACTCCGTCCTCGCGCTGGACATTCCAAGACCGGAAGGACCACCCCGCTGGTTGGCGGGCGCCGCTGTAGGTTTGAGCGAGGGTTTCCGGCCCTTTGAGTTCGCCCTGAAAGCTCGGAGCGCACAGCGCATACGCAGCCTCCCAGCGCGCATCCCGAAGCGCAGTTAGGAACTGCTCGGCCACCGCTTGAGCGGGCCGCGCTTCGGCCTGAGCCCATCCAACGACCCCCAGGATCGCCGTCACCCCAGCAAGCCCTCCGCCGCCCACACATAGGGCACATCCACATAACGTGATCAACGCCAGCCCAATCGGAATGATCCACCAGCGGGATGTCGATGAAGCAGGACGTGTCGAGGACATCCGCGACCTCCTTTCGACTTAGGTCTTCCTGAATCTCCGCCCATCCCTCACCAGACCCCCGAGAATGGACTACCACGGTTTCATGATACACCCACCCTGTGAACACGCCGTGAACAATCCTGAGGGGGATAACACCTGAGCTAGAGCCGGAAGCCGGAAGCGGGGTTCCAACCGGATGGCCATTCCCGGCCTTTGAAGGAGGCATCCGTTGCGCTTGTCTCTTCGGCGCTGCTTCCGGAAAAATATCTTCTAAGAAGGCCGGGCCGCTTACTGGAGGCCGGATCGAATGGGCGCTACGCATGCAGATTCAGGGACCGGAGGCCCATCCGGGGGGCGCTGGCTTCCTCTGAAAGCCGTTGAAAAGATCGAGGAGGGCGACCGGCGATGCGTTCCGGGATCCGGCCTGACCGCTCCACCGCAGCGGGCCGAGCCGAGCTCTGGAGGGAGCAACCCGGTTGAGCGATCCATCGCGTGTTCAGATGCTATCTCCGATCTCCTGGCCCCAGTATCTGAGGGCCCGCGGCATCCGGCCGCGCAAGCGGCTGGGCCAGCACTTCCTGATCGATGAGCGCCTCCTGGCCCGGATCGCCGAGGCGGCCGGGCTGGAACCCGGAGAGTGGGTGCTGGAAATCGGGGCCGGCCCGGGCACCCTGACCCGCCACCTGGCCCTGCGGGCCGACCACGTGGTGGCGGTGGAGATCGACGAACGGTTCTTGCCGCTGCTCCGCGAGATCATAGCCCCCTTTCCCCACGTCACGATCATCGCTGGGGATATCCTCGCCCTCAACCCCATCGATCTGGTCCAGGGCCATCCCTATCGGGCTGTCGGCAACATCCCATATTACATTACCTCAGCGATCCTGCGCCATCTGATGGAAGCGCCTCTGAAGCCCCGCCGGATCGTCCTCACGGTTCAACAGGAGGTAGCTCGGCGGATCACCGCCGAGCCAGGAGAGATGAGCCTGTTGGCGGTGAGTGTGCAGGTTTACGGACGCCCACAAGTGGTGGATCGAATCAAGGCGGGAGCCTTCTGGCCTCCGCCGGAGGTCGACTCGGCGGTGGTGGTGATCGAACCCTATGAGCGGCCAGCGGTGGACATGGAGGATCCGGACTGGTTTTTCGAGGTGGTGCGGGCGGGGTTCGGCCAGCGGCGCAAGCAATTGCACAATGCCTTGAGTCACGGCCTGGGCCTCCCCAGCGCCCTCGTCCGGGCCGCACTGGCGAAGGCCGCGATCGATCCCGGCCGACGGGCTGAGACCCTTTCGCTGGAGGAATGGGCCAGGCTCAGCACAGCGCTCCGTTCCTCGAAAATGAGCCCATCCCCTTGACGGGCACAATGGAGCTTAGGGTGATGTGAGCAGGAATCAAGGGACTCCGCTTTCGAATCGGCCGCACGGCGCCCTCCTCCCTTTGCCCTCCATATGCCAGTAGATCGGGGAAGGAAAACCGATCGCCAGGCTGCACTCCGCTGAAGGCACTCAGAGGCGTTTCGGGCTATGGGGAAGAGGCCACGATGCCGGGCGGTCGTTTCTCCCCGAGATGCGAGTTCGGCGTCGGGAAGCCGCTTTATGGGCCTGAAGGCTGCTGATGATCCGCCGATAAGGAAAACTCCCAGGGACCCGGCCAACGGACCGCCGGCTCAGGGTTCTGCGGGTCCCAGCCGATCACTTCGGTCACCCGGAACACCACCCGGCCGCCGCGATCGCGCTCCATCCCACCCGGGATGTCAAGGAAAACGTCCTGACACGTCTGCTCTCCCCTCCAGGTGAACGGCCCCATCAGGATCGGCGCGGTCACGGTCAGGGCCCGCCCGGAAACTGTCCCCTCCATCCGGACGTTTGGCGCAACCTCCAGCCCCGTCGCGAAGCCCTGCTCGACGATCGCCGTCCAGACCAATGAAGGATCCGGTGGAACGAAGCACACCCGCGCCCGGATCCCGGAGGGAGCGCGGACCCAGCGCGCTAAGGTGAGATCCAGGCCGTGCGCGCGGACGGTCTGCGGACCGTAGATTTCCGCTTCGGAGACCACCGGAACCTTCAGATCAAACACAAACGATGGGGCCGACGGAGGAGGCTCCGCGCTCAATGCGGATGGCGTCTCCGTCGGCGCGGTTTGTGAGGGAATGAAGAAGTGCATCGCCCCAGGCGCGGCCCCCTCCTGGGGAACCGGAAGGAAGGCGACGCGAAGCCGCAGCGAGAGCATCCCGGGCCGATGGAAAGGCCAGCCCGGCAACTCCCAGGGATCGAAGCTGACCGCCCCGCCGATCTCCCCAGGGGGCAGCGCTGCACCCAGAGCCTCTGAAGCGCCGACCAGGCCCTCGCCGATCAGCTCCGGTATCCGACGCCCTTCCGGATCCTCCAGCGTCAGCTGCGGATGCCGGCTGATCCCGGAGGACACCGGAAGACCCTGCACCCGATAGCCGATCACAATGCGGTTGGCATCGGCGTAGGCCCGCTCGACGGTCACCGTAATCCCGTCCCGGGTCTGGCTCAGGGAGAGCGCCTGGAGCTTTCCGCCCTGTTCCAGAAGACGGGTGGAGAAGAACGCCTCCCACAGGCTGGGCGCATAGGCCATCCCGGCGAGGGCCAAGACCAGCATCAGGCCGGCCGTCCGCCAGGCCCAGCCCGGCGCGCGCCTCCACCACCAAGCCGGACGGGAAGCCGATGGGAACAACCGGGCCTGCAACGCCGGCCAGAGATCCCGATCGGAAGGAACCCGGGATCGGGCGATCTGATCCAGCCCCTCTCGCAGCTGCGCTTCTTCGGCCACATTCCGAGGGAACTCCGATCGTTCGTCCATCTCCTAAATCCTCCACAAACGAAATGTTCCTATAGGCCATCGCTCAACCAGCGCCTCAGGCGCTGTCGGGCCTCGTGGAGGTGGCGCTTGAGGGTGCCGACCGCACAGTCCAGGGCGTGGGCGATCTCCTCCTCGCTCAGCCCCTCGTAGTAACGCAGGACGATGATCGCCCGTTGGGTCGGCGAAAGCCGCTCCAGCGCCCGGGCGAGCCGCTGGATCATTTCCTGGGAATCCAGGTGATGGGAGGGATCGGACTCCGGAGCCCCTCCGGCCTCCTCCACCGGGCCGGATTCCGCCGGGATCTCCCGGCCTTCCCGGCGGGCGAGGCGGAGGGCCTCGTGCACCACCAGCTGGCGGAACCACGGCCAGAAGGCGGCATCCGGGCGAAAGGTTTTCCGATGCGTCCAGGCCCGGATGAAGGCGGCCTGAACGGCGTCCTCCGCCTGCATGGGATCAGGCAGGATCAGAGCGGCGACCCGCAGGGCCTGTTGCTGATACCGCCGCACCAGCACTGCCATCCCCTCCGGGTCGCCTCTCCGCCATCGCGCGATCGCTTCCTGTTCCTCCATCGAAGCCTACAACCCGGCGAGTGAAGGGTCAGCCCCGGAGCTAAGCACGTGATCTAAGAGGATCTCCAGATCGCCCACCGGAGCTCAGAGGCAATGAAGCGTTCCAGATGATGGCCCGCTACGGCTGGGCGTAGAGGGAAGACGCCCGATCGTTCCAGCCGGACGCCCGCAGGTCCGGTGCCGTCGAGCCCGCGGGGATCGAGAAGTAGTTCCCCTGGAAGTGGATATGCTCCCACAGGATGAACTGGGGAATGCCCGCGGCGGCCTGAGCGGAGGAAATGCCATCGTTCCCGCCTCCCACACAGGGCCCCGGGATCTGGCGAAGGTCGCCGATCCAGCTTCCAGGCGGGACATTCAAGGCCCACCCCTGACAAAGGATGTGTTCCCAATTTCCGCTCCAGCAGAAATCCAGCGGAGGGCAGAGTTACTGAGGCGCCATCCCACCTGAGCCGCCAGCAGGGGGCGAAGGCGCCGCATCCGGATTCTCCAGCGGCTCCACCCAGACCTGGGTCCCCTCCACCCGCACGCGGAGGGGTGGAGAAGGCAGAGATGGAACGATCACAGGCGGAAGACCCCATTCTTTCCACAGGAAGTCATCACAAGCTTCTTTGGTGGAAAAAGCGACGAAGGTGCCATCC
Source organism: Thermoflexus sp. (assembly GCA_025057635.1). Lineage (GTDB taxonomy): Bacteria > Chloroflexota > Anaerolineae > Thermoflexales > Thermoflexaceae > Thermoflexus. Next base: position 4,750 of record JANXBD010000057.1, on the reverse strand, counting down.
CGCGCGAAGGTAAAGCATAGATAGATCCCCCTGCGGTTCAAGTCCGCCCAGAGGCGGTTGAACGCTTCGGGATCGTAGCGCACGCCGTCCAGGACTACGGGGACCTGGACGCCTTCCGAGGACGAGGCCTCCGGAGCGGGGGCCGCGCCCAGCCCCAGCAGCGCGCCCAGCAGGCCTAGACCGTAAAACGCCCATCGACCGATCCCCAAAAGTTCCCGACGCATAGTCCACCTCCCGCGCTAAAGTTTTTCCATCCGATATACCCATCCGGCAGCCTAAGGGTTGGTAAGGCATGCGATCCAGGGGCGCCCCTGGATCGCATGCCTAAGCGGGGGAAATCCCATCGTTCCAGCCTCCCGCACAGGGCCCTGGGATCTGGCGAAGGTCACCGATCTTTACCAGGACACAAAGCCACGATATGTGGCGGTATACGGTCCCACGTTCCAGATCGTCGGGTAATACCCGCCCGCTTGGTTCACTTTGAGCTGACAGGTTCCCGCCCCTCCGGCAACCTGGCATCCGTAGAAGATCCTTGAGGCCTGACTGGTTAACCCGATCCGGAAGACACTGGCAGTGGGAACCCAAGTGATCGAAAGGGTGACCGTATCGCCCGCGTTATACCAATAGGGGCCGTAGAGATGGGCCGCGTTCGGATTCAGCGTGCTGTTCACAGGAACAGCGCCCAGGGGATGGATCTCCCCCTGGCGATATTCCAGCCGCACCTTTGAGGCCTCCATAGCCTCCTGGACCGCACGGATCTCACCGGCTGCCTGCCCCTGAACGGTGACCACGCCCAAATCCGTCGCCTCCAGGGTGACCTGAGTGGAGGAAGAAACCAAGGTGACCGGACTGTCTGCCGCCGTTGGATCCCCCACCTTCAGCGCTGTCCCGGAGACCGTTCGAGCCGGCTCCGCGGTTGGGATCGGCATGGAGGTTTGGGCCAGGACGACGCCGCCCAGGGCTAGGCTGCCCATCAGCGCCAGACTCCCCAAAACCAGCCATCCCTTTTTCCTCAGCATCGCACACCTCCCGCTTTTTAGGTTTTTTCCACCCGATATACCCGTGAAATCGCTTCCAGGTTGGGGGGAGTGCCTAAACCAAAGACGACGGCAGATGCGTCCGCCGAATTACGGGCAGGTTCCGGGCGATCGGGCACGGCGAGAGCGGCCTGTGCGGGATCTCTCGCTGAGTTCTTAGAGGCTCCCAGCTCTTCTCATCCTTCCAACTTCCAACCGAACAGGGTAGAGCGCTGGGCTATGAACCTTGGGAAGCATTCGCCGAATGCCCCAAGACCGCCTCTGTGGGGAGTTCCCGGAGAATCTGCCCTTATTATTTGGCTTACGCGGAGTCTGTGAGGTTGCCATCGTTAAAATTGGGAGCGTGCTGGTTCCTCTCAACATCGGCTCATAGTTCTAATGCAGGAACAGAGCGCTGACAGAATAAGCGAAGCGCTGGGCCATGTGATTTTGAGGGTCGCAGATCGGCTTTCGTGAGCAATGCTTGGAAACCAAAGTTCTCTCGCTGTCCCCCAACGCTCTCACTGCATAAAGCGCTCCTGTACTCGCGCTATAATTCCTCTGCGAGCGTGCCGTGCCCTCGACCCGTTGGATGCGATAGGCATACCGCTAAGGCCTGATCAAATCTCCACTTGGCTGCCTGCTTCCTCGTGCTTGCATCTTTCATGTCAGCCATCTCGTCGGCGCGAGGAGTTCAGATTGATCAGACCTGGCGTATCCTTAAATTAAAATCCGTTATGGCTACTTTAGAGGTGCAGAATGGCCGATCCACGTCTGGAGAAGTGGGCCCAGGTGTTGGTGGACTATGCGACGGGGGTAAAGCCCGGAGATAAGGTAGCCATCCGGGGCACCCCGGCGGCTGCCCCTCTCCTGCTCACCGTTTACCGGCAGGTGCTCGAGCGAGGCGGGCATCCGCACCTGCTGGTCTCCCTGCCTGGGGCGGCGGAGATCTTCTACCGCGTGGCGGAGGAGCCTCAAATCACGTTCGTCTCGCCAATCGACCGTCTGATCATCGAGACCTTCGATGTGCTGATCAGCGTGATGAGCGAAACCAACACCCGATCCTTGAGCAATGTGGATCCTGCCAAGCAGACCATGTTCTCTGCTGCCCGGCGAGATCTCACCCGCACGTATATGGAGCGGGCTGCCCGCGGAGAGTTGCGCTGGGTCCTCACCCTATACCCTACAGAAGCCTACGCCCAGGAGGCCGAGATGGGCCTCCAGGAGTTCGAGGACTTCGTATATGAGGCGGGGTGGTTAAACGACGAAGACCCGGTGGCCCGCTGGCGGGAGCAGGCGGCTTTCCAGGAGCGGCTGGTGGAATGGCTGAAAGGGCGCCGGCGGATCCACATTCGCGGTCCCGACGTCGACCTGGTGCTCGGGATTGAAGGCCGGGTGTTCATCAGCGCCGACGGCCGCCACAACTTCCCGGACGGCGAGATCTTCACCGGCCCAGAGGAGACCGTCACCGAGGGATGGGTGCGCTTTACGTATCCGGCCCTCTACGGCGGCCGGGAGGTGGATGGGGTGGAGCTGGTCTTCGAGAGCGGGAGGGTGGTGAAGGCGACAGCGAAGAAAAACGAGGCGTTTCTGCATCGGATGCTGGAGACCGACGAGGGCGCCCGGCGGCTGGGAGAGCTGGGCATCGGCACGAACTTCGCGATCCGCCGGTTCTCCCGCAACATCCTGTTCGATGAGAAGCTGGGAGGCACCTTCCACCTCGCCCTGGGCGCCGCCTATCCGGAGACCGGGGGGACAAACGAGTCGGCGATCCATTGGGACATGATCTGTAATCTAAAGGAAGGGGAGATCTGGGTGGACGGGGAGGTTCTTTATCGCGATGGGCACTTCCTGGTTCGATAGCGCGTCGGAGCGCCGCTTTCGGTCGTTCTGCCTGTCAAGAGGGGATTCTTTGCTTTATGAGCCTGCCTTTCCAAATAGCTCGAAGGGCCTTGGGGAAGAGAATCTAAACTAAAATATTTCCTGATTGAACTCAACCAGCGACGCGGGTGCAAAGTGCCCATCTGAAAATCGCTCTTTGGCGAGGAGGAGTCCTATTTAGGCACCCTTCCTTCTCTCCCTTCCCTGCCGTTCTTGAGATAGGAGATCCACTCAGACTAGCTCTAGACAATTTCCAAGACCCAAAGGATGGGGCAGCCACCAAAGGGGGCTCGCCCGACCCTCAAATCCAGCGGAGCTTTATTCTTCATCGATCAGGAGAGGATCCATGGACATCCAGATCCGTGGGATTCGGGTGGATCCCCGTTTGCTGGAGCCCCGGCCGGTTCAACGATGTGGCCCGGCTTATTGTCGGGGCCGCTGTTGCGCCTACGGCGTGTGGGTGCGGGTAGAGCAGCGCGATGAGATCCTGCGCCACGTGGAGCAGATCAAAAAGGTATTACCGCCGGATCGGCATAATGAGGCCCAATGGTTCGACGGGGAGCTGGAGTGGGACGATACGCCGCCGGCCGGCTATTGGGTGGGCACCACAGTTATTCCGAACCCCACCCACCCGGCCGGTCAGTCCTGCATCTTTCTCTTAGACGACGGTCGTTGCGGTTTGCAGGCGGCTGCTGTGGAAGCCGGTTTGCATCCCTGGGCCTTAAAACCGTTTCACTGTGCGCTCTATCCGCTCACGTTGTGGGAAAACCAGCTGATCCTAGATGATGCGAACGAGCTTTACGCGGAAGCCACCTGTCAGATCCCCGCCGAGGAAGCACGGCCCCTGTTTATGGTCTTCGATCAGGAAGTGAAATGGGTGCTGGGAGAAGAAGGCTTCCAGACCCTGCTGGATCTCTATCGGGCTCGCTATGGAACCGAAGGATCTTCTAAGCCTTGAGGCCTACGATTATGAGTTGCCCCCGGATCGGATTGCCCAGTCTCCGGCAGAGCCACGGGATGCCTCACGATTGATGGTGGCGCACCGAACAACACGGCGGATCGAGCACCGGATCTTCCGAGAGATCGTGGACTACCTGCGCCCGGGGGATCTGCTGGTGTTTAACGACACTCGGGTGATCCCAGCCCGTTTATTTGCGGTGAAGCCGACCGGAGGGCGGGTGGAGCTGTTGCTGGTGCGCCGGATGGATCCGGAGCGGTGGTGGGCCATGGTGCGGGGGCGCCACATCCGCCCCGGCGCGCGCCTCCAGCTGCTTTCTGGTGGCCAGCCCACCGATCTCTATGCGGAAGTAGAGGCGGAAGGGGAAGGCCCCCTCCGCCTGCTCCGCTTTTCCGCTCCTTTGGAAGGCCAACTGGAGCGGTCGGGGGTGATCCCCCTCCCCCCCTATATCCGGCGGCCGCTCCATGATCCCGAACGCTATCAGACGGTCTATGCCCGCGTCCCCGGGTCGGTGGCCGCGCCGACGGCGGGGCTGCATTTCACCCCGGAATTGCTGGCTCGTCTGCGGGACCGCGGCGTCCGTTTCGCCTTCGTCACGCTTCACATCAGTCTGGACACGTTCCGCCCGATTGAGACCTCGGATGTGCGGCAACATAAGCTACACCGGGAATGGTGCACTTTATCGGCGGAGACCGCGGAGCAGATCAACCGGACGCGGCTGGAGGGAGGCCGGATCCTCGCGGTGGGCACTACGGTGGTGCGGGTTCTGGAGACCGCCGCCCGTTACGGGCTCGGATGCTCGCCGGAGGCCGTATGCCCGTGGCGGATCGTCGGGCCCTTCGAAGGGGAAACCGATCTTTACATCTACCCTGGCTTTGAATTCCGGGTGGTGGAC
>JANXBD010000056.1 GCA_025057635.1 Thermoflexus sp. | reverse complement strand
GTGGTCAGCCCATCCGACCCCCCGGGCGAAGCGATCCATCTCCAGCCCCATCGGCCCGAAGACCTCGCTGAGACGGCCCAGGGCCACCAGGCGGTTGAACCGCATTTGCCACCCCCGATCGTGCCCGTGGACGAAGCCCTGGGCGAAGAACAGATCCATCAGGGTCCGCGCCTCGATATGGGGGATCCCCCATTCATCGAACCGGATCTCCACGGGGGCCTGAAGTCCTTTCAGGCGGAAGAAACGGGAACGAACCATCGCTGCCTCCTGCCGATCGCGATTTAAAGGCTCGCTCCGGTCGTCGGGCGCCCTTTCCCTTCTAGGGCTCTAAGAAGATCGGGGATGGGATCTTCTTCTCTATCGGCGCCGTCGCGTTGCGGATATGGATGAGGATTTGGCTATCCGCTGGTGTGGATTTCATCTTCCGTGTCCGCTGGCCATGGGCCCACCATCCCCCTCAACTCGCTCGTGCTCCGGATCCATGAACGGCTTCATGCTGTAGATTACTCCGACTTCGGCCCTCGCAGTAAGATGATTGGGGCACCAGCCCCAAAACGATTTTTTGAGGGGACAGGATGAGGGGCCTGGCCCGCTTCCCTCTCCGAGGCGCTCGGATCAAACTCGCCGCCCGAAGTTGCCCACGGCGCAAGATTTCTTTGGAGCGCAACCGAGGGGCGAAAGCGCCCGGTCCCCCCCATCCTTACCAGGTTATAATAGAAGCAGCAATCGAGGCTGGGGAGCAGCCTCCAGCCGCTCGCCGGATTCTCTCGATCTCGTCTTCCCCTTCCCGATAACCCTTCTGAGCCATCGGGATGGTGAGGAAAGGAGGCGAAGCGACAGGGCCTATCCCTTTTCTTTCCCCGGCCGTCCTTCGAGCGGTGAAAAGGTCGTGCCTGTATTGTAGCCGATGGGGCTCTCTTTCAGATGGAGTGGGTTCCCAGACCTTCTATGAGGGACTGACATGAGCGATGCGGCGCAACACCCGAGGGCGGATCATTCGCTGAACGTTCTCCGTCCCCCGGCCGAGCAACGATTCGCGGAGGAGCTGACCCGATTGGCGGCTGAGGATCGATGGGCCCGGCCGGCCGGCTGGAGGCTCTCTCCTCGCATGGTGGAAGCCTTCATTATGGGAGATCCCCGCTTGGGGATCCGCCCCAAGTATGTGGGGGACCGCGCTTTAATTCAGGTCGCGATCGCCACGCTGGCCAGCGATCGCGCGCTGCTGCTGATCGGCGAGCCTGGGACCGGCAAGTCCTATCTTTCGGAGCATCTGGCGGCCGCGATTTGCGGGACCTCTCAGTTGACGATCCAGGGGACGGCAGGGGTCACGGAGGATCAGATCAAATATTCGTGGAATTACGCGCTGTTGCTGGCTGAGGGGCCCAGCGATCGAGCCCTGGTGCCCAGCCCGCTGTTGATCGCCATGCGCACCGGTCGTATCGCACGCTTCGAAGAGCTCACCCGTTGCCCCTCAGAAGTCCAGGATGCCCTGATCTCGGTTCTCTCCGAGAAGGCCATGGCCATTCCAGAGCTGGAGCGCGTCGAGCTGGCTCAACGCGGCTTTAACCTGATCGCCACGGCCAACACGAGGGATCGGGGCGTTCACGAGATGTCCGCCGCGCTCCGACGGCGATTCAACTTCGTCGAGCTCCCGGTGATCTCGGACCTCCAGCAAGAGATCGAGATCGTTGAGCGGCGGACCCGGGAGCTGATGGAGGATTTCGATATCCAGGTGGACATCCCCCGTGAAACCGTGGAAGCGCTGGTGACGATCTTCCAGGAGCTGCGGCAGGGGCAAACGATAGATGGCAGCCAGAAAGTGAAACGGCCTTCCACGGTGATGAGCACAGCGGAAGCGATCAGCACGCTGTTCACCGGCTGCCTGCTCGCTTCTTATTTCGGCAGCGGTCGGGTGGGCGGTCAGGAGCTCCTGCGGACGCTGATCGGCGCAGTGTCGCAGGAGGATCCCTCGGATCTGGAAGCTCTGATGGATTACATCGAAACGGTGATTAAGCGTCGGAAAGGGAAAGTGTGGAGCGACTTGTATCGGCTGAAAAGCCAGCTGAAGCGTTGAAGAGCCCGCCCTACTCTCTCCAGCTCGAGCCTGAGCGATGGATGGCATCCTCCTCCTGCCGGTGCGCCATCATTCTCCAGCGGCTGCCCGACATACCGTTCATCTCATCCGAAGGGCACGCCCGGCTCTGGTCCTGATCGAAGGGCCTGCCGATGCGGATCCTTTGATCCCCCTCCTCGCGGATGCGGACACCGTTCCCCCTGTCGCGATCCTGGCTTATCGCCAGCCCCAACCCAACGACCCACGGGTTCTTTATGTGCTTTACCCTTTCTGCGAATACTCACCGGAATGGGCAGCCCTGAGGACAGCCATCGAGCTTGGGACGCCGGTGCGGTTCTGCGATGTGCCGGCCCGCGCGGTGCTGGCTGTCCAGGAGCGCGATCAACTGGCGGAGCCCGGAGAGCATGTCGGGCCTGCAAAGGATGCGGATCAGCTGGAGCGATCCTCCGAGATCTGGGGGCGGCTCTGCAAGCGGATGGGCTACCGCTCCACGGAGGAGTGGTGGGAGGCGGTTTTCGAGGCTCCTGATTATGAGCCGGAGGGATTCGTCCGACTGTTGCTGGAGCTGGGCAAGACGGTGATCAGCGAGCGGCAGGCCATCGGCGGCGAGGATCCATGGGAGGATCTGCGAAATGCCTATATGTGGCATCAGCTGGAATCCGCAGTCCGGAACGGGGTGGATCCCCGACAGATCGTTCTCATCTGTGGCGCTGCTCACGCGGCAGTCTTCGCCCAGGCGCTGGAAGATCCTCCGTTGGCCTCTCGCTTGCGCCATCTGGCCTCTAATTTTGATCATCATCCCTTGCTGCAGGCCCCGCCGGCAGAGTTGACCCTGATCCCTTATTCCTTTCCACGCCTCTCGGAACAGCTGGGTTATGGGGCCGGCAACCGGGCGCCTCAGTTCTATCAGCTGGCTCACCAGTGGGGCAGCATGAAAGGCGCAGCCCTGGAAACTCTGACCCGTCTAGTCGGTCTGATGCAAGCCCAGGGCGAAATGGCCTCTCTGGCGGATGCCATCGAGGCTTACCGGCTCTGTTTGACCCTCTCCGCCATCCGCGGCAAGGCCCAGCCTGGGGTCGACGAGGTAGTCGATGCCGCCGTGGCGACCTTCGGCCGTGGCCAGGCGGAGCGTGTTCGATCTCCGCTCTGGCTTCTGATGGTGGGGGAACGGGTGGGGCGGGTTCCCCAGCGGATGACCAGGACTCCCCTCCATATCGAGTTTTATGCTACCGCCCAGCGCCTCGGTCTGCCCCTGAGCGATGAGCCAAAGGAGATACGCCTCAACCAGAGCCAGCCTCACGAAGTGCAACAGTCGATATTCCTGCATCGTCTACGAGTCGGGCAGATCTCTTTCGCAAGCTATTTGCAGGGGGAGATCAGCGCCTATGAAACGCTCAGCACGGTTGTGGAAAAGTGGCGGCTCCAGTGGACTCCTCTCACCGACATCAGCCTGATGGAAAGCATCGTTTTGGGCAACACCCTGGCGGAGATCGCCGGCTATCAAATCCGGAAGCGGTTAGAGCACCCGGAGGACGTTCTGAAAGCCAGCGAAGCGGCCCTGGAAGCCGTCCTCTGTCACCTGCCCGAATGGTATGAGACGGCAATGCGCGCGGTGGAACAGGCCTCGGTCTCGGATAACGACTTTACAGATCTGGCGCGCGCTGTCTATAACCTCTCGGCCCTGATCGTCTACGGGGCGTCCCGTTCCGTGCGCCGGGAGGTGTTTCAGCCGCTGCTCAGCCGCCTTTACACCCGGGCCTGCCTGGTGTTGCCCGGAGCCGCTCGCTGTGGAGATGAAGAAGCCCAGGAGATCAGTCAAGCCATGCGCCTGCTCCATGAAATCGCCGCCTCCCTGCCGGAGTCCGACCTGGATCTCGACCTCTGGCTTCACGCCTTAAGGGAGGTTGTGGATCGTGAGGGGACCCATCCGCTTCTGGTCGGCCTTGCAACGGCCCTTCTTCATCTCGCTCGGGCGATCGCCGAAGACGATCTGAACCGCCTAGTCAGCCGCCAGCTCTCCCCCGGAACCGAACCCATCTACGCCGCGCGCTTTCTGGAGGGCTTCTTCTCCTTGAACCGTCATCTGCTGATCCGCTCCGCCTCTGTAGTCCGCTGGCTCAACGATTTCGTGCGTTCCATCCCCGACGACCAGTTTCTGTCGGCGCTTCCGGTGATGCGCCGCGCCTTTAGCGACTTCAGTCGAAGCGAAATCCAGCATCTGGTGGATACCCTCCTGAGCGTGATGGGGATTGAGAGGACCTCGGATGCTCCGCGGAAGGCTGAAAGCTCGGCGGATGAAATCATCGCTTGGGTGGATGTGGAGGCGGATCGGCGGATTGCCTGGCTGGATCTCCTCTAATTTCCGCTGGAGAGCTCCCGTGAAGGAGTGGCTGGACCATCTGGAAGAACAACTCCATCAGCTTCTCATCGTCGGGATATCCACGCCGGGAGCGATAGAAGCTCTAAGGCCCCTGGCGGAGCAGCTGAGCGCTGCCGGGATGAAGAACCTAGCCCGGCGAGTGGAAGCGATCCTGGAAGCCGCCAATATCGAGCAGCAGATCAGCGCCCTTTTCCGCTGTCTGGAGATGATCCGACAGGCTCGGTGGTTGTTGATCCGGCCCCAACAGGTGGATCCCCTCGCCCTATACCCCCTCCAAGGCGTGTCCCATCTTCTCCTCCATCCCGGCCAGGGCCCACCCGTATCCCGAGAGTTTTTAGAGGATCTCCAGCGTCCTCTCAGCGTGCGGCTCAGCGCCTTCGTCCATCTGATCGCCGGGAAGTCGCTGCATGAACTGGAGCCGCTGCGGATCTATTTATGTCACGGCGACTACACGGATCTCCTGGGCCGACAACTGGTGGCTTTCGGCCGGGAAGCCGTGCCGATGCTGAAGGACCTGTTAGGCTGGAAGAACCGGATGGCGCGGCGGCGGGCGTGCGAGTTGCTGGGGGAGATCGGAGACGAGGAGGCGCTCCGGGCGCTGGTGGAGATGCTGGGGAGCGATCTGTCGCGGGTGGCGGGAACCGCGCTGGCGCGGAACGGGCCGAAGGCGCTGTCGGCTCTGTTGGCCGGGCTGCAGCATCCGGACCCCCAGGTTCAGATCCGCTCCGCGAAATGGCTGGGCGAACTGGAGATGGCCGAGGCCGTCCCGTCGCTACAGGAGCGTCTCCGGAAGGCACCGAAGAAAATCAAGCCGTTCCTGGAGTTAGCGCTGGTTCGGCTAAGGGCCAAACCCATTGAACTGGCAACCCGCTACCTGAGGGAGGCGGAGGATCATTCGCTGCGCATCGAGGCCAAGAGGGTGCTGATCCGTCTGGGCCGGATCCCGCTGGAAAGCCTGGTGGAAGAACTGGAAGGCAGGAGCCCGAAAGCGCAGATGCTGGCCGGAGAGGTCATCGCGGAATTTCCGGAGGCGGATCAAAGGCGGGCCCTGGCGCCTCTGCTAAAGCAGGCCCAGGCCGGCCGGCTCCCAGACCGCAAGAAGGCCCTTGAGAAGCTCGCCCTTGTTCCATCTCCAGCGTTGTATGAGTTCATCAGAGCCGCACAGCATGGCGATGTCCTTTCCGCCTATGCTGCGACAATGGAAGACCACCGTCTGATCCCCGATCTGATGGAAATCGTCGTGCTGAGTGAGGAGGCGTTTGGAAAGATCGGGGATATGCGAACCCTTACTCGCCTGCTGCATGCATGGGAGGTAGAGATCCGGGCTTGGGGAACCGGCCGCAAGGCAGAGCGAAGCTTGATCATGATGGGCGAGCCGGCGATTGAACCCCTCCGGGCACGTCGAAGCCATCCGGATGCGCGGATCGCTGAAGCCGCCAAAAAGGCGCTTCGACAGATCGTGGTCGATTTAATGCAGCATACCGTCCGCCATAGGCCAGCAAAGACGCTGCGTCAATCGCCCTCTCCCCGCGCTGCGCGACGACGTTGACCCGCGTAGGCAAGCAGCGCCCCAAGCCCGCAGACTACGACCGGGCAGGTCAAAAGAGAGATCGGTCAGAGACCGACGTCACCCATCACACGCTGCGCTGGAGGCGGGAATGCCCCCATCCCTTACGTCGGATCAACGCAAGCTTCTGCTCCGGTGGCGATTGATCCTTGGGCCACACGCGGAGCAAGCATCCTCATGGTTGAGGCTGGGCGCGGAGCCCCTCGAACTGGGCGAGGAAGCGAAGAAATGGCTGCGATCGTTTACCCTCAGAGATCTTGATGAGGCGTTGACCTTTGTGTACGCACCGGAGGAACGAGGCGCGGGGCTGGGGGAGGCCATGCCCTATATCCCTCAATGGCTGGAAGCCATTCGCAACATGTTCTCTCAGGACATCGTCGTCATGCTGCAGAAAGACGCGATTGAGCGCAAGGGTCTGATCGACCTCCTCCTGGAGCCCGAAACATTGCCCCGCCTGGAGCGGAACGTGGAGCTCGTCGTGACCCTGCTCGCCCTGAAGGACCGCATCCCGGAGCAGGTGAAGGAAACGGCCCGCCAAATCGTGCGCGATATCGCCGGGCAGCTCCGAAGCCGTCTCGAGAACGAAGTCCGCCAGACCATTCTGGGCGCCCTCCGCCGCAACCGCCATGCGCCGTTACGGGTTTATCGGAACATCGACTGGAAGCGAACCATCCGCAGGAGCCTGAAGAATTACGACCCGGAACGCCGCGTGGTGATCCCCGAGCGCTTTTACTTCTGGGCCAGCGAAAGGCGCTTCTACGGCTGGCAGATCGTCTTGGTGGTCGATCAGAGCGGCAGTATGGCCACCTCCGTCGTCTATTCCAGTATCATGGCCAGCATCTTCGCCTCCCTACATGTTCTTCAAACGCGCTTGATCCTGTTCAGCACAGAAGTGGTAGATCTGACCCCCCATCTGCAGGGGGATCCCGTGGACCTCCTGTTCGGCGCCCAACTGGGAGGCGGGACTGACATCGCGAAAGCCGTCGCTTATGCGGCAGCTCAGATCCAGAACCCTGAGAAGACCCTTTTCATCCTAATCAGCGATCTGTATGAGGGCGGGGATGAGACGTTGCTCCTTCAACAGCTACAGCATCTGATCGAAAGCCAGGTTCGGGTGCTCTGTCTGCTTGCCCTGCAGGACAGGGGTTGGCCGGCCTATAACCAGGATCTGGCGCGGCGTGTTGCGGCCCTGGGCATCCCTGCGTTTGCCGCTACGCCCAGGAAATTGCTGGAAACCATCGAGAGGATCTTAGGGGAGTAGAACACAGGCCCACCGTTCGGTGGCGCCCTCTGATAACCAAACCCAGGTCTATGCTCGGGAATCCCTCTCGCACTATGCAGGAGAGCCATCCATGCGAAGGCTTTCGGACACGGAAGTGCGTCAGCTCTGTGGAGAGAGCAGCTTCAAGGCGGGGATGAAATACCTTCAAGAGCAGCGCGTGCTCAAAACGGCGCGGACAGAAGAGCGGCTATTCGCCGAAGTGGAGGGCAGCGACACAACCTATCGGGTGACGATCGCGATCAAAGACGAGGAGGTTATACCTTATTGTGAGTGCCCAGCAGCGCGGCGGCATCCCTTCTGCAAACATGTCGCAGCCGTGCTGATCGCCTGGGCTCAGTCTCCCGAGCGATTTCTCGTCAGCGAATCGGAAGTTCCTCCGAGAATCCAACGGGTTCGCGCGAAGCGGACAAAGGCCAGCCGCGAGGAAGTGATCGAGGCCGGTCTAAAAACCGCTGAGGCGTTCATGATCGACCTGTGCCGCCGCGGGCTCGTAGCGGCGACCCTGGAGCGGCTGAAAGCGCTGGCCGATATAGAGGCCAACCTGCAGGCGTATAAATTGAGGCGTCTCTCCCGGGGGGCAACGGGTCTTAAAATGGAAATCCAGCGAGCCATTCAAGACCCGGAAGCCTTCCAGATCCCGCGCTATGCGGAGCGGTTGAAGGATCTGTGGTTCACCGCCCGTGCGATCCGTCGTTATCTGGAGGGAGCGCTGGCCGATGAACGGCTGGCCGAGGACCTTATCGGCAAGACCTGGCGGGATTCGGATCTGGAGGAGCGCTGCGACCTGGATCTGCTGGAGCTGGCCTACGAGAGCCGGGAGACCGAAACCGGATTTCGCGTGGATGCGAGCTATCTGATATGCATCGGGGAGGATACATCGGGACAGCCGGCTTTGAAGGGGCAAATCCTCCGGGAGGTGAAAATCGTGCCCCTCCATCGAGCAGACCTCCAGGAGGCACCCAAGCCCCGCTATGATCATCCCCTGCGAGCCGTGCGGGCGGGGTTGTATCCTGGCTATCCCCCCAGGCGGATCAAATTCTTTCAAACCGCCCCATGCCCCTTGGGGCTTTCAGAAAGCATCGCCCAGGCCATCGAGCACGCGGAGCGCAGCATCGCCGCGCTCTGGCAGAAGTTCCTGGAAGACACAATCCAGCCCTTCAGCCCAACCGAGCGTCTTGCTCTGATCGCTCCTCGAGGCATCCTGGCGAGTGTTGAAGGCCTGGCCCTTGTGGATTCAGAAGGAACATGGGCACCGCTGGATCCTGACACCCCACCCGCTGTTCAAATTGCATGGATGAAGCATACCCCACTGGCCCTCTTTGGACGATGGATGGTTCGAGACCATCGCTTTGTGTTCCAGCCTCTCAGCTTGTTGACAGAGTGCCAGGTCGTAAAACTTGCCGGACACGCTCTGGACAGATAGCTCTCCCTCGGAGCGAGGGAGATTTTCCCCTCTCTACTCGATTCCTTACTGAGGTTGCTCACCCTCGAGTTATAATCAGAAGGTGTCCTTATTTTAGGTCGCTCTTATTCCACCTCTGGAGCGGACTTATGCGTATTGAGATTATGGAGGATCGCCTGGAGCAGTTGCGGCGGTTGCGGGCGGAAGCTCAACAGGGCGGCGGCCCGGAGCGGATCGCCCAGCAGCGCACAAAGGGGAAGCTGACCGCCCGCGAGCGGCTGGAGCTCCTGCTGGACAAAGGCTCTTTCCGCGAGGTGGATCCCTTCGTCACCACCCGGGTGACCGACTTCGGACTGGCCGAACGCCGTTACTTGGGGGACGGCGTGGTGACCGGATGGGGGACCATCGACGGGCGTCTGGTTTACGTTTACTCCCAGGACTTCACGGTGCTGGGGGGGAGCCTGGGGGAGGCCCATGCCCGTAAGATCGTGAAGATCATGGACATGGCCATGAAAAATGGGGCGCCCCTCATCGGCCTCAACGACTCCGGCGGCGCCCGCATCCAGGAGGGCGTCCTCTCCCTCGGCGGATACGCCGACATCTTCCTGCGCAACGTCATGCTCTCCGGCGTGATCCCCCAGATCAGCGCCATCCTGGGCCCCTGCGCCGGCGGCGCCGTCTATTCCCCCGCCCTCACGGATTTCATTTTCATGGTCCGGGGAACCAGCTACATGTTCATCACCGGCCCGGACGTGGTGAAAGCGGTCACCCACGAGGAAGTCACCTTTGACCAGCTGGGCGGGGCGGATGTCCACACGACGATCAGCGGCGTGGCTCACTTCGCCGCCGACACCGAGGCCGACCTTTTCTACATGATCCGCAAGCTCCTTTCGTATCTGCCCTCGAACAACATGGAAGATCCCCCCTTCGTTCCCAACGGCGATGACCCGCTGCGCATGGAGGAACGCCTCAACGAGATCGTCCCCGACGATCCCACCTGCCCCTACAATATCAAAGAGGTGATCCGCCTGATTGTGGACAACGGGGATTTCTTCGAGGTCCAGCCCGATTACGCCCCGAACATCGTGATCGGCTTCGCCCGCCTAGGCGGGCACAGTGTGGGGATTGTGGCCAACCAGCCGGCGGTGCTAGCCGGGGTGCTGGACATCAAATCCAGCGAGAAGGCGGCGCGGTTCGTCCGCTTTTGCGACGCCTTCAACATCCCCATCATCACCTTCGAAGATGTCCCGGGCTTCATGCCAGGGGTCGCTCAGGAGCACGGCGGCATCATCAGGGCGGGGGCTAAGCTCCTCTACGCCTACGCCGAGGCCACCGTCCCCAAGATCACGGTGATCACCCGCAAAGCCTACGGCGGCGCCTACTGCGTGATGAACTCCCGTCACATTCGAGGAGACCTCGTGCTGGCCTGGCCCACGGCGGAGCTGGCGGTGATGGGGCCGGAGGGCGCGGTCAACATCATCTTCCGGCGCGAGATCGCGGAGGCGCCGGATCCAGAGGCCCGGCGGGCAAAGCTGGTGGCCGAATACCGGGCGAAGTTCGCCAACCCCTATGTCGCCGCCTCCTACGGCTTCGTCGACGACGTCATCGAGCCCAAGGAAACCCGCCCCCGCCTTATCAACGCCCTCGAGATGCTCCAGAACAAGCGGGATCAGAACCCGCCCAAGAAGCACGGGAACATCCCGC
>JANXBD010000055.1:8635-11266 GCA_025057635.1 Thermoflexus sp. | reverse complement strand
ACCCGGTCAGGTATCGACGCGAGATCTCCTGCATGGGAAGACGATCCGGATTGGCCAGGGTGCGACCCAGCTCCCGCAGCGCTTCCTGGTTATACGCCATCAGCAAGAACTTATAACGAGCGTGGAAAGCCATCAGGGCATGAGGGGATCCCTCCTCAATGGCCTGGCGCAGCCGGGCCAGGGCGAAGACCGCCGTCAGGAAGTGCTCGCGGATCTCCCGGTTGGTTAGGCGGCCCTCGTCCTCCACCGGGATATCCGGGAAGAACCGACGGACGGCCTCGGCGAAAAGCCCCGGGCGCTGCCCGGAGGAGGGCGCCGCTCCATGGCCAGGATACACCCGGGCATCCCAGGGGGCACAGGAGGGGGAACGGCTCTTCAGGATCGCTCCGTCTACCTCGCCGAGCCGGCTCAGAAAGCGGGCGCTGAACCGACGCATGCGCTCGGTCAGGTCCTGACCGGTATCGGGCTGGATCAGCTGAAGGCCCTCCCCGGTTTCCACCAGACGGATGGGGGGCCGCGGAACGCCCAGCCCGATGGCCACCTCGGGGCAGATAGGGATGAACTCCACGTAAGGCTTCAGGGACTCCACAAGGGAGTTCGGGATCCGCCCTCCGTCATAGCGGACGTCGGCGAAGCCCAGGCACTCACTGATCAGCAGACGCGGCCGGGGCCACTCCAGGCGCACAGCCGGCTCCGAACACCCTTCCGTCGATCCATGGCCGTTCATTCCGTCCCTCCTGGTGACTGTCCCAATCGAAAACGACCCTTCGAAATCCGAGGGGCGCTGCTTCCCAATCAATTGTGGCGCTCTTTCCCCTTCACCGCGAATATCGCGCGCTATTCAGCGCGGCACGCGTAAAATCCGGTTCGAACCCGCCACCAGATTCGGGGCAGGCGAATCAGCATGGTGACACGGCTCAGATGAGCTCTCCGCCGGAACACGTCGAAATCGTGCCGCTCGATGTCTTCCAGAATGCCCCGATAGAGCTCGGCGGCGGCCGCGATGGCCAGCCGCCCATCCGGATTCAACCCCATCACGCCCGGAAGCGCCTCCTCGTAAAGACGATGAACCCGAGCGATCTGGAAGGCCATAAAATTCCGCCAGCGCTCATCGACGCGCCCGGTCTCAATATCCTCCTCGCTGAGACCGAAGGCCTGTAGCTCCTCCAGCGGCAGATACAGGCGCCCCCGTTGCCAATCCTCTCCTACATCTCGCAGGATGTTGGTCAGCTGCAGAGCGACCCCTAAGCGGACAGCGTAGGGAACGATCACCGGATCGGAAAAGCCGATGATATGCATGCTCATCAGCCCAACCGTGGAGGCCACCCCGTAACAGTATCCAGCTAACTCCTCAAAGGTCTCGTAGCGGGTTCGCTGTAGATCCTGAGAGAGCGTGTCTAGGAGCTGCTCGGCGTAGCGCTTTGGGATCCGATAGCGGATCCGAACATCCGTCCACGCCAGCGCGATCGGCTCGTCCTCCGGCGGGGGCTCCTCGAGGGCGATGCGACGCCAGCGGGCAAGCTCGGCTGATGGATCGCCCTGGGGGGCATCCACGATATCGTCGGCGACGCGGCAGAAAGCGTATAGCGCGCGCGTCGCCTGCCGCTTGGGAGCAGGCAGCAACGCCGAAGCCCAGTGGAACGTGCGGCTGTGCTGACGGATGATCCGTTCGCACGCCTCATAGGCCCAGCGCAACCGATCGCCATCGGCGATGCGCTCCAGATGGGAAACCGAGTGGCTCATCGCCGCCCAGGCCCGCTCCACCAGCGGGCGCTCCCACTCCGCCAATGCCAGCCCCACCACGTCCTCCCGAAATCCAGAGCCCTCCCCCTCTCGCCCTGGAAGGTTATGAAAGGAGAGCGCTCGTGATCCGTGCCCTTTCCCGAGGGCCCTAATCCCGATCGGGTCTCCCCGAAGGCCCCTCCTCCCACAAAGCCCTGGGTGGAATAAGGTCCGGGAACACTATACCACATCCGCCCCTGATTGTCAATATTGTGTCCATAAAATATTGACAAAATATGGTCATCAGGATAGGATAGGGAGGGGTGCAGGAGTGGGCGCATCTCCGGCTGCGGCCGGAGATGCGCCTGATGTCAAGGAACTGGCGACATGAGAGCGTCTGAGGTCTTCCCTATTCTGTCTGTGGAGCGCGGCCTATGAACACCCATCGAGCACGAGTGCTGATCATCGGGGCGGGGATCGGCGGGTTGGCGGCGGCGGCACGGCTGGCCCGGATGGGATTCGCCGTTCAGGTGCTGGAAAAGAATCCGGAGCCCGGCGGACGTTGCGGCCGGCTCATCCGCGAAGGCCACCGCTTCGATACAGGTCCCACGCTTCTTCTCATGCCCGAGGTCTTTACGCAGACGTATGCCGATCTCGGCGAGCGGATCGAAGATCATCTGGATCTGATCCGCGCCGAGCCGCCTTATCAGATCTTCTTCCCGGATGGCTCCCGGCTGACGATGACCGGCGATCTAGTGGCCCTTCGGGAGCAGCTGGACGCGTTGGCCTCGGGCAGCTTCGAGGGATTTGTGCGCTATCTGGCGGACGGCCATCGCTTCTATCGGATCGCTATGGAGCGCTTCATCGGGCGCAACTTCCCCTCCTTTTTCAGCTATTTCAGCCCGGCTC
>JANXBD010000055.1:0-8625 GCA_025057635.1 Thermoflexus sp. | reverse complement strand
GCCGCACTACCAGGAAACCGGGCGATACGTAAGGGATCCACGCCTGCGGATGGCGATGACGTTCCAGGATATGTATCTGGGGTTGAGCCCCTATGAGGCGCCGGCGACGTATGCGATGCTGGCGGCCGCTGAGCTGATCCGGGGCATCTGGTTCCCTCGAGGTGGGATGTATCGGCTGGTGGAGAGCCTGGAGAGGATCGCCCGGGGCTACGGCGCTCAGTTCTTCTATCAGGCTCCCGTGCAGCGCATCGAGACGGACGGCGATCGGGCGACGGCAGCGATCCTAGAAAACGGCGAGCGCGTAGAGGCAGATTTCGTCATCGTGAACGCGGATCTGCCCTACGCCTATCGTCATCTGCTCCCTCCCAGCCCCGAGGCCCGCCGGATGGCGCGCTATCGCTACACCTGTTCCGCCATCACGTTCTACTGGGGGCTCCGCGCCCCCGCGCCCCAACTTTCCGCCCATAACCTGTTCTTCGCCGGCGACTATCGGGCGAGCTTCGAGCGGATCTTCCGTGATCACAACATGCCGGACGCGCCCAGCTTTTACGTCCACGCCCCGGCGCGCCTGGATCCCTCTGCGGCGCCTCCTGGGAGGGACACGCTCATGGTGCTGGTGCCAGTGGGCCATTTGAGCTCAAAGCCGCAGGATATCGAGGCGATGATCCATCGGGCGCGAGGGGAAGTGGAACGACGGCTGAAGGAGGAGCTGGGCATTCCGGTCGGGGAGCTTCGGCATTTCGAGGTCGTCTACACGCCGGAGACCTGGAAGCGCCTTTACAACCTCGAGAAAGGAGCCGCCTTCGGCCTGAGCCATCATTTCCAGCAGATGGGCTACCTGCGGCCATCCAACCGACATCCTCGATACCGAAACCTGTATTTCGTCGGCGCCAGCACCCATCCGGGGACTGGCCTGCCCATGGTCTTGATCTCCGCGCGGCTGACCGTGGAGCGCCTGATCGAGGAGCACCCGATCGCCCTTCGGCGCAGCTGGCCTGTCCCCAGGCAGGCTTCCGCGTCCCCCTGATCGGGATCTTGAAAGGGAGAGGCGGGTGATCGAGATGCGTGGGGAACGAGAGGATCAGCGACCCTCTTATAGCCTGCAGGTGGTGGTGCGCGAGACCGGAATCCATCCGGACACCCTGCGGGTCTGGGAGCGGCGGTATGGGCTGCCTCGGCCCCAGCGCACCCCGGGTGGGCACCGCCTGTATTCCCGGCGGGATATCGAGATGATCCGCTGGCTCCTGGCCCGCCAGGCAGAGGGCATGCGCATCGCCCAGGCCATCGCCCTGTGGCGATCCCTGGAGGCAGCGGGGCAGGATCCCCTCCGGGCGGCTGTCTCGCCGGCTCCTCCGGAGGCGGGCCCCGCTTCCCTGCAAGCCCTTCGGAAGGCATGGGTAGAGGCGGTGTTGAATTTCGATGAGGAAGAAGCAGATCGGATCTGGAGCGAGGCCCTGTCGCTGTATCCCGTAGAGCAGGTATGCGTAGATCTGGCCATTAGCGGGATGGCGGAGATCGGCGAGCGCTGGTATCAGGGGGCGGCCACGGTGCAGCAGGAGCATTTCGCCTCCGCGCTGGCGGCCCGACGCTTGAGCGCCGTGATCGCCGCCTCCCCGCCCCCGATGCGTCCGGAGCGGATCGTGGTGGCCTGTCCCCCAGAGGAGAACCATACGTTGCCTGGGCTGCTGATCACCCTGATCCTCCGACGCCGGGGCTGGCCGGTGATGGATCTTGGGGCGAACGTTCCGCTGCTACGGATGGAGGAAGCGCTGCAGACCATACAGCCACACCTGATCATTATGACTGCCCAGACCCTCTATACGGCGGCAACCCTGGCGGATGCGGCGGAGCGGATCTGCCTTCACGGGATCCGCCTGGCCTTCGGCGGAAGGATCTTCCAGCGGGAGCCCGATGCCCGCCGATATATCCCCGGCCGTTATCTGGGCAATCGCTGGGAGGAGATCCCCCAGCAGGTCGCCGCGATCCTGGCCGATCTCCATCCCGCCTCCGCGCCCCCGCTGCCCCCCGAATATCGAGAGGCCGTGCGCCGGTATTGTCTGCACCAGCCGATGATCGAGACCGAGCTGGCCCGCGAGGTGCCGGAGGCGCTGCGGATCCTTCAGGAGCTGGACCTAGATATGGTCAGCCCCGCCCGGGTTCTGGAAGCCGCGCTGCGGCTGGGATCGGTGGAGCTGGCCCGCGGGGAGATCCGATGGTTGGGGGAATTCTTCCGCGGCCAGCGGATGCCCCTTGACATCCTGCGGACCACCCTGCGAGCGTATGCGGCCGGCCTGCGCCAGATCGCAGACCCAGGGGATCCTCTCGAGCGCCTGTCAAGGCTCCTGGAGGAAGAGGCCGAGGATCTGAAACCGTGACGCTTCGCCCTTCGCCGATGGTGCAACATCCCCGCATAATCTTGGAGTAGCGCCGAACCATGCGATTTCGATACGCCTTCACCGTCAAAGCCCCAATCGAACGGATCTCCGCCCTGCATCAGGATCCGTTGACCCTGGAGCATCTGATGCCGCCCTTCCTTCGATTGGAATGGGAGCATCGGGAGCCGATCGCGGAGGGCTCCCTGGCGCGCTTTGTGATCCGGCTCGGCCCGTTTCGGATTCGCTGGACGGCCCTCCATCGGGCGGTTTCCGCGCTCGGGTTTACGGACGAACAGGTCGAGGGGCCCTTTCAACGCTGGGTGCACCGGCATTCCTTCCAGGCCTGCGGCCCTCGATGCACGCGGATCGTGGAGGAGATCGAGGCGCGCTGGCCCCGCCACCCGATCCGCTGGATCCTGGCGACCGGGATGTGGCTGGGCCTGCCGTTCCTGTTCGCTTACCGGGCCCGTCGGATCCGGGAGATGGCGGAGAGGCGCTCATGAGCGCGAAGCCGGTGGTGGTGATCGGCGCGGGGATCGGAGGGCTGACGACGGCGGCGCTGCTGGCCCACGCCGGATGCCCCGTGGTGGTTCTGGAAGCCCACTGGGATCCGGGTGGCTGTGCCGCCACCTTCTTCCGCAAGGGATTCCGGTTCGACGCTGGGGCCACCCTGGCTGCGGGCTTTCTGCCCGGGATGCCCATGGCCCGCCTGGGCGAGCGGCTGGGGATCGACTGGGGCGTCCGGCCCGAGGCGGTGGCCATGCAGGTCCATCTCTCCGACGGGACCGTGGTCACCCGTTGGACGGACCGGGAGCGCTGGCGGGAAGAGCGTCGGGTCTGCTTCGGCCCTGCCGCCGAGCCCTTCTGGCGGTGGCAGGAACGAACCGCTCGGGCGTTCTGGGCGATGGCGCTCCGGGGAACGCTGTGGCCGCCCCAAACCGCAGACGAAGCCCTTCGATGGCTTGCGGAAGGCATCGGGTGGCTTCGGGAGGAACCGGCGCGAATCGGAGCTCTCGCGGATCTGCTCCGACCGACGGCTGCTCACCTGCCGCCGGATCACCCGCGGCTTCGCGAATTCATCGACGCGCAGCTGCTGATCAGCGCGCAGGCATTGTCCGATCGAGTATATGCCGCATATGGGGCAGCAGCCCTGGATCTGCCCCATACCGGCGTTGGATCCGTTCCCGGCGGCATCGGTGGGCTGGCCACGCGGTTAGCGGAGGCTGTCCAGCGGTTCGGCGGTCAGATCCACTTTCGACAGGAAGTGGTCCGCGTGCGGCTCACCCGCGCAGGGATAATCCGAGTGGAAACCCGCGCCGGCATGGTCGTGGAGGCCAGCCACGTGGTCTTTAACCTCACCCCATTTGACATCGCGCGGTTGCTGGGAGAGGAAGCCCCCGCGGCCTTGCAGCGCGTGCCTCCTGCCCCTCCGGACGGATGGGGCGCCTTCGTCGTCTACGCGGGGATCCGCGGCGAGGGGCTTCCCCCAGATCTTCCCCTGCACCACCAGATCATCAACGGAGAGGGTTGGGGGGAGGGCCGCACGATCTTCGTTTCGATCAGCCCGGCCTGGGATCTCCATCGGGCGCCGTTGGGATACCGCGCCCTGACCATCAGCACCCACACCGCCCTGGCCCCCTGGTGGCGATGGTGGACAAGCGATCGAAAGGCTTATGAGGAACGAAGGCTCGAAATGGAAGAGCGCATCCGCAAGGCCGTTGTGTGGGTGATCTCCGATCTGGATGCCCGGATCGTGTTCTGGGAATCGGGCACTCCGATCACCTTTCAACGGTTCACCCGCCGGTCCATGGGTTGGGTGGGCGGCTTCCCCCAAACCCATATCGGCCGCAACGGGGGACCTCGCATCGGGGCCCGGCTGTGGCGGGTGGGCGATAGCATCTTCCCGGGGCAATCCATCCCGGCCGTGGTGCTGGGCGCCTGGCGGACGGCGGAGGCGATCCAGCGGGCGATGGTCGAGACCGCACGGGTTCAGCTCTTCCCTGCCCCACACCCATCCCACGCAAAGAATGCCGGGCCCTTCGGGAACTTCATCCGGCCCGCTCGGGAACCGAGGTAGCGCTTGCCCAGGGCGGATGGCGTTCCTGATTTTCGGGTTTCCTGCCCATCGCGCTCAAAAGGCCCGAGGGCTCGCCTCGCCGGATGCTGCTTCTTCTTAGAGATCCTACTATCCCTTTGTCCAATCACCTGGCGACTATGGAACAGGCAAATGGTCATCCTCGATCAGCGGGATCAACCGGGTCTGGATGAGCGTGGACCATGCGAACTGCTGGCGAACGCGTCGGCGCAGGCGGGCGACAGGATCCGTCTCCATGAAACGGGCGATCGCCGCCGCCAGATCCTCTGGGCCCTCCGTCTTGGGGAACAGGGACACGTCGGCCCCGCCCAGCTCCTCTAAGGGCGGTAATGAATTGGCGAACACTGGCAGCCGGGCCAGACTGGCCTCCAGGACCAGCAGCCCGAATCCCTCCTCCTGGCTGGTGAGCAACACCACGTCCGCCAGGGTATAGAAATCCGCTACGGCCTCCTCCGGCAATCCCTCTGGCATGGATTCGCAGAGCAAATGGGCTGCGCTCTCCAACCCCCAAGCGGTTCGCAGATGGCGGAGCTCTTCCAGATAGGCCCGGTTGGCCGGGCTATGCAGGCCAGGAGGCCCGGTGATCACCCGTCGTGCATCCCAGGCGCAATCGCCGCCAGCGAGGGAAGTCAGCCAGGCGCTGGCCCTCCTGTGATGCCGCTTGCAACGGCGCGATCTGAGAATGCCCTCCATACATGAACGGAATCGCCACCGCCTCCACCCTGAGCACCGTCTGATTCACCACCCCCGCGATGATCCGGACGGCGTATCCGGACTGCAACAGAAGGCGAGTCTGGCAGGCCAGCATGCTCTCCACGCCTCCCACCACAGGTGGGGCCGTATAATGGAGAAGATCGATTTGCGACTGCGCCCCAGCAGACGGATTTTGAGGACTTATCTTCTCCCTTTAATTCGTCAAAGATACCCTCCCGATTGCATAAAAGTAAATCTAAGATCTTCGCGGGGGGAACTATCACGTGTGCCGAAGCCGATGGATAGGGTTGTGGATGCTTCTGATAGCGAGCGGGAGCATTGTGCAGCCCCTTGCGGCCCAGAGTCAGGCGCTCCCTTTCCGGGTATATCTACCGATGGTGGCTCGGCATGACCCTGTGTCTCCTTTGGGGATAGAATTCGGCCTTGTGTTCATCACCTCGGCGGAGTGGCCCGCCGATGTCGCCCGCTTCGAGCGCGCCCGACAGGTAGGCGCCCGCTGGGACCGCTGGCCTCTCTACTGGAGCGGCGTGGAAACGTCCCCGGGGGTCTATCGATGGGCGCATGTGGATCATGCCCTTCGAGACGCCCTCGCCCAGGGGTTTGAGGTCTCCCTGATCCTGATGGGCACCCCCGGATTCTATGTGACCGGCGGCGCCCCTGGCCCGCTGCCCATCGGCGGATCCGTCCTGCGCCGATCCACGGGTGGGAGCCCATCGCGACGGAGGGACGCGTGGCCACAGGCCCCCACGCCTCCTATCGCCATCGCCGCCGCTAACCCTCCAGCGGGCCTCTATGCGCCGATCTTCACCGACGGGACGGATCGCCCCGGCCCTGGAAAACCGATCAATCCGAACAACCGATGGGCGGCGTTTGTTTATCAAGCCGTCGCCCGCTACCGGCCGGGCGGGCTCGCCAGTCAGCAGGTGGCCGGATGGTCTTCCGGCCGCGGTGTGCGCGCATGGGAGATCTGGAACGAGCCGGACCTCTCCTTCTTCTGGAGCGGGACTGCGGCGGATTACGCGCGGCTGCTCAAAGTCGCCGCCATCGCCGCTCGGCAGGCGGATCCTCAGGCCCGCATCCTGTTCGGTGGGCTGGCGATCTTCGAGAAACCGAGCTGGCTTCGGGAAGTTCTGATCGCCCTTCAGAATGATCCTACTCCCGATCTGCGGGATGCCTTCGGCTGGTATTTCGACGTTTTACCGATCCACAGCTACAGCTATGCCTGGCAGACGTTCCGCTACCTCAATCAGGTCAAGAGAACCCTCCAATCCTTCGGGCTTACGAAGGAGCTCTGGGTGAATGAGAGCGGCCTGCCCGTATGGGACGATTATCCCGGACCGACCTGGGATCCGAACAGTGGGTATCGGGGGACGATGGAGGAGCAAGCGGCCTACGTGGTGCAGAGCGCGGCCTATGCCATCTGGATAGGGGCACGGGTGATCTTTCACTTTATGTTGCACGACGATTGTGGGAACGGGCCCGAGCATCACGACGCTTTCGGGTTATATCGCAACTCCAGTCCAGCGCCCTGTCATGCCTCGGATGCGAGGGCGCGCCCGGCGGCCAGCGCCTACCGCCTGGTCGCTACCCATCTGCGGGACGCCACGCCTCTCTGGCGCCTGCGCACCACGAACGGCCAGACGGATTGGGGCGCGTGCACTGGCCAAGTGGAGTGGTTCGCCTTCCGTCGACCGGACGGCGCGCGGGTGCTTCTGGCGTGGACTCGCCTAAACGTCCCCGCCACGATCACCGTGACCGCCGTCGCGCCGCAGGGGATCGTCTACGACGTCCGCACTGGAGCGGCTACCACCGTGCGCCCCACGAACGGCGTTTACACCTTCTCGCTGCCGCCGGCCACCAATTACAATACGCCTACCCTCTGTAATCCGACGCGTCAGAAACAGGGGGAGGCGGCGGTGGGGGGGATCCCCCTTTTCTTGGTGGAGGGTCCATAAATGAAGTTACGCTGCTCGCTCCCTCGATCAGTCTTTCCCCTCTCCCCAAAGTTTAAGGGCTGTGGGAAAAACGAAGGGGATACCTTCAGCCGCCTCCTCTTGAATGCTGAATCAGTTCAAGCGCGGCGTGGAGATCTCTCTCAGGTTGGGGAAAGACCTCTTCCTCAGCTAGATCCCTCCTCCCGGAGGCCTTACGAATACTGAGGCGAGGAAATGGATGACGCTGAGCCCTTCTAGGATTGGGAATTGAGGTGCTGCCTTCGATAGCCTCGCTCGCCCGCTCAACTGGGAGCGCGATCGATCATCCCTTCGCTAACCCACGGCGGCGGAGCTCTGCGGTGAGGGCAGGGACGATCTTAAAGAGATCATCCACCACGCCGTAACGGGCGGCCTTGAAGATCGGCGCCTCCGGATCTTTGTTGATCGCCACGATCACTTTCACCCCTCGCAGGCCGGAGAGATGCTGAATGGCCCCGGATATGCCGCAGGCGATATAAAGATCCGGGCTAATGGTCTTGCCGGTCTGGCCCACCTGATACTTGTAGGGGATCCACCCCGCATCCACCACTGCCCGCGTGGCTCCCAGAGCCGCCCCTAGAGCCCGGGCCAGCTCCCGCAGGATCTCGAAGCCCTCTGGGCTGCCCACCCCACGCCCGCCGCCCACCACGATGCGGGCTTCGTTCAGGCCGATCTCCCCCTCCGTTTCCTGAATCCAATCCAGGACCTCTGTGGAGAAAACCGAAGGATCCAGTTCAACCGAAACCCGGCGGATCTCCCCTTTCCGGCTGGGATCGGGATCCGGCCGAGGGAATGCACGCCCGCGGATCGTTAAAATCGCGGGGGAGCGCTCGACATAAGTTCGCGCGAACAGCTTGCCCTCATAGATCGGCCGGATCGCCATGATGCGTCCGTCCTCGATGGCGATCTCCATCACATCCACCAGCGTGGCGGTGCCCAGCTCGGCGGCCAGCCCTCCAGCCAGCTCGCGCCCGCGGGCCGTGGATCCCATCAGGATAGCCAAGGGGGCGCTCTCTTTCGCCAGACGGCTCAGAACGGCCAGGTAAGGTTCAAAACGGAAGTCCGCTAGCGCCGGATGCTCGATCACCCGGACGACATCTGCGCCGATGGCGATGGCAGCCTCGGCCTGATCTGTGATCGTCCCTCCGATCCACACGGCGGTCACTCCGGTTCCCAACGTATCCGCCAGCTGCCGGGCCACCCCCATGGTCTCCCATACGATGGAGGGAACCTTCCCCTGAAATTGCTCCAGCCAGACCCAGATATGGCTCATGGATGTCCTCCGCAGTTGACTTGAGAGGGGAGTGAGGGAGCAGGCCGCCGGAGGCCCCCTGCCATTGCCCCTACAACACCTTTTCCGCTAACAGCCGATCGACCAGGGCGCGGGCGATCTCCTCCGGCGACTCTCCTTGGAGGAACTCGCACTGGACCTCCTGCTTGGGCGGGGCGAAAACGGCGGGCCAGCGGG
>JANXBD010000054.1 GCA_025057635.1 Thermoflexus sp. | reverse complement strand
CGGGGGATACGCGGCGGCCTTCATCGCGCATCGGGTGGATCGCATCTGGGTGCGGCGGACCGTGGTGGCGATCGGCTTCCTGGTGGCATTCCGGTCGTTCTTCCATTAGACTGGGGGAAGCGATCCGGCAACCGGCCAAACGAGCGCAGAAAGCTCAAAGAAAGGAGCGCGAAGATGCCGCGGATCTTTGATGTGATCGAGTGGGCCGACGACACGGGGCGGGAGATCGTGAAACGGTTCCCCGAGGAAGGGGCGGGGGATTTCCGCTTAGGCTCCCAGCTCATCGTGCGGGAGAGCCAGGTGGCCGTCTTCTTCCGGGATGGGAAAGCCCTCGATGTGTTCAGCCCTGGCCGCCATACCCTGACCACCGCGAATATCCCCCTCCTGATCAACCTGCTGGGGCCGTTCTTCGGCGGCCGTTCCCCCTTCACCGCCGAGGTCTATTTCGTCTCCACCCGCGAGTTCGTGGATTTGAAATGGGGCACCCCCGAGCCCATCGTCGTCCGCAACCCCGGCATGGGGTTAGGGGTGGTCCTGCTTCAGGGCCACGGGACCTTTGCCATCCAGGTCCGGGATCCGCAGCTTTTCGTGAACAAGATCGTGGGGGTCCAGCGTCTCTATGAGACTGAGCGCATCGTGGATTACCTGCGCAGCATCCTGGTGAGCAAACTGGCGGATGGGGTGGGGAACTTCAACCGGCCGGTGGTGGATCTGGCGGGCTTCTTCGAGGAGCTGGGCGCGGCGGTGCGGGCGAAAGCCCAGGAGGATTTCCAGGCCCTGGGCCTGGATCTGAAGGCGTTCTACGTGCAATCGCTCCGGCCCTCCTCGAAGACGATCGAGGAGTTGCGGGCGATGGGGCTGCTGGACGTGCAGACGTATGCGCAATTGCAGGCGGCGGATGCCCTGCGGGAGGCGGCGCAGCAGGAGCTGGGCGGGCTGGCCGCGGCGGGGGTGGGTGCCGGGGCCGGTTTCGGGCTAGCCCAGTTCTTCACCCAGCTCTTTCAGGGGATGATGGCCCGGCCGGCGGCTCCCGCGGCGGCGCCCGAGGTGATGACGGTGGAGGAGGCGGCGGCTTACCTCAAGGTGTCGCCGGACGACGTGGTTCAGCTGATCGAGTCCGGCCAGTTGAAGGCCCGCAAGATCGGCGCCACCTATCGCATCAGCCGCTCGGCGATCGAGGAGTTCCTGAAGGGGTGAGGGCGCTTCCACCGAACCGGGTCGGCCGCTCTTACTCTGCTCGGCAGGCGGGCTGGGGTCTCCCTAATCCAGTCCACGATATCCCCTTGGAGGCCCCGGTGGTCGCCCAGGCTGCGCGGTTGCCCCAACGAAACGTCGCAGGTGACCGATCGCTGCCCCCGGATATGGCGCGTGAGCGGTCAGCGCCCCGAGGCCCCTTCGAATCCGCTTCCATCGTCAGCGGCGGGAGATGCGGTGCGCCGGGACACCCGGAAGGCGGATTCCCGGAGATGGGAGGCATAGGGTTAGGCAATCAGGGATTGGCTCAGCGGGACAGCGATCGCCACGGGGGAGGAGGTGGCGGATGCCACAGCGAGGGAAGAAGGCGGCCCGCGCAAATGACGCGGTGAAGGATTACCACCACCCCAAAGCTCAGCGGAGAAACAACCCACCCGTTGGCCTGGCGCCGACGTATGAGGCGCGCGAGCGCCAGACCACTCCTTATGCGTATGATCCTCATCTGGACCCCCAACTGATGTGGGCGGGAAAGGCGGAGCACACCTCGTTTGAAGTGGATGTGGTTTCCCTTCACATCCACGAGCGCATCTCCACCCGAGCGATCTTGCGCGCGGCTCGACGTCCGGAGCCCGTTCAGGCGGAGCTCTTCGGCGAGACACCCTTGCCTGCCGACGCGCAGGTTCAGTTCTACCAGCACGAGGTGGGCTGGGCGAACCGCCTGATCCTGGGCGATAGCTTGCTGGTGATGAACTCGCTCCTGGTCAAGGAGGGAATGGCCGGCAAGGTGCAGATGATCTACATGGATCCGC
Source organism: Thermoflexus sp. (assembly GCA_025057635.1). Classification (GTDB taxonomy): domain Bacteria; phylum Chloroflexota; class Anaerolineae; order Thermoflexales; family Thermoflexaceae; genus Thermoflexus. The sequence continues at coordinate 9,940 of JANXBD010000054.1, read as the reverse complement.
CCTACGGGATTAAGTATTCCAGCAACTTTCAGCCTCGCATTGACCAGCGGGACGTGAAGGATAGGGATGAAGACCTCACCCACGAGCCGGAGCAGATCAAGGCCTATCGCGACACCTGGCGTCTGGGCATCCATTCCTACCTCACCTATCTCCGCGACCGCCTGTTGCTGGCCCGCGAGCTGCTGGCTGAGAGTGGATCCATCTTCGTCCAGATCAACGACGAGAACCTGCATCTGGTGCGGTGCCTGCTGGACGAGGTGTTCGGAAGGGAGAATTTTGTGGCGGTGATTAGTTTCGTCAAGACCAGTGGCAAGGGCGGGACACTCTTAGATGTAGTCAACGATTTCCTGCTGTGGTATGCGAAAGATAAGGATCAGGTCAAGTACCGTCAGCTTTACCTGGAGAAGGAGCTGGGGGAGGAAGGAACAAAAGGATATCAACACGTGGAGCTGACCGATGGCACCCGGAGGCGGCTCACCAGCACGGAGCTGGAGTTGCCATCCTCACTGCCTGATGGGACTAGAGTATTCAAAGCAGGCGACATGACATCACAGAGTGGTGGCGAGTCCACTCGCTTTCCCGTAACATTTGAAGGTCGCACCTTCGCGCTGAGTAAAAACTTCTGGAAGACTAATGAATTGGGCATGGAGCGGCTTCGGCATGCTGATCGCCTCTTTGCAGTAGGGAATACCCTCAGCTATGTCCGCTTCTTAGAAGAGATTCCAACACGACCTCTCGCTAATGTCTGGACGGACACAGGCATCGCTGGCTACGGGGATCCTAAAGTCTATGCAGTTCAGACCAACGCCAAGGTCATCGAGCGCTGCATCCTGATGACCACCGATCCGGGTGATCTGGTCTTCGACCCCACCTGCGGCTCGGGCACCACGGCTTACTGCGCCGAAAAATGGGGCCGGCGCTGGATCACCTGCGACACCTCCCGCGTCGCCCTGGCCATCGCCCGCCAGCGGTTGATGACCGCGAAGTTTGACTACTACGAACTGCGCGATCCCGAACGCGGCCCCGCCGGCGGCTTCATTTACGAAACGGTGCCCCACATCACCCTGGAGAGCATCGCCAGGAACACTGAGATCGACGCCATTGCCGAAAAGTATCAGCCGCAGATCGATCGGGCCCTATCTGACCTCAACCAGGCGCTCGGCAAGGCCTGGAAAGAATGGGAGGTGCCACGCGAAGTGCCCCATCCCGGCTGGCCCCAGGAAGCCCACGAGGTCTACTGGAAGCTGTATCAGGCGAAACAGCAGGCGGTGGTGGTGGATTCCAGCCAGCTGCAGGAATGGCTTCAGACCATCTACCGGCTAACGGGCCATCGCTGGAGCTCCCTCGCCGACGTGCCAGATCCCATCCCGGGACCGAACTGGCCCCAGGAGGCCCGGGAGGCCCTGCGGCGGTTCTGGGAACTCCGGCGCGCCAAGCGTCAGGAGATCGACGAGAGCATCCAGCGCAACGCCCCGCAGGAGACGCTCTACGACCGCCCGAAGGTCGTGCGGGGTGTGGTGCGGGTTTCAGGGCCGTTCACGGTGGAAGCCATCCCGGTTCCCTCGGTGGAGGATCCCTCCCAAGCCCCTATCCCACCGTTTGAGGAAGAAGAGGCCCGTGCCCGGCTTTCCGATCGGGGTGGGGATTACCTGACCATGATGCTCCATCTGCTCAAGCAGCAGGGCGGGGTGCTTTTCCCCGGTGGCAAGAAGATGGAACTGGCGAATCTGCGTCCCCTGAACATCGGCTATCTGCATGCGGAGGCCGAAACCCATCAGAACGGAAAGCCGTTGCGGGTCGCTATCTCCTTCGGCCCTCTATATGGACCGGTGACAGCTTTCCAGGTCCAGGAGGCCATTCCAACGGCGAAAATGAATGGATACCAGGTGCTGATCCTGGCCGGTTTCAGCTTCGACCCTGAAGCGCAGGCCCTCATCCAGAAGGTGCCGGTCCATGGCCTGCAGGTGCATTTCGCCAACGTGGCGCCGGATGTACTGGTGGGTGATCTGCTGAGGACCACCCGCGCCAGTCAGATCTTCACCGTGTTTGGCCAGCCGGATGTGCGGGTCGAGAAGCGGAAGGATGGCACCTTTATAGTGGAACTGCGGGGCGTGGACATCTATGACCCGCTCACGGGCGAGGTTCACAGCACTCAGGGTCATGACGTCGCAGCTTGGTTCCTGGACACAGATTATGACGGCAAGACCTTCCATATCTGTCAGGCCTTTTTCCCCGGCGACCCCGATGCATGGGAGAAACTCCAGCGGGCGCTGCGGGCGCACATAGACCCGGAGGCTTTCGAGAGGATGCGCGGGACTGTCTCGTTCCCGTTCCATCCTGGTGAACACAAGCGCATCGCTGTGAAGGTGATCGACTTTCGGGGGAACGAGGTGGTGCGGGTGATTTCCCTCAGCTATGAGGAAGGAGGCAAACATGCGCCGGAATAGGAATTGCTGTATTTGGCTTTATTCCAATATCAAATACGAGTAAAACCAAATAATACAGCATTGAGCGGTTGGATCAATCGAGCAGTGGTTTTGACATGAGTGAAAAGACGATGCTGGTGGATAATCCAATCATCAACTCGCCCTTCGAGGAGCCGGCGCGTTACTGGGCTTATGAACAGGGTCAGCCTGTGCTCAAGGAGGGGCGGCGGCCGGCGGGGTATTACCTGAAACCCCGCACCCGCGGGCCGCAGATGGCGCTTCTGGAGGAGGAATTCGTCCCCCTGGAGCTGGTCAATACGATTCGCGAGCGGGTCAGGGCTTGGCGTGAGCGAGGCTACCCCGGCGTGACACCGATCACTCGTCAACTGCTGAACTACTGGAATCGCCCGGAACGGGAGCGCAGGCTTTTCTTCTGTCAGCGCGAGGCGGCGGAAACCCTGATCTGGCTGGTGGAAGCCCCACCGGCTGAAAAGCAAGGCCTCACCATCCCGAAGGACAACGGCCTGACCCGCTATGCGTGCAAGATGGCGACTGGCGCGGGCAAGACCGTCGTCATGGGAATGGTCATCGCCTGGCAGGTGCTCAACAAGCGGGCCAGCCCCCAGGACCGACGTTTCTCCGATGCGGTGCTCATGGTGTGCCCGAACCTCACGATCCGGGAGCGCCTGCAGGTCCTCCTGCCCTGGAAGCCCGGCAATTACTACGAGAAGTTCGATCTGGTGCCTCGGGAGATGCTAGAGCGGCTCCAGCAGGGGAGGTTTCAGATCACCAACTGGCACCTCTTTCAGCCCAAAGACGACAGCCGCTCTCGAAGCGTCGTGCAACGGGGAATCGAAAGCGATAGGGCCTTTTGCCGCCGGGTGCTGCGGGAGCTCGGTCCTAAGCAAAACATTTTAGTCATCAATGATGAGGCCCACCATGCCTATCGCCCCGCGCCGTTGCCCGAGGAGGTCCGGGAACGGCTCTCGCCGGAGGAGATCGAGGAGCGCGAGGAGGCGACCATCTGGATCAGCGGTCTGGACAGGATCCATGCCGAGCGTGGAATCAACTTCTGCGTGGATTTCTCCGCCACGCCTTTCTATATCAAAGGCAGCGGGTATGAGGAGGGAACACCCTTTCCCTGGGTTGTGTCGGATTTCGGCTTAGTGGACGCCATCGAGTCGGGCATCGTGAAAATCCCTCGCGTTCCGGTAGACGATAACACGGGCGCCCTGATCCCGAAATACTTCCGCTTGTGGGAACATATCAACCGTCAGCTCCCTGTCTCGGAGCGCCAGACGGCTCGCCGTCGGGCCAAGCCGGAATCGGTTCTGCGGGAGGCCGAAGGGGCGCTGGCGACCCTGGCATCAGAGTGGAAGAGAACCTTCGAGGCCTTCCAGCAGGCCGGCTCACCGGTGCCGCCGGTCATGATCGTAGTCTGCGACAACACGAACCTGGCGGAGCTGGTTCACCAGCACATTGCGAGTGGGAAGGTGCTGAAGGAGCTGGAGAACGGCCCCGGTCACGAAGTGACTTTCCGGATCGACACGAAGCTCCTCGCCGAAGCGGAGAGCGCTGTGGAAGGGGAAACGAGGCAGGAGGCAGCGGAGCGCCTCCGCAAGGTCGTCGATACCATCGGCAAGACGGAGTGGGAAGGCGAAGGGGATCCGCCAGGGAAGAACATCCGCTGTGTGATCTCAGTAGGGATGCTGAACGAGGGTTGGGATGCCCAGAACGTAACGCAGATTCTGGGCCTGCGAGCATTCACTTCGCAATTGCTCTGCGAACAGGTGGTGGGCCGGGGGCTACGCCGCATGAACTACGACGACTTCAGCGAGCCCGAATATGTGGATGTCTACGGCGTGCCGTTTGAGGTCATTCCCGTCAAAAAGAAGCCCGTCGGTCGCCCGGAGGTGCAAAAGATCTCTACACTGGTGCGGGCCCTGCCCGAACGGAAGCACCTGGAGATCACCTTCCCACGCGTGGAGGGATACGTTTTTGACGTTCGTCAGCGCATTCGGCTCAACCTAGAGCAGGTGCCATATTTGAAAATCGATCCCGCGCATGAGCCAACGGAAGTGGTGGCCAAACCGGCTGCAGGATATCGCCTTGGACGGCCGGACCGTTTGGGCCCTGGGCCTGAAGTGGTGCACGATCGCAATCCCTTTCATCGGGAGAGGCGGCTCCAGGCTACTGTCTACGAGATCGCTGCTGAACTTACCCGTCGTCTCAAAGATAAGCGTGAGGATTGGAACGCGCGGCATATCCTCTTCCCCCAGGTGCTCAACATCGTCTGGCGGTATCTCGAGGAGCGCGTCGTTATCGTAGATCCCGATACGCCCTTAGAGGAGATCGCTCTGCTCAAATATAAGCAACGTATCATTGAGCGGCTGACAGAGGCGATCGAGCCCGATACCGACGCAGGGGAGCCGCCTGTTCTACCTGTGATTGAGCGCTTCCGCCCCCTTGGTTCTACGTCTGAGGTGCTTTTCCGCACCGTACGCCCGGCAGTGGGAACGACGAAAAGCCATATTAGCCACGTAGTGTTGGACGCGCCAAAGTGGGAACACACCGTCGCCTACCAACTGGAGCAAATCCCGGAGGTGATCGCCTACGCGCGCAACGATCATCTGGATTTCACGATCCCCTATGAATGGCAGGGCGCACGGCACGAGTATCGGCCGGATTACCTGATCCGATGGCGGATGCCGGATGGGAGCGAGGTGAACATCATCCTGGAGATCAAGGGGTTCGAGACCGAAGCGGATCGCCAGAAGGAGATCGCTGCCCGCCGGTGGGTGCGCGCGGTGAATCATCACGGGGAGTTCGGACGCTGGATCTTTGTCCTTGGTAAGGACCCCCGGCGGATCCCGGAAACCCTACGCCAGGCCGTCTCAGAGGCGAGGTAGGGACCGATCGGTGGGTTGTGTTCCACGCGCATCGGGTGAAATCCTCAGAAGCCTCAGGGGTTTATTGGGTGTTTCAACCCCCGGCCATCCGGCTGTGGAAAGGGGGAAAGAGGGGAAAGGGACCATCGTCCCTCCCCGAGATGCCCTCTGACCCGATGGGCACCTAGATCTGGCGCATCCACCCCAATCTGGAAGACCTAATCAAATTGAGATACTGGATAGGTGTCGGGGACGTTGGGGAAAGCCTCGGCCTTCTGCACCGTCCCCGAAAATTTTTTCTCCCTCGTCCCCACGGCCCAGGAGGTCATGGGGGGAGAGGCCATCAGACCTGAAGCAGTCGGGAGGTTCGATGACGGGACGTTATGCGTTGTTTAGCGTGACCGACCGAACGGGCCTGGAAGACTTCGCCCGGGGGCTGGTGGGGCTGGGCTGGGAGATCCTTGCCACGCGGGGGACGGCCCGCGCCCTTGCCGACGCAGGGATCCCCGTGACCCCACTGGAGGAGTGGACGGGCGCCCCGGAGATCCTGGGCGGACGGGTGAAGACCCTCCATCCCTTGGTGCACGCGGGGATCCTGGCCCGGCCTACGGAGGCGGATCGGGCGGAGCTCGCCGCCATCGGGGGGCGGCCGATCGATCTGGTGGCGGTGAATCTGTATGCCTTTGAGGAAGCGGCCCGCCGGGGAAGTACGGAGGAGGCCGTGGAGGCCATCGACATTGGTGGCGTGGCTCTCCTGCGGGCGGCGGCCAAGAACTTCGCCCGGGTGATCGTGTGCAGTCGCCCCGCGGATTATCCCCTCGTGCTGGAGGCGCTCCGCCAGGAGGGGGAGGTCCCTCTGGCGCTTCGACGGCGCTTGGCGGCCCAGGCGTTCCGCCTGACGGCATGGTATGACGCGATGATCGCCCGCTACCTGGAGGGGACCGACGCGCCTTCCAGCCTGTTGCCGGAGATGTTGCTCCTCTTCGGCCGATCGGCGATCGCTTTGCGCTACGGCGAGAACCCCCATCAGGCCGGAGCGTTTTATCTAGAGCCTTTCCGATCCCTTCCGTTCGAGGTGCTCCAGGGAAAGCCGCTTTCCTACAATAACCTGCTCGATCTGGAGGCGGCCTGGCGGGCGGCCCAAGATCTTCCCCTGTCCGCTGCCGTCATCGTGAAGCACAACAACCCATGCGGCGCGGCGGTGGCGGACACCACGGCCTGCGCGTTCCGGCGCGCCCTGGCGGGCGATCCGGAGAGCGCCTACGGGGGGATCGTCGCGTTCAATGCCGAGGTGGACGAGGAAGCCGCTGAAGCGCTCCGGGAGATCTTCTTGGAGGTCATCGTCGCGCCTGCCTATCGGCCGGAGGCGATGGCCCGTCTGGCGAGGAAGAAAGCATGCCGGGTGATCCGTATGCAGGAACCAGAAGTCCCAGGCCTGGAGATCCGGAGTGTCCTCGGCGGGTTCCTGGTTCAGACCCCGGATCGCGAGGAAGACGATCATGGCGCCTGGCAGGTCGTCACCCGCCGGCCGCCGACAGCATCCGAATGGGAGGATCTCCGGTTCGCTTGGCGGGTGGTCCGGCATGTCCGTTCCAACGCGATCGTGCTAGCCCAGGGGAGGCAGACGGTGGGGATCGGGGCGGGGCAGATGAGCCGGGTGGACGCCGTGCGGATCGCCATCCAGAAGGCAGGGGAGCGGGCCCGGGGCGCTGTGCTGGCGTCCGACGCGTTCTTTCCGTTCCCCGATGGGGTGGAGGCCGCCGCGGCGGCAGGGGTGACGGCCATCATCCAGCCCGGCGGCTCCATCCGGGATCCCGAGGTGATCGAGGCGGCCGACCGCTACGGGATGGCCATGGCCTTCACCGGAAGGCGTTGCTTCCGTCATTAAAGGAGCCACGCAACGGGGGGCGAAGCGGGGCTTCTTCCACGCCCGACTTCGCCCCTGAGGCTCTCCGATCTTGAACAGGGTCTCACTCGGCGTAGATCCGAACGTAGCGGTTCGGCTCCTTCCCGTAGCTGTGGGAGATCAGGTTATACTGGCGGGCCAGGAGATGTTGCTGGCGTCGGATATACGCATTCTGAGGGGATAAATCGACGTATTTCGCTTCCCCGTGAAGGATCTTCCGGATGGCCGCCTCTGCTTCTTCCAGCGCCTGGGCCAGGCGATCTTCCTCTTCTCCCTCTGCCGGCGTCAGGTTCAGGATATCCGCCAGACAGCTTTCGATCTGGGTCACGGTGTTGGAGCGCACCACATAGATCGGGATCCCCCGGCCTTCGGCCTCATGGAGCACCCGGGGATGGCGGCGGTAGTGGGCCTTGGTGGTGATCACCACATCGGCCTCCCGGATTTGCTCCACGAACTGGATAGGGGTTCCGAAGACGCTGGCCGCCCGCTGAAGGCGGTTCCGGGCCAGGCCCAGGGGATATACCCGCAGGGGACGCCGCGGCCCGTTGCCGGAAGGGAGCGGCGGGGCCTGCCACGAGGCTTCCTCCAGCTCTTCCTCCTCGAAGATCCCCACGCGTTCGACGGTCACCCGCGTCGGGGCGGGCAGGGATTCCCCGGCGGCGATCGGCGTGGTGGCGATGATCTCCCCGCGCCAGAAGGGGAGGGGAGACTTCCCCACCATCACCGCCCGCCGGAAGCGAGGCTTCTCGATGTGAATGCGTCCCTCCTCATCTCGATAGCGCAGCTCCACATCCGGCTGCTGGCCCCGCAGGAGCGCATCCACGCTGGCTGCCACATCGTGATGGACCAGCAACCGCTGGCGGTCCTGGATCTCGATGAGCACATCGAAGGTGGGCGGCGCCCGCCGCTCCAGGACAGTCTTCTGGGTGCCGCGTCGCCGGGCCTCCTCGTCGGAAAGGGTGACGCTTTCGATCCCACCGACGAGATCGGATAGGGTGGGGTTCATCAGGAGGTTCTCCAGGGTGTTCCCATGGGCGGTGGCGATCAGTTGCACCCCTCGCTCGGCGATCGTGCGGGCCGCCACCGCCTCCAGCTCACGTCCGATCTCGTCGATGATGATGACCTCCGGCATATGGTTTTCCACCGCCTCGATCATCACCTCATGCTGGAGGCTGGGCTTGGGGACCTGCATGCGGCGCGCGCGGCCAACCGCCGGATGGGGGATGTCCCCATCGCCACCGATCTCATTCGAGGTGTCGACGATAATCACCCGCTTGTGCTCGGCCAGGACCCGTGCTGCCTCCCGCAGCATGGTCGTCTTGCCGACGCCCGGACGACCCAGCAGGAGGATGCTCTTCCCGGAGAGGACGATGTCTTTAATGATCTCGATGGTGCCGTAGACCGCGCGGCCGACCCGACAAGTGAGCCCGATGATGTTGCCGCGTCGGTTGCGGATCGCGCTGATCCGGTGCAGGGTCCGCTGGATCCCAGCCCGGTTGTCCGCATCGAACTCCCTAATGCGGGAGACGACGTATTGCAGGTCTGCTTCGGTCACTTCACGGGGGCAAAGAGTTGCCTCGCCATCGGTGTATCGAGCCTCCGGATGTCGGCCCAGGTCCAGGACGACCTCCAGCAAGGCCTCGTTTCGATTGCGATCCCGCACGGCCTGGGCGATGTCCGGAGGCAGAACGCTCAGCAACGCTTCCAGGTCGTCTGTGATCTGAAATTGGGTCATCCTTATGCGGACACTCCTCCCATCAGGATTCAGGGCATGCCCCCTGGGGCCATCCGTTGGGATGACCTGCCCCTGAAAGGATGCGGGGACCGGTCCAGGGGGCTGATCCCTTAATCACTTTATTTTAACGCAATTGGCTATCCATGCGCATCTTCCGCGGGGCGGGATCGGGCTTTTGAACGATCTCGAGAAAGGCATAATCAAAAAGCGGAGAAGCCGGGTGGACTGCCCTCGAGGACCCGCCTAGCCCTCGAAAGCCCTCCAAGGGGGCGATCCGGGGTTTACTACAACCGGATATCCATCAGACCTGCTCCCCCAATCCCGGTGTGAGTCCACGGAAGAGATCACTGCTTCAGGAGCGCTGTCCGCATCACCTCAAGGGGAGCTTCCTGGCCTGTCCACAGGGTGAACGCCATCGCTCCCTGGTGGAGGAGCATCCCCAGGCCATTGAAGGCAGGGATCCCAGCGGCCTCCGCTAGGGTCATCAGGCGGGTTCGCGGGGGCTCGTAAATCAGATCGATGACGCCCTGCAGGCCCCAGGGGAATGGACGATCCGGCGGCCATGGGGATGCCTCGATCTCCGGTGCCATGCCGACCGGCGTGGTGTTGATCAGCAGGGCGACGCTTTCAGGAGGAGGCTCTTCCACGCGGAGCACATGAACCGGCGGCAGACGAAGGCCTGCTGGAGGGAAGGTTTCGCTCAGTTCGGCGATCAAGCGGGCCGCCCGCTCGTAGCTTCGGTTGATCAGGAAAATCTCTCGGGCCTCCTCGATCGCTAAGGCAGCCAGGACGGATCGGGCGGCCCCGCCGGCCCCCAGAACGACCACAGACTGTCCTCGGGCGGACAGCCCGATCTCGGCCAAGGCGCGGCGGAACCCTTCTACATCTGTGTTCTCCCCGATCCATCGCCCATCCACCACCCGCAGCGTGTTCACCGCCCCGATCGCCCGGGCCAGCGGGGAGATCTCGTCCAGATAGGGGATCA
>JANXBD010000053.1 GCA_025057635.1 Thermoflexus sp. | reverse complement strand
GTGGGGGCCGGTCTGGGCTCCGATGCTGGCTGCGGCCCTCATGATGGTGGTGGGCACGCGGATGGCCCGCCGGAGCGAGGAGGGGTGGTCGATTCGGCTAGATGGGTTGTCCCTTGGGCTGGGAGGAGTTGGGGCCCTGATCGCGCTCTATACGGTGATGGCCCCTGCGCTGCATGCGCTCCCCGGCGGGTTGGAAGCGATCGGCCGGGCTCGTCCGACAGAATTCCTGTGGTGGCTTTACCTGCTGGGCTGGGGGCTGGTCGCCTTTGCAGGCTGGCGGGTCGCTCAGGGCCGGCCTTCATAGCCTGCTCTATAATTTTTAGGAAGGGCTCAGGCCTGGGCATCGAGGGGCTGGGAAGTGTTCAGAATGATTTTTATCGCAAATGAAATTGTGCACGAAATCCGCGTAATTTCTAATGAGCGATGGGGTGGGAACAACATTGATCCGAAAACCATCTTCTGATCGTGGGCCCTCGCTGCCCCCGCATCTCTATGGAGAGGATTATTTTCTCTCCGCATGTGAGGGCTACGAGGAGTTCCTCCACACGCATGGGGAGCATCTTTCCCGCAGGCTTCAGGCAGCCTTTTCAGTGGCCGAAGTGCGGCCCGGCATGCGGGTGCTCGATGTGGGTTGCGGACGCGGGGAGATCGTTCGCCATTGCGCCCGGTTGGGAGCTTGTGCCATCGGTGTGGATTACGCCGAAGCGGCCGTGCGGCTTTCAGGGGATCTCCTGCGGCGGGCGGGGGGGCTGCAAGCTCCAGCTGGCCTCACTCAGGCAGACGCTAAATTCCTCCCCTTCGCCAGCACAGTGTTCGATCGGGTGTTGATGTTCGATGTGGTGGAGCATCTTTTTCCCTGGGAGCTTCGCCTCGCCCTGCGGGAAGCCTACCGGGTCTTGAAGCCGGGAGGGATGCTGGTCATTCACACGGCCCCCAACCGCTGGTATGATGCTTACGCTTACCCGATAGTCCGGCTGGTCCGCACCCTCCAGGGCCTGGGACATCTGTATCCGCCGAACCCGCGCGCCCTGAATGTCCCGATCAATGAAGCGGTTCACGTGAACGAGCAGGGCCCGCTCGGTTTGTGGTGGGCGTTACGGCGGGCGGGATTCCGCCGGGTAAAAGTCTGGCTGACCACCCCGCCCCAGAACCGGCAGGAGGGATGGATCTTTCGCGCCTTGCGCCACATCGCGTTTCGCTGGATCCCCTTCCGCTGGTTTTTTGAGCGGGAAATATTTGCGGTTGCCGTTCGGCCCGAGTAACGCATAGATTTTCGGGAGATGAAATGGGTGGCTTCGCTTTTGGCCTCACCCTCTCCGTGACCGCCATGCGCTTCGGTCGCCAGGCTGCGGCGGAAGTTCATCGTTATATGGAGCAGGCGGTAGATTACGTAGGGGAACTGGTGGCTCGCCACCGCATCGATTGAGACTATGAGCGCCGGGGTTCCTGCGCGTGGCCACTTCCCTCGCTCACGTCCGGTGGATCCAGGAGGAGATCGAGCTTGCCCAAATCGCCGGTGGAATGAAGAAGATGAGATGGGTGATGCGATATGGGGAAAGAGCCGCGGATTGAGGATCTGGAGCGAGCGCTGGCCCTCAAACGCCGGGAGATCCGCTTGAAGCGCTGGATCCGGGAGGGACGTCTTTCTATCGAGTCGTCCTCTCCTGTTCCGATATCGGAGGCTGTGAAACCCCAGCCGCTCCCCCCGGATCTCGTCTATCATCCCGAGGTGGAGTGGGAGGAGCGTCGGCCTTGGATTCGAATCCGCTTCCCCCGTATCGCGTGGTCTGCTTGGCGGGATCGCTTACTGTTGGCAGTGGAGATCGCGGCGGTGATGGGCGCGGTGGCATTGCTCTTCTTTTCCTGGCAGACCATGCGGGGACTGCAACCGGAAGTGACTGCTCGGGCTACCTCCACGCCGACGCCGTTAATTCAGGCAGTGGTTTTGCCGGGTGGACACCGCCCGCCGACAGCACCCGGAGGTCCTGCGCCGAATCCTGATGAGATCCCGGAACACCTGAGAGCACTGGTGGCAGCGCTTCCTACGCCGGCGCCAATCACCCCCAGCCCTCGCAGCCCTACCCGCATTGTGATCCCGGCGATCGGCGTGGACGCCCCCGTCGTTCCGGGAACGGATTGGGAGGCGCTAAAGAAAGGCGTGGGTCATCATCCGGGGACGGCCAATCCGGGCGAGCGAGGGAATATGGTGCTGGCAGCCCATAATGACATCTATGGGGAGATCTTTCGCGACCTAGAGAAACTCCGGCCGGGCGATGAGATCTGGGTTTACGCCGGAAGCCGAGCCTATCGGTATGTCGTGGTTCAGAAGCAGATCGTGCTTCCTACCCAAGTGGAGGTCATGGCACCAACCCGTGACCCGGTCGTCACCCTCATCACCTGTCATCCTTACTTGGTGAACACCCATCGGCTGGTGGTGGTGGGTGAGCTTCGATAAGAGGAGAATGGAGGGACTTGGGAGTCTTTATCAAATCCAATCGGTGATTTGCAGAATCGGATGAGGTTTCCAGGGATGTCTGGGCTGGATGTGGGGATCGTTATCGTGAGCTATAACACGCGAGAATTGCTCCGGCGCTGCCTCCAGACGGTGCGAACCAGTCAGGGATTGTCTTTTGAGGTCTGCGTCGTCGATAATGCATCGACGGATGGCAGCCCGGACATGGTGGAGCAGGAGTTTCCCGAAGTTCGGGTGATCCGCAGTCCGGTGAACGGCGGCTATGCGTATGCCAATAACCTGGGGTTGCGGTTCTTCGGATTTGGGATTCCGAACACGGAGCCCAGACCGCGCTATGCCCTGTTGCTCAACCCAGATACTGAGGTGTCGTCGGACGCCCTGGCCCGGATGGTGGCCTTCATGGACGCCCATCCGGAGGCTGGGGTAGCCGGTCCTAAGATCGTTCGGCCCGATGGTTCCCTGGACTTGGCCTGCCGTCGTAGTTTTCCCACCCCCGAGGTGGCTTTTTACCGGTTCTCCGGTTTGAGCCGGCTGTTCCCAAAGAGCCCGCGGTTCGCCCGATACAACCTGACCTTTCTCGATCCAGATCAGACTTGTGAGGTAGACTCCGTGGTAGGCGCTTTCATGATGGTGCGCCGCGAGGCGATCGCCCAAGTAGGGCTGCTGGACGAATCGTTTTTTATGTATGGGGAAGATCTGGATTGGGCGTATCGGATTAAACAAGCGGGATGGAAAATCTATTATTATCCTGAAGTCGTTGTCCTGCATGTCAAGAGGGCATCTAGCCGGATGAGTCCGCGAGCCCGATATGAATTCAATCGAGCGATGTGGATCTTTTATCGAAAGCATTATCGGCAAACCACGCCGGGCTGGTTGGATTTCCTCGTGCGCGCCGGACTGGTGTTGAAGGGCGGATGGCGGTTGTGGACGGCGATGAGGCATGATTTGAAGAACCAGAACTATTAGAGGAGGGAACGGTATGAGAAAGCATGCGCGATGGGTGTTCAACGCCGCTTTGGTATTTAACGATCTGGCAGGATCTGCCCTCGCTTTTTATGCGGCTTATCAGATGCGAGCCCAGCTATCCTGGCCCTATCCATCCCAGAATATAGGAGAGTTTGAGAAATATCTCCCAATGATGGCGATTTTGTTAGGATGGGTAGGGGTGATATTTTTCTTTCATCGCTTGTATCATCTAGGACGAGCTACTTCCCGTCTCGATGAAATCCTGCGAGTTGCATGGACTTTCTCACTAGCGATGATCTTTACGATCGCCACCGTCTCCTTGGTTTTTAAAGACACTTTACTCGCCTTCAACTACCCGCGGGCAATGGTTTTATACGCATGGATCCTAGGCATTTGGATGATCAGCATCGGGAGAATCTTTCTGAGGTTTCTATGGGGAATTCTGCGTGCTAGGGGATGGGACCGGAGTCGTGTGCTGATCGTGGGGACGGGGGAGGCCGCGGAGGCAGTGATCCACCGCATCCAAGATGCCCCATGGTTGGGCTATGAGATCATTGGTGTCGTAGCCCCAAACGGCACTAACGCAACCCAGATTGCAGGGATTGCCATTATTGGGACTGCCAGCGATCTCCCTGATCTTGTCTATACGCGAGACGTGGACGAGGTGCTAATTGCCATACCCGAAGCCCCACATAGCGAGGTGCTTCGCCTGATCTCCTTATGCGAGCGGGGCAATCTGTCTATCAAGATTTATCCCGATATTTTCCAGCTGATCACCACTCATCCTTCCCTGGATGATCTGGGCGGTTTACCTTTGCTAACAGTGAGGGATGTGGCCCAGCGAGGCTGGAAACTGATGCTCAAACGAGCCATGGATATTGTAGGCGCCAGCATCGCGATGATCCTGCTATCCCCTCTTATGCTATTGATTGCCATTCTGATAAAGCTAGATTCGCCCGGTCCGGTTTTCTATGTTCAAGAGCGCATGGGATTGGATGGACGCCCCTTTCTGATGTTGAAATTCCGATCCATGCGAGCTGATGCCGAGAAGGATGGCCCAGGATGGACTCGACCAGGGGATCCACGGCGAACTCGGGTTGGGAGAATCCTGCGACAGCTCAATCTGGATGAGCTCCCCCAACTGATCAATGTTCTGCTCGGAGATATGAGCCTGGTGGGTCCTCGCCCGGAACGCCCCATCTATGTTGAGCAATTTCGGCAGGTAATCCCTCGGTACATGGAGCGCCATCGAGAGAAAGCAGGGATCACCGGCTGGGCTCAAATCAATGGCTTACGGGGGGATACTTCAATTACAGAGCGGACGAAGTATGATCTATGGTATGTAGAGAACTGGTCGATATGGTTAGATGTAAAGATTCTCCTGCGTACGATAGTGCAGACAATGACCTTCCGTAGCCCGAACGCCTACTGATTAGGGAGTCAGAATGAAAGATCGCCGGATAGATGAGGCTGTAACACGCTTACGAGATCGCCTGCGTCCTGATCAAATCTCAGTTCGCTTAGCAGAGCGGCTGGCTTACAGTTATGATGCCACTTGGGTAGAGGGGCTGCCGGACATTGTGGTTCATGCGGAATCCACGGCGGATGTGGCATGGGTGCTTCGCATAGCTGATGAAATGGAAATCCCAGTGACCCCACGCGGAGGAGGAACGGGATTAGCGGGAGGAGCTGTGCCAACCACGGGAGGCATCTGCTTGAATTTAGCTCGAATGAATCGAATTCTAGAAATCAACCCGATCGATGGGATCGCTATTGCTCAACCTGGAGTAACAACCTATTCGCTCCAGAAAGCTGCAGAATCATATGGACTATTCTACCCCCCTGATCCCGCATCGCTATATATGTGCACGATAGGAGGGAATGTGGCAACTAACGCCGGTGGGCCTTGCTGCTTAAAATACGGAGTAACACGAGACTACGTGCTAGGCCTAGAGATCGTAATCCCCGGCGGCAAAATACTACGATGGGGCGGTCGGGTAATGAAGGACGTATCCAGCTATGATCTCAAGCAACTATTCATTGGCTCAGAAGGAACCTTAGGAGTCATCACAGAAATAACTGTTCGATTGCTACCGAAACCACCATCAATAGGAGGAATTGCAGTCGCTTTTGAGAAAATAGAATCCGCATGCGAGGCCGTCACATCAATCTTAAGCAATGGAATCCTACCTTTAATGGCCGAATTAATGGATCAGAAGACAATGCAAGCTGTGGAGGCCTTTCATCCCTATGGATTGCCCATTGAAGCAGAAGCACTCCTGCTATTAGCAACAGATGGAAAAGAGGAAGCAGTGCAAACAGATCTTGCGCGCATGATCCGAGTGATTGACGCCTTCGGAGGCCAGGTGATTCGCGTCGCTGAGGATACAGAATCGGCCAATCAACTTTGGGAGCCGCGCCGACAGGTGTCTCCTGCCATCGCTCGATTAGCCCCTCACAAGCTTAGCGAAGATATCACCGTTCCCCGCTCGCAGATCCCACGAATGATTCAACACATCCAACGCATTTCTCGTGAAAGCAACATACCGATTGTCATCTATGGTCATATAGGAGACGGAAATCTACATCCCACGCTACTTTTCAATCGTCAAAATTCCGAAGAAATGCGCCGAGTCGCCAAAGCTGCCCTGCAAATTCTCCAAGCTGCCCTAGACCTCGGGGGCACACTATCCGGAGAGCATGGGATCGGAATACTGAAATTAGATCTCTTGCCTGCAGCCTTCTCACCAGCAGCTATAGAAAAGCTATGGGCGATTAAACTTATCTTCGACCCAAAGAACATTATGAATCCCGGTAAAAAACTTCCCATCCTCTAAGGAGGAAACATGACCTCATTAAAAAGAGGAGACCATGCTCCGACCCTGATTGGACTAAGTCTAGATGGACAACCCTATCTGGAACAACCCGGAGGAATGCTCACTATATTAATCTTCTTCAAAGAATCTTGCCCAACTTGCCGTCTGATCCTACCACGCATAGAAAATCTCTACCGGACTTATCCTCCCTCGGGATGGAGACTCTTAGGGATTGGACAGGACGAGCCTCAAACCCTCCAACGGCTTGTCCAACAACTTCATCTTTCCTTTCCAATCATATCCGACCATCATTTCACTAGCTCAATCGCCTATCACCTCACCCACGTGCCTACGGCTTTTCTGATTAGCCCCCAAGGTGAAATCCTTGAAACACTAGTCGGTTTCGATCGAGACAAATTAGAAGCATTCTCTCGACAAATTGCTCAAAAATTAAACGTCCCATTTCAGCCCATCACCCAAAACGATGATCCCGCTTTTCGGCCCGGCTGAGTTTCCGCTCACTTAAAGCCTCGGTGAGGCTCTATGAGATCTCAGAAAAGAAAATAGGAACTCTTGCAGGAGGAAATCGCATGCGAATTCTGGTCGTGATGGCCCATCCAGATGATCCTGAATTCGCAGCAGGAGGCACTATTGCTCGATGGACGCAACAAGGCCATGAAGTGATTTACTGCCTTGCCACCCGTGGCGAAAAGGGGAGCAACGATCCCAACATAACCCCTGAGGAACTTGCCGCCATCCGAGAAAGAGAGCAACAACAAGCAGCTGCTATCCTCGGAGTAAACCAGGTCACCTTCTTAAATCACACAGATGGTGCCCTGGAGCCTAACCTCAACCTGAGACGGGATATCACGCGTATGATCCGCATGCACCGACCGGAAATCGTGGTCACTATGGATCCACAAACGCTGATTCGAGATAACCGCCACATCAATCACAATGACCACAGGGCGATTGGATTAGCCACTCTAGATGCCATCTTCCCAGCAGCAGGCAATCGAATGTACTTCCCCGAACTGCTAAAAGAAGGGCTGGAACCCCACCAAGTTCGAGAAATCTACCTTTCCACTACCGAATATCCCAACCTCTGGATCGACATTACGGATGTTTTCGAACTAAAGCTTTCGGCCCTCCGCTGCCACGCCAGCCAGATCCAAGACCCAATTGCCTTAGAAAAAAAGCTACGAGAACGGCTTCGATACCAGATTGACGGACGAGAAATCCTTGCAGAAAGCTTTCGACATATCATCCTCGATTGAATAATCCACTCTTCCCCGCATTCCCGAGAACCGCGCAAGTCACAACGAACAACCCGCTATCATTGTATTAGACACTCAACGAGCATGGAGTCAATCAAGATGAATGAGCAATCTATATGGCCGACTATAAAGGATCTTCCTGAAAGCGAACGACCTCGGGAGCGTTTGATCCAACATGGAGCTAAGGCTCTATCAACCGCAGAGCTCATCGCAATACTACTTCGAACAGGTCGACGAGGAGAGAACGCCCTACATCTCGCGCATCGATTGCTTCAGAACTGCGGCGGAATCGATGGGCTAGCCAAAACCCCCCTCCATGAATTAGCCCAAATCCCAGGTATTGGCTTAGCCAAAGCCACCCAAATCCAAGCTGCACTAGAGCTTGGACGCCGAATAGCCACCACTGTCCCTGGAGAGCGCCCTCAAATACGATCCGCTCAGGACGCGTATCTCCTTGTAACCGACATGGCCGACCTGGAACAGGAAACCCTCCGAACACTCCTACTAGATACACGAGGGCGAGTGCTTGCCATCCCCACAATCTACGTTGGAAATGTGAACACCACCTTAGTACGACCTGCGGAGGTCTTCCGAGAGGCTGTTCGAAGAAATGCAGTGTCCTTGATCATCGCCCACAACCACCCCTCAGGAGATCCTACGCCATCTCCAGAGGACATCGCTCTCACAAGGGATCTAATAACTGCTGGAAGGCTGCTAGGAATCACAGTGCTAGACCATATAATCATCGGAAGGGGCCGATATACAAGCCTAAGAGAACACAGGGTGGCATTCTACACGCCATGAAGCGGGTCGTTCAAAAAGAACGGGCGGCACATCCCACGGATGCGCCGCCCCGAATCTCCGGAACCCGGAGAAGCTTCTCTTCGAAGCGCAAGAAAGGGCTATTAACGAGTTTCAATCCGCGCTGCACGCTCCTTGAGCGCCGCCTGGGCCGCCGCCAGCCGGGCCACTGGGACCCGATACGGCGAGGCGCTTACGTAATTCAGACCGATCTCATGGCAGAACTCAATGGAGGATGGATCCCCACCGTGCTCGCCGCAGATTCCCACCTCTAGGTCTGGCCGGGTGCGACGACCCTCCTCTACAGCAATGCGCATCACCCGCCCCACGCCCTTGCGATCCAGCACCTGGAAGGGATTCTCCGGAACGATCTTTTCCTCCAGATAACGCAGGAGGAACTTGCCCTCCGCATCATCCCGGCTGATCGCCCAGACCGTCTGGGTCAGATCGTTCGTTCCAAAGGAGAAGAACTCCGCCACCTGCGCCAGTTCCCCAGCCATTAGCGCCGCCCGAGGAACCTCGATCATTGTCCCAAACTTATATTCGATCTCGACTCCCTCGCGGGTCATCACCTCCCGGGCGACTTCATCCACGATCTCCCGGACGATCTGGAGCTCCTTCACATCCGCGCTCAGGGGGATCATGATCTCTGGCTTCGGCGTGATGCCCCGCCTCTTCACGTTGCAGGCCGCCTCAAAGATGGCCCGCACCTGAAGCCGAATGATGTCCGGATAAAGAATCCCTAAGCGGATGCCTCGAAGGCCCAGCATAGGGTTCATCTCTCGCAGGGCGTTCACCGCTCGCAGAAGTGCCTCCTTCTCCGCCAGCTCCTCCTCCATCTGCTTGAGGGACTTCTCGCCCTTGCGCGGACGATAGCCTTTGATCTTGCGGCGCTCCTCCAAGCGCGCTCGCAACTCAATGACCTCGGCCAGGAGCTCCTCATAGCGCGGCAAGAACTCATGCATCGGGGGATCGATAAGGCGGATGATCACTGGCAGGCCATCCATCGCTTCAAAGAGGCCTTGAAAGTCCTTCCGCTGAATAGGCAACAAGCGATCGAGAGCTTTTCGATAAGCTTTAACAGCCTTGGAGGTCTGAACCGCCCGCTCCGCTTCCCGAAGGGCCTTCTGGGCTTTTGGATCCTCTGGGCGAGCCTGAGCAGCCTGTCGAGCAACCCGAACCTGATCCATCAGACGCTGGGCTTCGGGAGCGTTTAAGATCATCTGACGCACATAAGGAAGGCGGTCGGTCTCAAAAAACATATGCTCCGTGCGAGCTAGACCGATCCCTTCCGCACCAAACTCCCGGGCCTTACGTGCATCCCTGGGATAATCAGCATTCGCCCAGACCTGAAGACGACGAAACTCATCAGCCCAAGAGAGAAGCTCAGCCAATTCTTTCTCTTCTGCCAGATTCGGATCAATCGTAACAATCTGACCCGCGAAAACTTCACCAGTGCTACCGTCAATCGAAATGAAATCACCCTCCCGGATCACGCGACCATTCACGGAGAATTGCTTACGCTCCAGATCGATCTGCAAGGATTCGCAACCGACCACCGCTGGCTTACCTAAGCCACGAGCTACCACCGCTGCATGAGAAGTCGCCCCTCCCCGCTGCGTGAGAATACCTCGAGCAGCAATCATCCCATGAACGTCATCAGGGGTCGTCTCTGGGCGCACTAAGATCACCGAACGACCATCACGACCCCATGCCTCCGCCGTATCTGCATCGAAGACAGCATGACCTGTGGCGGCGCCTGGAGAAGCATTCAGACCCCGAGCTAGTAACTCTCCCCTCTCTCGAGCCCGATCCTTAGCCTTCTCGTCGAAACGCGGTAGGAGAAGCTGATTGATCTGCTCCGGCTCTACCCGCATCACCGCCTCTTCTTTCATAATCAGACCCTCATGCACCATATCCACGGCGATCTTAACTGCTGCTTTAGCCGTGCGCTTGGCCGTGCGAGTCTGAAGCATCCACAGACGCCCACGCTCAATGGTGAACTCCAGATCCTGCACATCCCGATAATGCCGCTCTAGCAGAGCGGCCACATCCAGAAACTGGCGGTAGGTTTCTGGCATCATCTCTTCAAGACTAGCATACCGCAGACGACGCTCTCCCTCGGAGATGCCGTGCTCGCGAGCCCACTCTTGAGAAGCCTTCTTCGTGATCTTCAGAGGTGTGCGGATGCCAGCCACCACGTCCTCACCCTGAGCATTCGGAAGATATTCGCCATACAGCTCCTTCTCACCGGTCGCCGGGTTACGGGTAAAGGCCACACCAGTAGCCGAGTCAAAGCCCATATTCCCAAAAACCATCGTCTGAACATTGCACGCCGTGCCTAAATCATGAGGAATCTTATAGAAGTTCCGATAGTCCACTGCACGCTTTCCGAACCAAGAATCGAAAACCGCGCGAATCGCTTGGCGCAATTGCTCTATAGGCTCCTGAGGGAACTCCTCCTCGAGCTCACGACGGTAAAGCGCCTTGAACTCCTCCACGATTTCCTTTAACATCGCTGCCGTCAGATCCGTGTCTTGCTTGCCCTTCGTCTTCGCCTTGTAGCGGTCTAGAATATGCTCAAACCTATCGCCGGAGATGCCTTTGACGATGCGGCCAAACATCTGAATGAGGCGCCGATACGCATCATAGGCGAAGCGCTCATCACCTGTCTGAGCGATCAGGCCATGAACCGTCTCATCAGTGAGCCCGACATTGAGAACTGTATCCATCATGCCAGGCATGGAGAATTTAGCGCCCGAACGCACGGAAACCAACAGAGGATTAGAAGGATCCCCGAAGCGGCGGCCCACTTGTTTCTCCACGCGATGCAAAGCGTCCAAAACCTGCTCCCACATTCCCTCGGGGAACTGCTTGCCTGCAGCGAAGTAAGCATTACATGCTTCTGTGGTGATAGTAAAGCCCGGCGGAACTGGAAGGCCCGCACCTGCCATTTCTGCCAGCCCAGCACCTTTCCCACCCAGAAGATCCCGTCGGCGATCCGTTGGGATTTCTCGGTAACCCTCGTCAAAAAGGTAGACCCACTTCTTCATTAGCCACCTCCCTTTATCAAACGAGATCTAGGAATGATGGGCAACGGATTTCGATGGAAAATGATACCCGATGTTCGCAATTTCAGCAACCACTTCGCCTTGTTTTTCGCTGAGACCATTCAGTGAAACCTTTCTCGGAAATACCTCGGAAAACACTTGCAGTCTCGCGGTATACGATCAAGAGAGAGCTTTGCCTCCACCCAAATCAAATAATAGAGGCAGAGTGCATGAAGGGAATAGAACCTATTGGCACTCTCCTGCTGATACTACTTTACATGGGCGCCACAGCCTGGATCATGACCTGCCATACGCCGATTGATTACCCAGTCTATGCAATCGCTGCTTGGGGATTCCACCGCGGCGAGGCTGTATATGAGTGGAATAAAAACGACTATGACCGAGCTGCAACAATGCTGGGGTTCTCTCATTACACGCTTCCCTATCGCTATCCGCCCTTCACAGCATTGCTAACGCTTCCCTTGTTGGGACTTCCGGATCGAGGAATGGGAGTGTGGATAGCCCTGCAGGCCGCCTGTGCATGGTGGACCGCGGAGACGCTGGCGCGTTCCTTCGGGGATTCCAAGCCGATGACGCGGCTCCTCGTCCGGCTCACTGTGGGATTCTTCACCCCGTTCCTCACCAGCCTTTATGCCGGCCAGGTCAACCCTCTGGTCACCTTGCTGGCCGCGCTTGCGATCCGGCGGATCGGCCAGGGTCGGGAGGGAAGGGGAGGGTTTCTGCTGGGGCTCAGCCTGATGCTGAAGCCGCTGGCCCTCGGGATCGTGGGCCTTCTGCTCTGGGAAGGGCGATGGAAAGCCCTGGCCGGGCTCCTCCTGGGCATCACACTGGCTTTGGGGATGAGCGTCCTGGCTTTCGGCGCGCCGGCGATGGGGTTCCTCCACGCCTCCCTTCCCATCACCGGCAGCGCGTATCCTCCGGCCCAGAACCTTCCTTCTCTGG
>JANXBD010000052.1 GCA_025057635.1 Thermoflexus sp. | reverse complement strand
AAGGCCCGCAAGCGGGCGTGGGGGCCGTTCAAGCAGGCTTTCTGGGAGCTGCCGGAGGACACGCGAGGGCCGATCCGCGAGGCCCTGGAAGCGCGGTTCGCCCTGCTGTTCGAACGGCTCGCGGTGGCAGGCACCCGCGACCTGGTCGCGCGGTGGGTGCGGCCCGTTCCCTTCCTTCGGGCGATCTCCTTGGTTCTGGAGCTCCGGGCCTCTGATGAGGAGGTCGAGGGCCTAGCCGATTGAGAGGGCATCGAGTTCCCGGGATATGGCGGCAGGGCGGATCCTTTTGCCGCTGACATCTCTCCCGGAACCGCCGTCTGGGCTTAAGCTGCCGGCAAGGTGAACACGAAACGGGCACCCCGGCCGGGTTCGCTGAAGGCCTGGATACGACCGCCGTGGGCCTCCACAGCGTGACGGGCGATGGCCAACCCGAGGCCGCTGCCGCCCCCGCTGCGGTGGCGATCCCGGCGATAGAAACGCTCGAAGATGCGGGGGAGATCCTCCGGTGGGATTCCAGGGCCGGTATCCGCCACTTCGATAGCCACCCACTCTCCCTCGGGCCAGGCCCGCACCCGTATCTCTCCCCCTGGCGGCGTGAACTTGATCGCATTATCCAGCAGGTTCCCAAGCGCCCGGCCCGCCCACTCCGAGTCGGCCCATACGTAAAGTCCTTCTGGGAGATCTGAAAGCACCCTCAATCCCCGCGTTTGCCAAAGGGGGGAGAATCGTTCCAACCATCCCTGAACCCAGGGGCGAACTTCTATGGCCTCATAGGTGAGAGGCCACTCCCCGGCTTCTAGGCGGGCGAGATCCAGCAACGTGTTGACCAGATGGATCAGCCGGTCTAGCTCCCGGGTCAGGCGTTCCCACGAGGTTGGGATAGGCCCCGCAGGCCTCAGTTCATCCAGCAACAGCCGGATGGTGGTAAGGGGTGTCCGCAGGTCATGGGCAACGTTAGCGGTGAGCTCCCGCCGTGCTCGCTCGGCCTCCCGCTGGCGAGTGATATCTACCAGCGCCAGCCCATACCCGTGAGACCAGGTCCAGCCGGTGGCCAGCCACCAGCGATCCCGCCATCGGATCTCGGCGGTTCCTGTCGTTTCCAAGAGCGTCTCCAGCTCAAGGGAGGGGATCGCTTCCAGAAGGGCGCGGCCCGGCCGGGCGTTGAGCTGCTCCATCGCCGGACGGTTCGTCCACAGGATCTGTCGGCTCTGGTCGAGCAGGAGGAGTGCTTCCGTTCCACCCGGCTTTAACCCTTCCAGCCAGGCCGCCATACGATCGCGCTCCGCCTCTATCTCCCGGCGTGCTCGTTGCGCTTCTTGGACCATCTCTTCCAGCTGGCGTCGTTGGCGGTTGAGGAGAACCAGCCCGGCCAGCGCGATGAGCAGGAGCATGCCTAAAGTAACCGCAATCCATCCCATCGGCTCAACCCTCGAAACGATAACCGATCCCGCGCACAGTGACGATCCGCCGGGGATGTGCCGGATCTTGTTCGATTTTCTCCCGAAGCCAGCGGATATGCGTGTCCACGGTTCGAGTATCCACAGGGTGCTCTACGCCCCACACGCGCTCTAGGAGGAAGGCTCGACTTAGAACCCGGCCGCGGTTCTGAACTAGGGTGGCTAGGAGGTCAAATTCCTTCAGCGTGAGGCGGAGCTCCTGGCTGCCCTTATATGCTTTGCGGGCTAGCAGATCCAGGGTCAAATCTCCCGCAGTCAACACCGTGGCCGGGCGGCCCCGGGTTCGACGAAGGAGGGCCCGGATGCGGGCGATCAGCTCTCCCACATGGAAGGGCTTCACCACATAATCGTCCGCTCCCACCTCCAGCCCGACGATCCGATCCACTGGCCCACCCCGAGCTGTGAGCATCAGGATGGGGACATCGCTTTCCTTGCGGAGGATTCGGCAGATAGAAAGGCCGTCCAGCGTGGGCAGCATGATGTCGAGAATGATCAGGTCTGGCTGGGCCGTTCGAGCCAGCTCCAGCGCCTCTCCGCCATCCCCGGTGGTGATCACCTCAAAACCCTCGCGTTGAAGCTGATCCGCGAGGGTCTCCCGTAGCGATGGATCATCCTCTACTAGTAACAGTCGCATTTTTGCTTCGCTCCACTCCGTTAGACCTCGAGCCGCTTCAAGAGCGTTACCAGCAGGGATGAACCGTTGTCCTTTGGGGCGGATTCTAACATCTTCCCCAGCACCTCATAGGGAATCGCATGGAGGCTAAGGCGCATAGCCCTTATGGTGCCAGGATCTCCTAGGGACTAGACGTCGGCTATTCCGGGAGCAGGCCCATCCGCATAATCTCCGCCACCACACACAAGCGCACCGGCTCCGTCCCCGTGTTGAACGTCCGGTGAGCCGCATTGTCACGGTTTTAGGTGGCATCCCTCGCCTCGAGCTCAGTCCGTTGTCCGTCCGTCTCAATATACCCTTGGCCCTTGCAGCACATGCACATAATATACCTCTGGTAGCTGAGGTGCTGCCAAAGTCGGCGCTTTAGTCCCAAAACCGTCGGCGTATTACCACGAATAGGCCTTAATCCATTCGGAAGCGCTCCGCGGCCAGCGCATAAAGGCGTCGCCAGATCAGACGGTTGAACGTGACCACCGTCAGGATCATTGTCAGGGTCGCAGCGAACAGCATCGCATAATCTCCATCCCCAGTTGCTCGGGCGATCAGAGCCCCCAGGCCTAGTGTCGTATGAGTCTGGCCAGCGAACTCGACATACTCTGCCACGATCGTCGCGTTCCATGCCCCCCCGCTGGCTGTGATCAGGCCGGTGATAAGATAGGGAAATATGGCCGGCAGGATCAGCACCCGCCATCGTTCCACGCCTCGGATCCCCAGGATCTCGGTGGTGAAGACCAGATCGCGGGGAAGGGCGGAGGCGCCAGCAATGATGTTGAAGAGGACATACCATTGAGTTCCCATGAGCATGAGGGCAACGGCTGCCAGCTCGATCCCCATCGGGACACGGAGCAGGAAAAGCAAAATCACAGGAAAGAGTGCGGTGGCCGGGATAGAGGCGATCACTTGAATAAGCGGCTGAACCCGGGAAGCCAGCAGTCGATTCATCCCGATGGCCACTCCCAGGGGAACCGTCCAGGCTAGGGCGATCAGTTGGGCGACAAGAACACGTGCCATAGAAGCCAGGGCCGCTAGCCCGAGCACAGGAGCGCTGGATGGCGGAAGAGCGCGCAGTAGGCGGAACGCCGTATAGGCCCCGTAAATGAATCCAATGCCGGCGATCACGACCAGGGGGAGCAGGAAAACCCGGGCCGGGATCGGGTTCGAGGCCGGGCGGGCGGTGAGCTGCATGCTCAGATGCCCCAAGGCGACGTCCACTCGCTCCAGCAGAGGATTCCAGATCCGTTGGGTGAACCACTCAGACAGTGCGGCCCGTTGCCATAGGTCGTAAAGCCAGGAGGAAGAGACTTCGTCACTTTCCACCATCTCCAGCCGGAATTTATCTGCCCATGCCAGCAGCGGGCGCCAGATCAATTGATCCATCCCCACGATCATCCCGATCAGAGCCCCCAGCCCCCAGATCAAGGCCCCCAGATCTCCCTGTTCCGCCGCGACCTGGAGATAGGTTCCCAGGCCTATCAACCGGAAGTCTTTAGCACCGACCGTGAAGGTCTCTGCAGCCATCAAAAAGAACCAGCCGCCGGCCCAGCTCATCATGCTGTTCCAGATCAGTGGGATGGCCGCATGAGCGAGTTCCAGATGGCGGAAACGCAGCCAGGGGTTCATACGGAAGATCTGAGCCACCTCTCGAAGATCCGATGGAATTGTGATCATCGACTGGTAGAAGCTGAAAGTCAGGTTCCAAACCTGGCTGGTGAAAATCAAAACGATGGAAGCCAGCTCAACCGCGACATCCTCGGGCAAGATCGCAGTGAGCGAAAGCGCGATGACTGGAAGGAAAGAGAGGATGGGAACAGATTGCAAGACATCCAGCACAGGGAGGATGACGGCGCCGGCCCAACGGTATGTGGCTGCGATGTATCCCACCGTGAGCGAAAATAGAAGAGACAGCGCGTAAGCAGCCGCCATGCGAATCAGGGAGCGAATCGCGTAGTATGGAAGGGCCTCCGGAGCTAGTTGGATCGCGGGCCCGGAGATGGCCGCTGGGGCTTGAACGGCCAGGGCCATCCCCAGCACTAAGACGGCGATCAACAGCAATACGATCGCAACGTCTGCCCCGGTGAAGGCAACGCGGATAGGGATGAATGCGCCGAAAAAGCGTCGCATCTGTCATACTCCATGCCGCGAACGGGATTAGGTTCGGAAGGACGCTTTGTTCTCACGGAACGGCCAGGTCTTGAAAGCAGATTTGCCTTCAGGCGTATCATGAGGGGAGGGAAACAGCTGGGCCCCGAGCGCTAAAGGGTCTGGCATCTCCAGCCAGAGGGGCTGGAATCATTTTAGTGCAGAGGGATATTTCTCACCTTCGCTGTTCAAGAATAATGATCCGCCAAGCAGCTAGGATAGGAAATTGGAGTTCTCGAGGCGATCTGCTTCGGGCGTGGGGAGGGAAAGCAGCCAAGATCCTGAGCTTTCCTCACTCCTGCCACTTATGGAACTTGAATGAGGGGGAAACATCTGATCTCTTGGGGCTTGTCTTCTAATGGGTTGCTTCCTATAATCAAACCGCTTGTTTAGATCCGCATTTCAGGACGAGAGGCCAATGCGGAACCGGAATCTCTGGCTAGCTATTATCGGGCTTCTGACCGTCCTTGCGCTCTGGGTCGATTTCTCGGAAACTCGGATCGCGATCGATTTCCTTGGCCTCCATCGGGAGATCCGGACGGTGCTTGGGCTAGATCTCCAGGGAGGGATCCAGATCCTCCTAGAAGCGGATGTTCCGCCGAACCAAGCAGTGGATCGCGGAAACCTGGAGGATACCCGGCGCATCATTGAGAACCGGGTTAACGCGCTGGGGGTGAGCGAGCCGGTGGTGCAGGTCGCGGGGACGCGGCGGATCGTAGTGGAGTTGCCTGGGATCACCAATCTGGAACAGGCAGTGAACACTATCAAGCAGACCGGCTTGCTGGAGTTCGTGGATGCTGGAGCTCTGCCGATCCCCGAGGGGACTACCATCCGCACCACCTTAGATGTCTCTCTGACAGGAACGGTTCCTCTGACTGCGACCCCAACGCTGCCGCCTACCCCGACGCTAACCGCTACCCCGACGCTGACTGAAACTGCGCCAATGATAGGCACCAGCCCGGTCACCCCGACACTACAGGTGTATCGGACGGTGATGACAGGCCGGAATCTGCGCAGCGCTCGTCCGGAACTGGATGAATTCCGCCGGCCGCAGGTGGCCTTCACTCTAGATGCGGAGGGCACGCGACTCTTCGCGGAATATACATCCCGGAATGTCGGGCGCTATCTGTGTATTGTGCTGGACAAAAAGGTGATCTCCTGTCCAGTGATCGAAGACGCGATCACGCAGGGCCAGGGGGTGATCCGCCTGGGCGCTGAAAGCGCACTGGCGGATGCTGAGGCCTTAGCGGTGACCCTGCGCTATGGCGCTCTGCCGGTGCCATTAAAGATTGTGGACACTCGAAACATTGGGCCGACGCTGGGCCGGGAATCCATCCAACGTAGCCTGATCGCCGGGATCGTAGGCTTCGCCACAGTTGCTCTGTTTATGATCTTGTATTATCGCCTTCCTGGTGTCCTCGCTGTTCTTGCCCTAAGCCTGTATGCAGCCCTGGTGTTTGCGGTCTTCAAGCTGCTCCCGGTCACCCTGACCTTGCCTGGGATTGCTGGGTTTGTGCTTTCCATCGGGATGGCGGTGGATGCGAATATCCTGATCTTCGAGCGGTTGAAGGAGGAGCTTCGGGCCGGCCGTAACCTAACCGCCGCCATCGAGTATGGCTTCGAGCGCGCCTGGCCTTCGATTCGGGACTCCAACATCTCTACTCTGATCACCTGCGTGATTCTGTATATCTTCGGCATGAACTTCGGGGCGAGCATGGTGCGCGGATTTGCGCTGACGCTGGCTATCGGCGTGGCGGCTAGCCTGTTCACCGGCATCTGGGTTACTCGGACTTTTCTTCATGTCTTGCTGGATCGACTGAGCGCCCAGGCCTATCGACGTTGGTTTGGAATATAAACGCTGATCTGGAAGGGTATAGATCCAGTGGAGGCAGGGGATGATCGATATCATCGGTAAGCGTTACTGGTATTTTGCCCTCTCTCTTTTGGTTATCATTCCTGGCCTGATTTCTCTTCTCGTTTATGGACTTCCCCTGGCTATCGATTACACAGGGGGATCGCTGATGGAGATCCGGCTCCCCTCCGGTCTGGCTGTCTCCAGCGAGGAGGTCATCGAGATCGTTAGGCAGGTCACCGGGTTTAATGTCGCAGACATTCGCGTTCAGCCGTCTCTACAGGGCACACTGATCATCCGCACCCGCGAGATAGACGCCTCTATGAAGACCCGGCTAGAGGAGGCTTTGCGATCCCGATATGGGGAGATCGCCACCGAGCGTTTTGAATCAGTAGGACCTACGGTGGGCGCTGAAGTGACGCGGGGGGCTCTGGTGGCGGTAGCCATGGCTTCCCTGGCGATCATGCTCTACCTTACGTTCGCCTTCCGGCATGTCCCGCATGCCTTTCGCTATGGCGTCGCCGCCGTCCTGGCTTTATTGCACGATGTGGCGGTGGTCACAGGGACGGCCTCGATCTTCGGGAAAGTCTTCGGCTGGGAGGTGGATGCCCTCTTCCTCACCGCCGTGCTGACCGTGATTGGCTTCTCGGTTCATGACTCTATCGTGGTATTCGACCGGATTCGCGAAAATCTCATCCGCTATCGTGGCGAGCCTTATGATCGGATTGTTAATCACAGCATCCTGCAAACCTTAGACCGCTCGATTAACACCCAGCTCACACTAATCTTCACGTTGGTTGCCCTGCTTCTCTTTGGGGGGACGACAATTCGCCAATTCGTTGCGACCCTGCTAATCGGGATGATCAGTGGAACCTACTCCTCGATTTTCAACGCGGCGCCTATCTTAGTGGTTTGGGAGAAGCGGGAATGGCGAAACTGGTTCCGTCGACCGGTGGAGCAAACCGTTCCCTGAGAGGATCCAAATCGGGAGGAGGGCAAGGTAATGACCCGGAAGGCCTCTCGACACCGTCAATTTATCAATTCTTTCCCTTGATCAAGCTAGCAGAGTGCCCTTGCTCGGGTTTGTCGCTTCCCATGCCGCTGGGGATGAATTGAAGGATGTTAATCTCGGTATAGGTATTCGATGGAGGACACGTGGCAGCTCGCGCCCCGAAGTATTCTTTACGGACCTTCCTCCAGAAAGCAGCGCAATCCTTCTACGATCCCCTCCACCACCCGTTTCCGCTCCCGTGTGAGGAGATCTCGGTCTAAGTAAAGGAAGCCGACCTCAATGATAGCGGCTGGAGTCTCTGGCGCGATCTCGCGAAAAGCGTGGTATTCCGTCATGTCGTAGGTGATGCTGTCCTTATGGAAGCGTAAGCCTGTGCTTTTGCCATAAGCGGAGATCAGACAGGCCACCAGGCGATCGCTTCGCTCCGGCACCGCATCGGCTTGGGCCCGCGCGACTTTAAAGCCCGTCGCCAGCTCGTTGATGTATTCGCAGGAGTCGGCGTGGATGGAGAGCAGAGCAGCTGCGCGATATCCGTAGAGCCGTTTGTCGAACTCTTGTAGCACGTCCACAGTATACCCTAGCGCTTCCAGACGGCGGGCTGCCTCCTGAGCGATTGCCGTGTTCACCTCTACTTCGGTGAGCCCATCAGCGCAGACCGCGCCGCTATCATGGCCTAAATGCCCGGCTACTAGGCCCACGCGCAAAGAGCGATGGGGAGATGGGGGCTGAGGTGCGAGATAAGTCTCTTGCGTGAAGGAGGTGACAACTGGCTCGCGGTGAAACCATAAGCCGCCGAGAAGCCCAAGAACGAGTAATGCAAACAGCAACAGGAAGGAAAGCGCCTTGGGGAATAACCCTACTAGCCCTAGGCGCCCATCTTCGGCGCGAGGATAGGCCATCGGCGACCGGACTCGTTTGCGGCGGCTCTTCGCGGAGCGAGGTATCGTATTCACGGCGTGATCCGCGCACGATTCTATTCCGCGCGAAAGCGGGAATGGCTTATGCCATGAGATACCTTGCCTAAATTGAAGAGGCGGGGGATCAGGCTACCTGGGGGAGCGGAAGGGAGAAGCTGAACGAGGATCCGTGCCCAGGGACGCTCTCAACCCAGATCCGCCCGCGGTGGGCTTCAACGATTGCCCGGGCCAGATACAGTCCTAATCCCGTCCCGGGGGTCTGCCGCGCTCGGGCTGCGCTAGCCCGATAGAATCGCTCGAAGATCTGCTCCTGCTCCTCCGGCGGAATCCCGATCCCCTCATCGCTAACGGTGACAATCACTTCCCGCGGGGTCACCCGGCCAGAGATACGAATAGTTCCTCCTTGGGGGGAATACTTGATAGCGTTGCTCACCAGATTCGCCAGCACCTGTTCTAGCCGGCGAGGGTCGCCCTGAATCAATGGGAAGTCCGGTGGGAAATCCACCACGATGAAATGACGGTCGGTCTGAGGGCGAAATCGATCCGCCACCCGCTCTGCCAGCTCGTCCAGCGCCACTTCTACGAATTGCAACTCGAGAGCCCCAGCTTGCAACCGCGAGGCATCTAGAAGGTTGTCGATAAGCCGGGTCAAGCGATCTGCTTCCTCTTCGATGATAGCGGCGATTTGTCGCACCATTCCCAGATCCCATACGGTGTCCTCGCGACGCAGGGTTCCAGCATATCCCTTAATGATTGAGACCGGGGTTTTGAGCTCGTGGGAGATGATGGAGATAAATGTGGATTTCAGCTCTTCAGCTTCGCGGATACGGGTCATATCTCGAATCACGCCGATGATGTTCACCAGACGCTGGGTGCGATCCAGCAGTGGGGAGTAGGTGATCCCCACCGCCACTCGTCCACCGTCACGGCGGACCAAGTCTCCCTCCACATAGATCGGCCGGTTGGTCGCTAGGGGCCACCCACCCGCTTCCGCTTCGGCCAGCGTCATGCCGGAGCGTCGGGGGTTCAGGATCACTATCTCATCGTGGGGACGCCCAATCGCCTCAAGGGAGGACCACCCAGTCAGCCGGGCCATCGCTCGGTTGAAGACCTGGATGCGATGGGCAGGATCGAGGATGATGACGCCGTCAGCGGTGGCCTCGATGATCGCTTCCAGTTGTCGCTTCTCCGTCATCAGCTGTTGGTAGAGCTTGGCGTTGTGAACCGCGATGGCTGCCTGATCCGCAAAGGCACGCAGGATCAGTCGGTCGTCATAGGTGAAGGCCGTTCCGAAGATGCGGAAAACTACCAAAAGCCCCAGAAGTTCCTCCCCCACCATTAGCGGGAGAGCTATGGCCTGCTGGGCATCTACCCGCAGCCAGCGGGCGATCTGAGTGAGCACCCGTTCCATCTCCGCTCGTCCCCAGACTTCCGGACGCGCGGAGAGCCTTCCTAGCAGCGTATTGAGCTCGCCCCATTCTGTGTCCGGCAGGCCATAGGCCGCACGGATGGTGAAGGTGTTTTCCTCTCGCAAGGCAATGAACGCTGCCTGCCCCGCTAGCATCTCCGCTGCGGCCTCAACTACTAGCCGCAATACGGCGTCGAGATCTAATTGCGCGGTGATCGCCCTTGTGATCTCCAGAAGGTAGTCTCGCTGCCGAACCCGAAAATCGGTCAGCATTCTGCGCGCTCCGGAGGCTTGTATACTTAAGTTTTGGGGATGGCATGAACGAGGATCGTTCCCTGGTGATCAGAGCCGATGATCCTTCTCTTGATTATATGCGAAAATTCAAGGCGAGGCGTGTGGCTTTTAGGCTCTCTCTATGGCTTTTGGCTAGGGAAGGGGTCTAAGCTTGCTCTCCTCTTGGGAGCCTCTGGATTAAACTTCCTGTGCAGAGCGCTTTTGACGGGAAAGCCTGGCTTGGATAGAATAATGGCCCGGTGGTTTATCGATTCCATATGCAGGAGGCACGCCCTTGCCCAACACGCGATCTGCTTTGAAGGAGTTGCGCAAAGCGGAGCGCCGGCGACAGCGAAATCGCGCAGTCCGAACCCGGGTTCGCACTTTCGTGAAATATGCCCGGCAAGCGATTGCTCAGGCGGATCTGGAGGCAGCCCAAAGAGCAGTCCGGGAGGCTTATCACGAGCTAGATCGTGCAGCTCGCAAAGGGGTGATCCATCGAAATACGGCGGCCCGCCTGAAATCCCGTCTGATGCAACAGTTCAATCGCACGTTTGGCTCTGTTCAGTCGGCGACCTCGGTCTGAAGGATCGGCGATATCTCTTCAATCCCTTGGGAGATCCTATAATTCCCGCAAGGATTATAGGACCTCCGGCGCGGGGATTCCCAAGAGATTCAGAGCGTTGGCCATGGTCTGGCGGGCTGCAGCAACGAGGGCGAGCCGTCCTTCCCGAATCGAAGGGGGCGCGGTGAGCACCGGGCAATCCCGATAGAACTCATTGAAGGCCTTCGCCAGATCGAAAACGTAGTTCGCGATCAGGAGAGGCTTATACCGCTCCGCGGCCGACTGGACCAGGTCGGGGAAGGTGGCGATGGCCTCGATCAGCGCAACTTCCTGAGGCTCTAGATTCTCGAAGAGGCGATCGCTCTCCAGCCGCACTGGCGTCTCGGCTTTCTCCAGGATGCGACAGGCCCGCGCATGGGCGTATTGCAGATACGGGCCGGTCTGTCCCTCCAGATTCAATGCGGCATCCCAATCGAAGACAATAACCTTGTTGTTGTCCACGCTCAGCATGCTGTATTTCATCACCCCCTTCGCTACAGCCTCCGCAATCTGCGCCTTTTGCTTCGGCGGGAGCTCCGGGTTTTTCTCCTCCACGATCCGGCGCGCCCGCTCCCGAGCCTCAGCGGCGAAGTCCTCATAAAGCACGATCGTCCCTGCCCGCGAGGACATCTTCCCGCTCGGCAGGGTGACCATTTCATAAGCCAGGTGGTAACACTTGCTGGCCTGAGGGAAGCCCCACAGCTCCAGGATCTTGAAGATCTGCTTGAAATAGAGCGATTGGCGGACATCGACAACATAGATGGAACGATCGATGTGAAATCCCTCGAACTTGCGCTTGGCCAGGGCCAGATCTTTGGTGGAATAGAGGGTGGTCCCATCGCTGCGCAGGATCGCGAGGGTTCGGTATTCCTCTTTCCCCTCCTGCCTTAGGAGACGATCGATCTCGACGAGCACCGGACCGTGAGGTCGCAGGTCTGTGGCGATGCCTCGGGCAATCAGCTCCTCCACGATCCGTTTACCTTCCTCTTCCACTTCGCTTTCGAAGAACCAGACGTCGAAAGAGATGTCCAGTTCCTCATAGATCCGGCGGAACTCCTCCAGGCTCCATTCGCGGGTCTGCCGCCAGAGTTCCAGCAGTTTGGGATCTCGCGCTTCCCATCGGGCGAAGAGGGCTCGGATTTCCTTCTCGTAGTTCCATTCCTCCGGGCGATGGCCGATGGCCCGGTAGCGGGCCTGCAGGGCCGCCACTGCCTGGCGATCGGCTTCCCCGCCCTTTCCCCGCCGTCCTCGCGCCTTCTCCGCCAGTTCTTCTAACCACTGTCCCATGGCTTCCCAGAGAGACCAAAGCCAGTCCTTGTCCATAATGGCGTCGAGGTCTGGCAGCTCCCCTGTGGCCATAGCTCGGATCATGTGCGTAGTATCCTTCTGACCGATCGGCCCGGAAGCGGCATGGGCGACCATGGCCTCTGAGAGGCGGTTTAGGAGGAACTCCCGCACCCAGGGGGTGATTCCCTCCTCCCGGAAGGCACCTAGCAAAAACCGAACCACCTCCCGACGATAAGCGTCTGCTTCCTCCAGGCGGGCCTCGGCTTCCGCATAGATCTGGCCCAGCCAGGCACCCCGCCGCTCGGCCGGTTCCTCTCCCCGGTGAAACCGGAGATATCCCCACAGGCACTTCATCACATGGGCCCCGATGTCCCCGGGATAAGTGGCCCGGATCGTCTCGAAGCCTGCGAAGTCCAGGATACGGGCGAGGGCGTCCCCCAGGACGGCGTTGCGGAGATGACCGATGTGGAAGGCCTTATGGGTGTTCGGCTGGGAGAATTCCACCATCACCCGCTCGCCCTTCGGGGCGCCTCGGCCATACGATGGCCCTTCCCGGAGGACGGTCTCGATCACAGAACGGGCAACATGGGAGGGATTGAAGTAAAGGTTCAGGTAACCCCGCACCGCCTCCACCCGCTGAAAGCGGGGATCCCCCTTCAGGATCCCTGCCAGATGCTCTGCTAAACGCTGGGCGATCTCCTGAGCCCGGGCCGGGACATCCAGGTCGGGGTTGATCTTTTTTTCCT
>JANXBD010000051.1 GCA_025057635.1 Thermoflexus sp. | reverse complement strand
CGCCCCCCGCGAAGGTCACCTGGACCGCGTCCGGTTCGGAGGCTCCCAAATCGAAAGCGGCATCATAGGGGTTCTCGTAGAAGACCAGGTAAACGCCCTCTGCATGCACGCTGATCCAGAGCGGGACGCCCAGATACAGTGGATCCACATTCGGGCCGTAGCTCCCGCCAGGATCCCGGTTCCACATCCGGTAAGTTCGCCCTCGCCGATTCAGGGGCGCGGCTCGCTCTCCCAGCCCATATAGCCGTTCCTCTGGGCGGAGCCGGACCCGATGCCGCCACGCCTCCCCCCGGCGCTCCGGCGGATCCTCTTCCCGCCAGAGGCGCCCCGCAGGCGTCTGAAAGCGCAGGCGGCCATCGGCGCTCACTTCGATCCGGATCACAGGGCTTTCCAGCATCCAGCCGGCGGGTTGCGGAGCCCAGGAAACCCTTGTCTCCTCCAGGGTTTCACGGACAATCGCATAAGGAAGGGGGAGGAGCCCGGGGGTCCAAGTGATGCGAAGGATCTCTGGAGCGAGAAAGCGGATCTCCAGCTCGGCGTTTGGGCCGGTGAAGCGCGCGCCGTCCGGGAGGGGGACCATGTGTTCCAGGGGATCGATGGGCTGCCAGGAGAGCACCTGGGGCAGTCTGGGAATGCGCTCCGCTCGATCTCGTTCCCATGCGGCCCACACTGCCCGCCCGGCGGTCCGCAATCCGACAAGACGTAGCGTGATCAGCCATTCTCGAGGATCCATCGCCCGGGTTCCCCCGACGCCTCGGAGGATGCGGCGAATCTCGATTGCCGTTCATCGCGAGTGCTGAGGGTCAAGAGGGCTAAAGAGATCCTGAAGGTAATCTACCCGATCTGAAAACGCTAGCTGGCGATGTTAACAGGGATTCTCATCCGCGGCCAATCGTCTTAGGGGCTTTAAGAGGCCCAACTCACAGCCAATCCGAGGATGAACAGGCAGGCCCATGGTCTGAGGGAACCAGATCCAATGGTCATTCATATGGGTCATCTCGGGCCGAGGTTTGCACCGTGTCGTTTTGCCCGATGTTTCGCAACGTTCATTCGCTCTCGCTTCGATTGCCGTTTGTTTCGGGTGCAGAACCGACCCAGGGGGAGTTCGTAGAGCATCGTTCCCGTGCGCTCTTGCGGTTCTGGTGGGATGGCGTGCTGGCGCGTCTCTCGGACGCCTTTGTTGTCGACTATGTGCCTCTGTTTGCTCTCGCGCTAGGAGCCGGGCCCCGGGAGATCGGCTGGCTGAATGGTCTTGCCCAGCTGATCTACGCAGCCCTCTTGATCCCAGGGGCCTGGCTGGTGGAGCGCTGGGGCCGGCGCAAGATGCTGGTGGTGGTAGCTGTGGGCATGGCCCGTTCGAATCTGATTCTTTGGGCCCTGCTGCCTTTCTTCCTGACCGGACAGGCCGCAATCGGGATAGTGGTGGTTACCGGGGCGTTGCGGGCTGGACTATGGGGATTAGGAGCCCCAGCATGGACTAGCCTCGCCGGCGAGTGGGTACCTGCGGAGATCCGAGGCCGGTATTTCGGCTGGCGGAACCTCGGCAGCGGCATCGCCGCCCTGATCGGAGTGCCTGCTGCAGGCTGGTTGATTACCGCTTTGGGAGGCCTTCGAGGATATCAGATGACCTTCGCCATCGCCTTCCTTTTAGGTGCCATCGGGCTGGCGGTGTTTGCGAGCATGCCGGAAGAGCGCCCGGGGGATGTGCGAGGCCAGCGGCTTCCGCCATGGCGGGAGATCCGGAAGCAATCCGCTTTTTTGGGCTATCTGACCACCTCTGGGATCTGGAACTTCTCGCTTTTCCTCGCTGCTCCCTTTTTTAATGTTCATTTGGTTCAGAACCTGGGAGCCAACCCCCAGACTGTGGGACTGCTGGCGATGGTGTCTGCTCTCACGGGATTGTTCGGCCCGATCTTCTTCGGGCGTTGGAACGATCGCTGGGGAGCGCCGCGGGCGCTCTTATGGGCCGGTCTCCTGATCCCCCTCCTCCCCTGGGCTTGGCTGCTGGCCCGCTCCCCATGGCACATCGTGCCGGTTAACGCTCTCGCGGGCTTTTTGTGGGCTGGCTTCGAGCTATGCAATTTCAATACCCTGCTGGCCCTCGCCCCGAAGGAAACACGCCCGCGGTATGCGGCGTTTTATAATCTCGTCATCGGGATCGCCTCCGCCACTGGAGCAGTCGTGGGGGGATGGATCGCTTCCCTGTGGGGCTTTTATCCGCTTTTCGCTCTCTCAGGCTTAGGTCGGTTGCTGGCAATAGGCTTTTACACTCGAACCGTTTTACGTGCTATACCGCCCACCCCTTCGGGATCTTGACGATCCAGCCTCAGATCTGGCGCTGGAGGATGAGTACGAGAATCGCTGTCCATTTCGCTCACCACTTCCCCACCCTGCTCGGAGACATCCGCCTCGATTGCCTGAAGGAGAGACATCATCCCGACAAGCGTGCCAGGAAGTCCTCCCGCGGGGGATGGAAAACATCGAACGCCAGTGTCTCCTCCAGGAATACGACTTCATGCTCGACCCCGGAGGGGATATGCACGATCTCGCCAGGGCCCAGATCCTTTTCCTCACCTGCCATCCGCAAATGGAGGCGGCCCTGGAGGACCAGGGTGATCTGCTCGTGAGGATGGGAGTGAGGGGGAACCGTGGCCCCCGCTGGCGCTTCCACCCGCACTACCATGACCCGCTCGCCGGTGAAAGGCCGCAGGGTGAGGGTTCCCGCCAGGAACCCGGGCAATGTTTCGGTCTGTGCCCACTTCATCGTGTGACTCCTGGAAAGATCTTCAGGGATGTGGAGGGTGCGCCTCGATAAAAACCAAATCTCTTAGAAGTGAGCGGCGGTCAGAATCGCTGCCCGCTTACGCTCTAGCGCCTCCCGCAGGGTTTCGTAGGAGCGGCGGAAAGCATCCACCCCTTCCGACTGCAGACGCTCCAGGATCTCCTCCAGATCGATCCCCAGACGGGCCAGCACGGCGAGATCCGCTGCGGCTTCCTCCCAGCCCTCCAGCGCAGTGTCCCCAATCACCCGTCCGTGATCCTCAAACGCCTGCAGCGTGGCCATCGGAATCGTGTTCACCGTGTTCGGACCGATCAGCTCCTCCACGTATTTCACATCGGAATAGGCCGGGTTCTTGGTGCTGGTGCTGGCCCATAGGACTCGCTGGGCCCGCGCACCCCGGGCTTGGAGATCTGGGAAGGCGTCCGGCATGAAGCGGACGCGGAACATCTGGTAGACCTGTTTGGCCACCGCGACGGCGATCTTCCCCCGCAGCGCATAGGCCTCGGGGGTCCCCATGGTCTCCAGCAGGCGATCCACCGCCGTGTCGATGCGGCTGACGAAGAAGGAGGCCACCGAGGCCACCGTCCGCAGGTCCTTCCCGGCCTCCGCTCGCCGTCCTAGGCCCCGCCAATAGGCTTGCGCAGCAGCTTCATAGTGGGCGGGAGAGAAAATCAGAGTGACGTTGACGTTTACCCCCTCGGCGATCAACGCTTCGATGGCCGGGATGCCGGCCCGGGTCGCCGGCACTTTGATCATCAAATTCGGGCGATCCACTGCACGCCACAGCCGCCGGGCCTCAGCGATCGTCCCCTGGGTGTCGTGGGCCAGATGGGGGGAGACCTCCAGGCTAACGAAGCCATCCGCGCCCTCCGTGGCCTCATAAACCGGACGCAGGAGATTGGCGGCCATCTGGATGTCCTCCACCGCCAGCGCTTCGTAGAGGGCGGGGGTCTCCAGCTCCGGATCCCGCGTCAGGTGAGCACGGATCACCTCATCGTAGGCCGGGCTGGTGGTGATGGCTCGCTCGAAGATCGTGGGGTTGCTCGTCAGGCCGGTGACGCCGCGTTCGATCCATCGGGCCAGCTCGCCGTTCGTCAGCCATTCCCGACGGATCTCATCCAGCCAGACGGATTGACCGCGCCCATGGAGTTCACGCAGGGAGGCCATAGAAGTTCCTCCTTTCAGGTTTCAGAAGGGTTCTGCCTCTACAGGTCCGAGGAGTTCTTCGACAAGAAAACGGGCCCGGGGAGGGATACGGGCTTCGGGATAGACTTCCCTCAGTGTCTGGAGGGCCTCCTCCGGCCGGCGGATGTCCAACAGGCCTAGCAAGAAGCGGATATCCTCTTCATCTTCTCGTCGAGCAGCCAAAAGCTTCATGGCCAGAAGATAGCGAGGTGAGGCCGCCATTACCCGAAGGCCCGGCTCATCGAAGACGGGGATCGGATGCGGATCCGGTTTCCCCATCCCGATAAAGCCCTTCACCGCATCGTTCAGCCAGTTTTCGGGGAGGCCCAGTTCCTCTGCGATTTCCCGCGCCGCCTGATAAATCTCCATTTTCGGTTCGAAGATCGCGTCAATGTCACGGGTAGCACGACGGGCATTGTAGGCCACTGCCATCGCAGCGCCCCCAACCAGGTAGAGATCCCCCTGAATCCCACGCTCGTGAAGGCGGGAGGCCAGACGTCTTAATGTGCGGAGGATTTCATCTCGGCCCATCACATTTCGAGCTCCGCTTTTCCTTTTCCTTGTGTTCACAGCCTATCGGACTGTAGAGAGGGGCAATAAAATTAAGGAATATGGTCATCCCACCTTGCCGAGCAGACCCCTAACTGCGCAAATCCTGCTCTACAACCCACCCCCCGAAATGAACGACAAAGGATTAGCAGCGCTCGAACTC
Organism: Thermoflexus sp.; assembly: GCA_025057635.1. Lineage (GTDB taxonomy): Bacteria > Chloroflexota > Anaerolineae > Thermoflexales > Thermoflexaceae > Thermoflexus. The sequence goes on along the minus strand of JANXBD010000051.1, from coordinate 7,983 downwards.
GGTGTGATCGACGAAAATCCCTCGGCGCCGGAAGGAGGCGGGGCTTTCCACCAGCGCCATCGCATGGAGGCTGCGGAAGGAGGTTGGAAACCACCATTGATCCAGAAAGCGGTTCGACTCCTCCACCCAAACCGGCACCGGCAATCCGTGTCGGAGCGCCAGATACTCTGCCAGAGCAGCCAGGTAGGCGTCGAACCGTGGATCCCCCGCTGGATCAGGCCGATCCGCGATCATCGCCTCTTGGGTGTGAGGATCGGCTGCCCGGAATTCGTCCAGGAACTCTCGAATCGGCAGCCAGGCTTCCCGTTCTCCCCGTTTTGGATCCTCCAGGGCCATACGGATCTGCCGGGCGACTTCCTGAAGGGTCAGCGGCATGGAATATACCTCTTCAGAGAAAGAGAATCTGGACTTATTTTAGCGCAAACAATCCCCCTTCCTGATGACCCCTAGCCCAGTGATAAGGAGGATACGAGCTTCCCTTGGGGGAAGCGAACTGTCTTCCGCTTAAAAGCAAAAGCGGGCGCGCAGTCCACGGATTGCGCGCCCGCTTCCCCGCACGATACGCTTCCTGACCCTCAGGCTCGGGCACCGGTACGGATGGTCTCTAGGGCCTTCGCATAGTTGGCGGCCACCTGGTCCCAGTTCACCACGTTCCACCAGGCCTGCACATAATCCGCTCGACGGTTCTGGTATTTCAGATAGTAAGCATGCTCCCAGACATCCAAGCCGAGGAGAGGGAGCAAGCCCTCCATGACCGGGTTGTCCTGGTTCGGCGTGGAGTGCACCACCAGCTTCCCAAAGGCGGTCATGCTGAGCCAGGCCCAGCCACTGCCGAAGCGGCCGATCGCCGCCTTGGTGAAAAGATCCTTGAAGTTCGCAAAACTCCCGAACGCCTTCGCGATGGCCTCGGCCAGCGCTCCGCTCGGCTCCCCACCCCCACCGGGCTTCATCACGGTCCAGAAGAGGCTGTGGTTGGCGTGACCACCACCGTTGTTGCGGACGGTTTCCCGAATGTCCTCGGGGACGCTGGGAAGATTCCGCAAGAGAGTTTCCACAGGCACGTCCTGGAGATCAGGATATTTCTCCAGGGCGGCATTCAAGTTGTTCACGTAGGCTTGGTGATGGCGGGTGTGATGGATCTCCATCGTCTGAGCATCGATGTAAGGCTCCAGGGCGTCATAGGCATAAGGAAGAGGGGGAAGTGTGTGCGCCATGATGCACCTCCCGGGCGTAAGATCAACACGCTTATTTTAATGCGAGGGATAGGGGGATGCCAGAATATAAAAATCCAGGCATGAACCGCTGTAGAGGCCCTAAGCTGCAAGCAACCCTCCGGGGGCTATAGGCCCTGGATGAGAGAGCCAAATGCCACACCCATACCATCCCTTCCAAGCTGAGGCATGGGCGTGGGACAACATCCATATTTATCTGCCTTGATCCTCGATCAATATCCTTCACGAGTGACAGGAAGGGAGATCACAACCCGGGTCCCCTGCCCCAGCGCGCTCTCGATCTCAATGCCCCCGCCCATCGCCCGGAGCAGGCCGCGGGCCACCGCCAGGCTGAGCCCGAAGCCTGGGATCTCCCGCACCCTGGGATCCTCCGAGCGCCAGAACGGGGTGAAGAGCCGGGCCCGATCCTCCGGGGAGATCCCGATCCCGCTGTCCGTAATCTCACAAAGCACCGCCTTCTCCGTCCGGATGGCTCGAATTCGGATCTCTCCACCCGGTGGCGTGTATTTCGCCGCGTTGTCCAGCACCTTGCTCAGGATAGAAATCAAGCGCTCCCGGTCTGACGCCACCATTGGGAGATCGCCGGGCAGCTCCACCTCCATCCGATGGCCTCGCCCTTCCATCTCTGTCCGAACGCGCTGAAGCGCTTCTTCGAGAATCTCCCCCAGCGAGATGGATTCCCACCGTATTCGCAATCGTCCGGTCTCGATCCGGGAGTATTCCAACAGATCGTTCACCAGGCCTGCCAGGCGGTCGATGTTCGATCGGATGATCTCCACGAACCGGCGCTGCGGATCCGTCAGCGGACCGGCCATCCCCTTTGCTAGAAGATCCGCATATCCTTTGATGCTGGTCATGGGAAGGCGCAGCTCGTGCACTGCCGTCGAGAAAAAGGAAGCATAGGCCTCGCGATCTCGGGCCGCCTCCAATGCCAGCCCGATCAGTAGCCCGGCTGCTGACCCAATCCGCTCATCCGCCAGAATGGCCGGATCCGGCTCCCGCACGCCCAGCCATTCCAGGCCCTCCCGTAAGGGGATGGCCAAGAAGCGGATATTTTCTCGATCCCACCAACCGGATGGATCGGCCTGCTCTGGTAGCTCCCAGTCCCGCTCCCAGAAGAGCGGATCATGGAGGGCCTCCTGACAACGCCAGCCTTCGCGTTCTCTCACGAGAAAAGCCCCATCGACCGCACGGGTCCACCGCACCGCCCATTCCAGCGCGGCTCGGCGGAGCGCTGACGAATCCCGCTGATCGCGCAGGGATCGGGCCAGCTCTTCCAGAACAGCGTTCGTTGAGATCATCTTCCCTCCTCGGTTCAAGCACCCGGATCGCCTCTACCCTTCCCGAACGATCAGACGGTCATCCGGATCGTAAGTGTAGCTCAGAAAGAACGGCTCTCGGGTTTCCTGGAAGCGAAGCACCCGAGGCCAGAGCTCTGGGAAATCCTCCACCACGGGAAGCTCCAGCACCCGATCCATCGGTACCCACTCCAGCATCCCTTCCGCAGACATCCCGGTTCGCCGCTCCAGGGCCTCGCCAACGAAAATCCCCAGAAGCACCCCGGGGGATTCGCCCGTGTGGATCAAGACAAGCCCGGCTAGGTGTAGCGTCTCGACCTCCAGGCCGGTTTCCTCCCGGACCTCCCGGCGGGCCGCAGTTCGGAGGTCCTCGCCGGGCTCTACATGGCCGCCCAGGCCGTTATAGCGATCGGGGAAGACGGCGCGATGGGAGGCTCGCCTCAATAGAAGCACCTCACGCTCGTAGAACAGGAAACAAAGCACCCGGGGGATCACCGCCCATCGTTCTCGGGATATTCCCTGCTCTGCACGACCCATAGGTGCTCCCAAATCGGTGAGGAGATCTTCGGATCCGTCCATCCGGAATTCATAAAAAGGGTTGGGTCAGCGTAGATATTTCTGGAAGAAGGCGATCGACCGTTCCAGCAACCGGCGATCCGCGGCGCTGCCAGCCGGAAAGGTGTGCGGCTGGCCGGGATATTCATACCATTCCACCGTCTTCCCCAGCGCCTGCAGGCGCGCATACAGCTCGCGGGACCATTCCGGCGGGACTACGGTATCCGCTCCTCCGTGATGGATCTGAATCGGGGCCGCGATGTCCTGCAAATAGAAAAGCGGCGCAATACGCCGGAGGGCCTCCTCCGGCGTGTTCAGCTCCTCCCGCCCCCGACGGCCACCGGACCATCGGAAGACGCGCTCGAAGTTCTTGCGCTCGTCAGCGCTCATGGAGCCGTAAAGCACGGCGGCCCTCACGCCGGGGTGAACCACCAGAACCCGCAGGGCAATCCCCCCGCCCATGGAGTGACCGAACAGGCCCACCGATTCGGGCTGGGCCATCGGCAGGGTCGGAAGGAGGGCGATCAAATTCAGCACATCGACGGCATATCCCACCCGAAAGGGATTGGGTCCTTCGTCGGAGGACGGATGGTTCCGGTAATTCGGGTGGAGGACTAGAAACCCAGCCCGGGAGAAGGCGTCCGCGTAGCGCGTCGTGTAGGCCAAGAGCTGATACCGCGCCGGGTCTACGTATCCGTGCAAGACAATGACAACGGGGAATGGCCCCTGGCCCCGGGGGACATTCATAAATCCATAGACGGTCAATCCATCACTGGGATAGGCGATCAATGTGCGAGTGAACGCGGAGGTGACCGCGAGGACACGCTCGATCCGAATCGATCCGCTCCCGTATGGACGCCGACGAAGGGCTTCGATCGTCAGATCGGCATAAGGATCTGGAGTAGGAGAAGGAGTAGCCGAAGGCACCGGAGTCGGCGTGAACGGAGTCGGCGTGAGCGTCGGACGGGCCTCCGCGAGCGGTGATGGGCTCATTTCGATAGTCTGGCTCGGAGTATCAGACGGTGGGATCGGAGAGAGGATGGCCTGCCTGACACATCCAGATTTCCAGAGGCTCATGACCGTTCCCAGAACCAGTGCAATCAGAAGCCGGCACCTCACAACACCCTCCAAAGCATGAGAGGATTTGGCTGATCACCTAATCTCCAGAGAAAATAATCAGCGTCCACATGATGCTTCCCTAATCCATGAAATTCGCGAGGCAGATTTTGAACAAACCGGCTACACTCTTAGGCCCCACAAGCCTGCTCTGCTGGAAGGGCCAACCCCGAAAACTCCTCTGATAGAGATCGCCGATTTATCTTAAAGTCGAGCTGAAAGAGCTGGACTATTCATGACTTATCGACTGCAACGATCGAATGTGGCTCATTTCGTTGTCGGAGAATCCGGCGATGTGGAGAAACTGGTTAGAAGTTTACCGCACTTGCAACCCGCCTTCAGATCAGCCGATGGATCCTATTTCTAAGTGGCTAGTGATCGTCCGCTGTTGCGTGTTACCTATGACCCTCATCTCTGCTGCCATTGGGGGATTATTAGCGGCCGCAGCGGGTCGATTCGAGCTGGGTCCCTTCGCGTTATGCACGGTGGGTCTGCTCCTGGCCCACGCGGCGAACAACATGATCAATGATTATTTCGATCTGGAGACCGGTCTGGACACTGCGGAATACGTGCGGGCTCAGTATGCACCCCATCCGGTGCTTTCGGGTCTGATCACACGCTCCCAGCTGCTCCGAGCGATCCTCATCGTGAACGCCATGGATGCGGGCATCGCGCTCTATCTCACGGCGCTCCGGGGCTGGCCGATCCTCGCCTTCGTCCTTGCCGGACTGTTCATCAGTGTATTCTACGTGGCGCCTCCCATCCGATTGAAACGCATCGGCCTAGGGGAACTGGGCGTATTCCTGGTCTGGGGCCCCCTCATGATCGGGGGCACCTTTTACGCGACCACGGGGATGCTGCCTCCATGGGTCTGGCTGGCTTCCCTTCCCTACGCCCTGCTGGTCGCGACCGTCCTCATCGGCAAACACATCGACAAGCTGGAACAGGATCGTGCACAGGGGATCTACACGCTTCCGGTTCTTCTGGGGGAACCGACAGCGCGGGCTCTAAATATCGGGATGATGATTGCCTTTTACGTTGCGGTCCTGGGTCTGGCGCTGACCCGGGTGCTGGGGCCGTGGGTGTTGCTGACCCTGTTTAGCCTCCCTCGCCTGCGGGAAGTGATTCGAACATATACCCGCCCGCGTCCGCCGGTGCCGCCCCCCAACTATCCCGTGTGGCCGCTCTGGTATGTCTCCTGGGCATTTCTCTTCAACCGCCGCGCTGGGGCGCTCTTCTTAGTCGGCCTGCTTCTCAATCTCGTTCTTCCGATCCAGCTTCTTAGCGGGTGGCTATAGGATATGGGGACAGAGGTGTGATTCACACATCCTGGGGATTATCAGAACATCAGCAGCTTCTTCAGCGGTTTCTTAATGATTAAGACTTATGCGATGTTTTTGATCCCTTCTCAGCATTCCATTAGAGCTCAAGGGGCAGCGAGGAGAAGAGGTTCCGACGTTTCAGCGGAGGATATAAAATTATAAATAATTCGAGGGGAGGGATGTCACGATGAGCACAACGATAGCTGCCCAGTCCGAGACCTCTGTACCCTCCAGGGCTACTTCGCCTGCAGAGCCGTCGTTTATTCCACCGGTTCCTCGCACACTAGAGGAAACTGGGCTCTCTCCGGCCCTTCTGACGGACCTGGCCTTGAAAATCCTTTACAACGCGGGCTATCTGACCGGTGGGCAACTGGCCGAACGCCTGCGTCTTCCCTACACAGGGGTGACCGAGGGGGTCCTGGATTTTCTGAAGCGGGAACAATTAGTGGAAGTCCAAGGAGCCCGCGGCGTGGGGGAACAAGCATATCAATACGCGCTGACCGCGAGGGGGCGTGATCGAGCACGAGAAGCGCTGGATCGAAGCCAATATGCAGGCCCAGCGCCGGTTCCTCTCTCTGCTTACACCGCAGCAATGCGCCGCCAGTCCCATAAAGGAACCCGAGTCACCCCTCGCGTGATGCGCCAAGCGTTAGGTCATCTGATCCTAAATGATCGGGTGTTTCATAAGATCGGCCCCGCAATCAACTCAGGAACCTCAATCTTCCTTTATGGTCCTCCAGGAAACGGGAAGACTTCTATTGCAGAAGCGATTGGACATCGCATTTTTGGTGAAGGGATCTATATTCCGTATGCGGTAGAGGTTGGAGGATTGATCATCAAGATCTTCGATGAAGTCAACCATGAGCCATTGTCCAATCAACGAGGCGGGCAAACGGGGGTCTTGAAGATGCCATCGGACGCCCGTTGGATTCTGATCCGGCGGCCCTTCATTGTGAGCGGAGGAGAGCTCACCTTGGAGATGCTGGATCTTATCTGGAACGAGATCAGCCGTTATTACGAGGCACCCCTTCAGATGAAGGCCAACGGCGGCGTGTTCTTGATCGATGATTTCGGCCGCCAGCAGGTGCGCCCGCGGGATCTCTTGAACCGATGGATTGTTCCGCTGGAGAAAGGAGTGGACTATCTAACGCTTCACAACGGACAAAAGTTTGAGATCCCGTTCGAGGTGTTGATCATTTTTTCCACCAACTTGAACCCGCGGGATCTAGTAGATGAAGCTTTCCTACGGCGCATTCGCCATAAGATCGAGATCCCGGATCCCACCCCAGCCGAATTCCGGGAGATCTTCCGCCGCGCCTGTCAGGCCCGAGGGATCCCGTATGATGATCAGGCGCTGGTCTACCTGATTCAGGAATGGTATATCAAGCGCCGAAGGCCCCTGCGGGCCGTTCATGCACGGGATCTTCTTGCACATATCCAGGACATCGCCTCGTATTTCAATGTGAGCCCAACATTGAGCAAGGAGTTGATCGATCGGGCATGCGAGGCTTATTTTGTGGAGATTGGCGGAGCCGGAGCCCCAACAGCTCCCTCCCCTGCGAAACCGGGGTAGAGATCCATCGTGTCGTGGAAGGCGGGGTTCTGTGGGGCTCGAGATGAAGAGCTCCGGGCCTAACGCCCTCAGCGCCATTTTCCAATCGGCGGACGAGGGATAGCTCTGCTCCTCCGGAGGCCCGTCCGCATCGCCGGTTTGTCTTACAGGGGGAAGCCGCTCCAATGGTGAAGAAATCCGAATCTGTTCGAGTCGTGGCCACCAACTCGAAAGCCTACCACGATTATCATATCGAGGAGACCTATGAGGCCGGCATCGCCCTTACCGGTAGCGAAATCAAATCCGTGCGGGCGGGGAAGGTTTCCCTGCGGGAAGGATATGTGCTCCCTCGGGATGGGGAATTGTGGCTCATGAACGTTCACATCGCGCCTTACGAGCCTGCCGCGCGGGAGAATCCGGATCCTCGCCGGCCTCGGAAGCTGTTGCTTCACCGGCACGAGATCAACCGCCTGATCGGCAAGGCTCAGGAGAAAGGATATACCATTGTTCCACTGAGGGTTTATCTGAACCCACGAGGGCTCGCGAAAGTGGAGATCGCCCTGGTCAAGGGCAAGAAGCAATATGAGAAGCGACGGGCCATCGCTGAACGCGAGGCCCGCCGGGAGATCGAACGAGCCCTGAAAGGAGGCGATTAGGCGCGTTCCCCGGTGAGCTCAAGCTCGGGGATGGAGCAGGAATTTCGCCGACTTCCCCATTGCTCCGGCTTTCCTGCCTCTATCTGGGATCGGATTGGAATCGCCTGGATCCCCTTCGTGACGTGAGGTAGTGGGGTAGGCGGCGAGGCCGCTCGTTCCACCACCCCAACCTCTGCCTGCGCTTGGGTCTGGCTTAGCGGCCCATGTTCTGAACATGGGCTGGGATTTCTGTGGGGGGAGGCGGGGCCGAGC
>JANXBD010000050.1 GCA_025057635.1 Thermoflexus sp. | reverse complement strand
GGCAGGGGCTCGCCCGGAGGACATCGATTTCTTCGAACTCCACGACGCCTTCACGATCATGGCGGCCCTCTCCCTGGAAGCCAGCGGCTTCGCGCCGCGGGGACGAGGGGTGGCCATGGCGCTGGAGGGAGCGATCTTCCGGGACGGCCGGCTCCCAATCGCGACCATGGGCGGGCTGAAAGCGCGGGGACATCCGGTCGGGGCCACCGGGATCTATCAGGTGGTGGAGGCGGTCCTGCAACTGCGCGGCCAGGCCGGTCCTAACCAGATCCCGCACGCCCGTCTGGGAATGACCCAGAACATCGGGGGAACAGGGGCCACGGTGATCACCCACATTTTGGAGGCTATAGACTAAGCGGAACGAGGTGCCTTTGGCCGTCGATGCGGCCCCGCGTGCTCCATGCATCTTGGATGGGAAGGTTCTCAGAAGCTGGGTCGAAAGCTCCCGGCTCAAAAAACACAAAGCCAGATCTGATCCCACTAAGGAACGATCCATTGCCCAACATCTACTGGAAGGAGGTTCCCATGTATCCAGCGCGCACTTGGCGCGGACGATCTCAGCGGTATCGTCTGGAGGGGGAAATCTGCGAAGGGTGCGGCGCTCGTTTGTTCCCGCCCCGGGACGTCTGCCCGGAGTGCCAGCGACCGGCGCGCACGCCATATCCGCTCTCAGGCCGTGGGGAAGTATATTCCTACACGGTGGTCTACGAGCCGCCGGCGGGATATGAAGAGCAGGCACCTTACATCGTGGCGCTGATCAAGCTGGAGGAAGGCCCGCTGATCTCGGCGATGCTCACCGATGTGGAGCCAGAGGAGGTCTACATCGGGATGCCGGTGGAGATGGTCACCCGGGTCCTGCATCGACAGGGCGAGCACGGGGTGATCGCATATGGCTATAAATTCCGCCCCATCCTTCGCCGCACAACCGCTGCGGCAGCGATGTCATCCCAGCCTGCAAAGGTAGCGGTATAACGGGAATCAAAACGGCTAGGCCAGGCGCTGAAGCGCCTGCCCTAGCCGATCACACCGTATCCCTCAAGTCGCTGGGAATAAGGATCCGAACTGCGCCTAAGATCTCCGCGTGGAGATATTCGCAAGACGCCAAAGTCTTAGATCGCCAGCATCCCACGCTTTGATTTCCTATTCCTGTTTCAACCCCCTAATAGCTCTGTTGCGTTGTAAGATCGATATCTCCTCTCACGGATGTAGATCCTCTGAATGTTGTTCGAGCGGACAACTGCCCATCGCTATAACGGGGCACCTGATAAGGGAGCTGACAAACCTGAACACTGAGGCTAACCCTCTCTATCATGACGAGCTGAGTTATATTGAATGAGCAACATCGCGGAGGTTTCCTTATGCCCATCCGCTCGCTTCGCCAAAGCTTGAGCGAACTGGATTTGGGGCACCTACAAGTGATTGCACGCTTCTGGGAGGTCGATCCCCAAAATCTTTCTCGAGAGGCATTGATTTCCCGATTGCTGTCGGTGATGATGGACCCAGAACGTCAAGGCACGCACTGGACCCGGCTGGGGCTGGAGGAGCAGGAGGCTCTCCGAACCCTCGTGAGGGCTGGAGGGGCTGTGCCCTCTGTCACTTTCCAGCGGCGTTTTGGGGAGATCCGGCGGGTGGGGACTGTCCGCCTGGAAAGCGAGCGCCTCTGGGAGCGACCGGTAGGTCCGGCGGAGTCTCTCTGGTTTCGGGGATGGATCTTCCTGGGATTTGCAGAACAACCGGCCGGCTTTGAGGAGGTGGTGTTTATTCCGGATGAGCTGCTGCTAGGCCTGCCGACCATGGAGGAGACACCCCGCCCTCAGGCGCTGGAGGCGATTCGCACCGCCCCTGCCCCGGCTCGAATTCGACGAGCGGGGACGATGCCAGCAGATGATTTCTGCACTTTATTAAGCTTCGTGCACAATGAGGCACCCCCGGCTGTCATGACCTCAGAGGAAATATGGGTGCAATTTCCAACCCCACGCCGGCAGCTCCGCTGGTCACAACGGGAACGCTGGTCGTTGCTCTGGCATCTGGCCGGAACGCTCCAGATGATCCAGGTCCGGCGGGACCTCTTGCGCCTAGATCCAGCAGTTACTACGCGCTGGCTCCAGGCCCCACTAATGGAGCAGCTACGCGCCCTCCTCGAGGCCTGGCGGGACAGTGTGACGTGGAACGATCTCTTTCATGTGCCTACCTTACGGCCGGAGCCCACCGGCTCCTGGCAAAACGATCCCCGGCTACCCCGTCAGATCCTGTTGCAGCTTCTGGCTTGGCTGGATCCAGGATGCTGGTATGCGATCTCTGATCTCATCGAAGAGATCAAGGCAAAGAATCCAACATTTCAGCGGACCGAGGTGGAGTTTTCCACATGGTATATCCGGGATGTAAGGACGGGAGACTACCTGCAAGGATTTGAAAACTGGGATCGGGTAGAAGGGGCTCTCCTGCGCTATTTGCTGACTGGCCCCTTTCACTGGCTAGGGGTAGTAGATTTAGGGGAGCCCGATCGAATCCGGCTTTCGCCCTTTGGAGCAGCTTACTTGGGGAAGGGGGATCCGCCCTCAGACGGAGATATGCGCTTTGTCTTATTGGAAGACGGAACGATCGAAGTTGGAGCTGCCCGCCGGTATGAACGCTTCCAGGTCGCCCGGATTGCTGACTGGGTCGCTTCAGGAGAGGTCTATCGATATCGGATTACCGCCCGCTCTCTCGCCCGAGCGCAAGCACAGAACATCGGCCCGGAACGGATTCTGGACTTTTTCCAGCGCTATGATCTGAACCCACCGGAGGCACTGCGCCGTGCCCTCATGCGCTGGGCCAACCAGGGAACCGAGGCCACTGTGGAGCAGGCGCTGGTGCTACGCGTGAACGATCCCAATCTGTTGCGTCAGCTGCTGGCCACCGAAGCTCGGCACTATGTGCGGGAGGTGCTCTCGCCAGTGGCGGCCATCATCCATCAGAACAATTGGGCTTCAGTGCGCGCAGCACTCTTGCGGCTTGGCGTGGTGCCCGAGGAATCCCTCGAAGCAGAATCAGGAAAGTCCCCCGGATTCCAAGCCCCTAAGGGCCTCGAAGATTGACCATGAGCTGGAGGTTTCCGACCAGCTTTCACGCTCATGACCAATCCTCATAAAACATACGAAGCTTGGCGGGATGAAAAAACTGGGGGAGAGCAAAGCCCCAATGCGGGTGATTCATCTATACAAAGATTATTTTCCCATCCTTGGAGGAATTGAGAACCACCTCCGTGTTTTGGCGAAGGCTCAGGTCTGCATGGGGCTTGAGGTGATCGTCCTGGTCACTTCCCCAACCCGGAAAACGATCGAACTTCTGGATGGATCGGTTCGGGTTCTGAAGGCCTCCCGCTGGCTCACCGTGGCCTCCACTCCGTTGAGCCCGATGTTTTTCCTGTATGCCCGCCGCCTCCTCCCTCGGTGCGATTTGATCCATCTCCATCATCCTTATCCTCCAGGGGAGATCGCTTATCTTTTGAGTGGAGGAAACACGCCCGCTGTCCTCACTTACCACAGCGACATCGTGCGCCAGCGCTTGAGCGGCCGGCTCTATCGTCCATGGCTTTATCGGGTCCTCGCTCGGGTCGCCCGGATCGTGGTAACCAGCCCAATTTACCTAGAGACCTCGCCCCACCTGCGGGCCTTCCGAGACAAGTGCCGGATTGTCCCTTTGGGCATCGATGTTGCCCGCTTTTTCTCCGTGCCTGCTGAGGCAGCCCAGGCACTACGATCCTCCTGGTGCTCGGCCTCCCATCGCCCCCATGTGCTCTTCGTCGGACGCCTTCGCTACTACAAGGGAATCGACACATTGCTGTATGCCCTCGCCCGCCTGCCAGACATCCATGCCACCATCGTCGGGACTGGCCCGATGGAACGTCCCTGGCGGATGTTGGCCCGGGACCTCCGAATCCTCGATCGGGTGCACTTCTTGGGGGAAGTTCCAGATTCGGAGTTGCCGCTGGTATACCATGCGGCGGATCTCTTCGTCCTACCCGCCAATGCTCGGGCGGAGGCGTTCGGGACTGTGCTCTTGGAAGCAATGGCTGCAGGCCTTCCTGTCATCACTACCGAAATCGGAACCGGAACCACATGGGTCGTTGGAGAAGCGGGATGGATAGTTCCCCCACGGGATCCCGTAGCACTGGCGGAGGCGATCTGGTTGGCCCTTGATCAGCCGGAAGTAGCTCGGGCGCGAGGACGCCAGGGCCAGGAGCGGGTGCGGAGGGAATTCACCGCCGAAAAAATGGCACAAGGAGTGCTGGAGATCTACACGGAGGTTCTCCACCAAGCTACCTCCCAGAGGACTAGCCCCAAGCCATAGACAGGAAGCCCCCATCCGATTGATGGGATCAGCCCTAAATGCTCAATCCAGAGCCTCCATGCCTGAGCCAGTTCTGGTCCTACCCCGCCCAGCACCGCCCAGGGCAGGGCTAGCGCCAATCGTCGCTTCCACAACGTGGGCCAGAACGGCAGGGAGCCAATCAGCAGCATGGTGAATAGCCCACCTAAAAATCCACCCCGCCCCTCGATCGAAAGAGGATTTAGAAGATCCGGGTAAGGCGGCCAAGTCACCAGCGGCCATAATCCCGCGAGAGCCCATATCAGATACCGTGGGAAGCATAGCAGTCTTCCCTGTTCCATCAGCGCCAGAAGAGCCAGCGCAAGAGCTAAACCCCATAGCGGGACCCACAGGCGTTCTCGCAAAAGCGGTCCGTAGCCCGCCCGCTGGAAGAAAACCAGAAAGGGCACCAAATCGAACCCCGAAAAGGTTAACCCGGCGATGTGGCCATCGATCCAGGGAGCCCAGTACCCGACCAGCATCCCTCCCCAGGCCAGCCAAGATAAACCCCACGAGGCCTTTGCCCGCTCGAACGATTGATTCGCGATCCTCATTTCATCCATCGTTCTCTCGCCAGCGAATCCATGTCTTGATGAAGACAAACGACGCTTTGTGCATAAGCCAGACCGCTTAGCCAGCTTACTCCTCCCTACAATACCGGCTAGCAGCTATCGAAAGCTCCTACAATCTCACAGAGACGGCATGAGCCACCTGAACCGCAAAAGCCTCGCTTAGGGCTGGGGCGAGAAAAGCTCGATTGGCGTTGGAGTAAGCAGAGGGGGTGACACAGTGGTCAGGACACCGGTTAAAATCAAACTGAGCACAGCCAAGATAACCAGAGCGACAAAAACTCTCTGTTGCCACCGATACGAAAGCGAACGACGTGGCATAGCATACACCCTCCTCAATATTTTTAGGAAAACCAAATCTTCAGGGATGCCCACCCACAAAGCACGAGACCGATATCTACATTCCCGCGCCTCAAGACGCTTTCGCCCTCTTTAAGGAAACGAGCTCATGAGCAGAGGAGCGAACAGCGGTGATAAAACATCGGAGAGTCAAGCTAGAATACTATCTGCTTCCAAGCGAGAGCACTGCTGGATCATCTGATTCGTCCCAGAAAATCCCAAGAGAAAGCCGGACGCTTCATTCCCGATTGAGGAAGAAAATCCATGTCGCGACGCGCTGAGGTATTGCTTGCAGCCGGGATCTTGTTGATCCTCTGGCATGTGATCGCTGAGATCGTTCGACGCCCGATTCTTCCCACGCCGATGACAGTTGGGGCAGCGCTGGTGCGGGAGTTGCCAGGCGATTTAGCATTGCACTTCTTAGCCAGCGCCGGACGGGTGATGATTAGCATCGCTCTCTCCATCGCCACAGCAGCTCCGCTCGGGCTCGTCTTGGGTCTCAGCCCCCGGCTGCACGGGCTGATTTCTCCTTTTCTATATATCCTTTATCCGATCCCCAAGGTCGTGCTAGTGCCTATTCTAATTTTGTTTTTCGGCGTGGGAGATTTAGCCAAAATCCTGCTGATCTTTCTGATCCTGTTCTTCCAGATCCTGGTGCTGGTGCGAGACGCAGCGGCTGGGTTACGGCCAGAGTTGCTACTTTCAGTGCGGAGCTTAGGAGCGGGGCGGCGGGCGCTGTTCCGCTTCGTTTATCTCCCAGCCTCCCTCCCGGCCATTCTAACTGCGGTGCGGCAGAGCATCGGCACAGCTGTCGCCGTGCTGTATCTCAGCGAGCTGCTCGCCACCCGTTACGGGTTAGGGTATTACATCTACATCCAGGCCAGCACCTTCTTCAACTACCCTGCGATGTATGCGGGGATTATCCTGATGAGCGCTCTGGGTCTTGTCCTCTACCTGCTGGTGGATGCCTTGGAGCGGCGCTGGTGCCGTTGGATGTTCCCTACATAGCCACTGAATGCCGGTAAGGTAAACGGTCTCCTCTTGCCGTCAATTTCTCCGATTTTGGTGTTTCCCCTCCGCTCCGGGGCTTTCAGGGCGCTTCGATTCCCTTCGGCCATCCTATGATCACCTGAGGCCTGCGAGATGCAATCGAAGCAGAAATACGATCAGCCATCGCCTTTCTTGCCTCGTGCTTGCCTGTTCCGGTGTATTCATTCTTCGTCTGATAGCTGGACTGCTATGGCGAAGAAGCCATGACGGTTGTTTGTCGCCGCCTTCTTTCAAGGGATGCTGCCCGCGGTCGTCCTTTCCATCCTCGCTAAGGCAGACTTAGGGCCTCCGCTATCGGTCATCGGAAGATCACCGCGGAACTCTCTCTCACTAGGGTTCCTGATTATGATTGCAGCCAATGGGATGAGGGTGCTGATGGTGCAGGGACTGGCCCTTCTAAGGACCGTATCGGGAGCGGAAGTGGATCACATGCGACCTGTGGGAGAAAGTCGAGCAGTGAATACCGCGCTGGGGAACCTTGCGGCGGGGCGACCTAAGGGGATGGTGGCGCCCAAGGCATATCTATAGCACGGCGATTGAGCTGGCCTTGCGGAAGGATTATGGGAAGCAATCGGAGAGGCGAAACGGGCATTCGAGATCAAAAGATTACGTCAAGAACTCAAGCGCTGGACGCATTCGTGGCCCAGTCTGCCGCGTCTGAAGTAAGGCTTGTCAGCGTGCTAAAAATCCAGCCGAGGCACAATGATGGCGCATCTTTCGACTCCTAATTCAGATCAACCAGCCGAATCGGATCCCGCGCGATGGCAAATCCATCTCGATAAGCCGATCAAACGGTGTCTTTGCCCGTTCCCAAACCATCAGAAGACTCATCGCTCAACATCCTGGACTCGTTATTCGCTTCCGACAGCAACTCCTCATCACCTCAACACCCTCTTCCACCCTTTTCAGTTTCCCCTCGATATTGCTCCCTCACTAATGAGTATCCTCTCAGATCCGTCTGCGCATCAGCTGGTTCCTCTACGCGAATAGAAGGCCATGCACGAACTACATGCTAGCATAAGAGGTTCCACAAGCCTCCCTACCGAACCTCAAACGACACACGGACTTGAAGGCGATCCTCGATGTAGAGGCGAACCTCCCAACGGCCGGGTGGAAAGCCTTCGGCTCGGGTGTTGTAAATATATCCTGAATCTCCCGGCGCCCCACTCCACAGCAGAGTGCTGCTAGCCTCTAGGGTCTCATCTCGATACCAGGCGACGGTCCACGCGGCGCCCGCCGGCATGTTCTCCACCTGGAACCGACCACAGATCCGGATCGTGCGGGTCGGAAACACCGTCAGCGACGGCGAGGGGATTTGGATCGGACGCCCTCGCTCATCGCAGGCGTCGGTGAGCGCCAAGTCGAAGAACCGGGCGTTCGGCGGCGCGGGCACCGCCTGAGGGATCGGCGTCAACAACGTGGGCGGATAGGGCGGCATCGTCGGCGAGGGGGAAGGCAAGGGCGAGGGCGCCGGCGAGGCGGTTGGATGCGGCGTGGGCAGGAGGGTTGGTGAGATCTCTATAATGGGGGTAACCGTTGGGGGGAGCATCGGGGAAGGGGTGAGCGTTGTGGGAGGAGAAAACCCCCTGGCCCATGGGGGCAAAGCGTTCTCAAAAGGCAGCTGCAATCCGGAGCGAAGGATCCCATTCAAGGCGCTCGTGCCCAGGGCCAATCCCGCTGCGATCCAGAGCCACCGGCGGGCGCGGCGGCTGGCGCTGCGGCGAAGGATCAAATACCGAGCAAGGTGTGCTTCCCGCCATGCCCGCAAGGCAAGGATCAGCGCGAGGACGATCCCGGCGATGCCGATGCCCGTGAGCACCTGAAGCCATGGGATCCCGGAGGCCATTCCGCCTCTTGAGATGGTTGTCTGATTTACAGGCGGACAGACCCCCCTTGGCCATCCATCCGCCTGCGCAGATCAGCCAAACGAACAAAGAGCCCAACCTACTCCCATCGACGAGCACTGGAGTGGATTCCCTCTTCTCAATCAGGGGGGA
The DNA here is from genome assembly GCA_025057635.1 of Thermoflexus sp. Taxonomy (GTDB): domain Bacteria; phylum Chloroflexota; class Anaerolineae; order Thermoflexales; family Thermoflexaceae; genus Thermoflexus. Next base: position 4,463 of record JANXBD010000050.1, on the reverse strand, counting down.
TTCGCACTGCGTCCCTTACCTCTCAGCCGGCTTATCCCCCCAAGAGCCTAAAGGCCGGGCTAGAATTAGCGTTCTCTGTGCCCCTAAAAATCCCTAACACTGCAGGCGGCAGCTTTCTTCATCCCAGAGCCCCTCTTCACGGGAAGGGCACGACTCAACCTACATTCGGGTAGAGGATTGACATATCGACCCTCGAGCTTAAGCATGAAGATCCCGAGCGAACGGCTCGGGCGAGAGAGGATATCCGGTTGCGAAGACCATCAGGGTGTTCCAATCCACAGACCGACCGGGCCGGAAATAGCGCTGGATCAGGAACGCCCCGGTTTCCGGGGAGGCGACCCAGGTTTCGTCTTCCCCGATGCGAGCCCGCAGCGTCATCAGCAGTTGGGAGGCGGCCAGTTCCCCCAGCAGATAGTTGTGATAATACACGGGGGCCGTGCTAAGGTGAATCTTCGCCGCCCAGTCGGGAGCATCCCGTCCCGGAGGACGGCGGACCATCTGGAATTCCTCTACCAGATCCCACCACAGGCGGTTGAGATCCTGGCGGGGGTTCTGATACAGGGCCCGCTCGAAGTGGGCCATCACCAGCGTCCATCGGGTGAAGATCAGCAGCTTGGCCCGGTTGCGCTGGAGGGCCTGAGGGAGCGCCCCTCTCAGGGCTTCCTCGTCTAAGCCTAAATAGCGCCTCAACCAGGCCGGATGGTAGATCAGGCGGCCCATCAGCACGGCGATGGCCTCGGTGGAGAGGATGTGAGCCGGTGTTCGCAAAAGGAAGGGGAGGTTGCGATCGATGTATTGATCGTAAACCGCGTGCCCGAGCTCGTGGAGCATGGTCTCCGTCCAGTAGGCATCGGGCTGGAGGTTGGCCAGGATCCGCACATCCCCTTTGCGGTCGATGTGGATGCAGTAAGCGTGCTGTTGCTTTCCTTCCCGTTCGTAAAGATCGCTCCGCGCCAGGATGTCCTCGATGTCCAGCCCGATGGCGGCATAGAAGGCGCGGGAGAGGGCGATGGGATCCCGGCCCTCGAAGAGGCGGCTGAGGGGATCGCCGATCTCCGGAGGCTCCTGGAAGAAGGGATCGCTGTAATGCCAGGGTCGCAGCTCCTGAGGATCGATCCCGAAGCGATGGGCCAGCTCGGCGTCGAGCTCGGCCTTGTAGGCGGCGAACAGGGGGCGGGTGAGCTGGTCCAGCTGGCTCAGCATGCGGAACAGTTCCCCCTCGTCCTGTTCGGCCAAAGCCAGGCTCATCGTGTAGAAGTTATCGAAGCCCACCTGGCGGGCCCCCTGGTTCCGGAGATCGACCAGGCGGAGCAGCCGTTCGGCCACCTGGGCGCCGATCTGCTTGCTGGCCTCCCAGGCCTCTTGACGCAACGCCATATCCGTGGAAGTCCGCAGGATCTGGCGGATCTGGTTGTCCGTGACCAGTTTTCCGCGCAGGGTGGCCCGGAAGGTATTGAAAGTGCCCTCGACCTCCTTCTCCAGGTCCGTGATCGCATCGATGAGTGGAGGGTCGATCTGGAGGCCGCGGAAATCGTCGTAGAGGATGCAGACCTGGCGGGCGAGGAGGGGAGGAACCTCGGGGTTCGGAATGAAGGTGCCGTCCTTCAGAAGGCCAACCGCCTCCATCAACTGACGAAGCCGGGCGAAGGCCTGGCGATCGGCGTAGACCCTTCGCAGGGCCGCCGTCAGCCGGGCATACTCCTCTCCATCTTCTCTCCGGCCCGTTGTGGTGAAGCGCCAATAGGCCTCTGACTGAGCGATGACCAGCGGCTCTACTTGGCGAGTGTGGGCCTCAATAAATCTCTCCAGATCCTGGATCACCAAGCAAGTTCCCTCCTCTATAGAGTCTAGCATCCGCGTCCTATCATCAGAATACGGGGAGCGTAAAAGCCCATGTGTCCACCGAAGAACGCCGAGCTTGCCGAGCGCATCGAAACCCCCGCTCGAACACCTAGTCTACGCGTTCTCCGGGTGCTCCATTGGGCGAGGGCGGCGCACCCAGAGGACGAGCACATCGCCTTCTGGCCAATGTTCGACTCGCACAGCGATCACATCGGCCCACCGGCGCTCTCCGGAGGGTGCTGGAAAGTCCAGCTGGACTGGCCGCCCTTCCTCCCATGCGCGGCGACATCGCTCTCGCATCTTACCGCCATTGAAGGTGCGCATCTGACAGACCGCCACCGGCTGCGTGGTCGGCCCCTCACAGATCGAAAACGCCCAGATCTCCCGAGCCGGCTGAAATTCTGGAGTCGGCCCTTCCACCACCGTAATCCATTCTGGTTCTATCTGGCGCATCGCCAGTTCCTCCAGTGATCTCAAGATCTATCCCCGGACCCATGAACTGTTCGATGCCCAGTAAACTATCTCCGCGTCACTCATCTTCTCTTATGAAATTCTACCACCACGCGCCGTAGGGATCCTACCAACCGATGGCGCATAGGCCGGTCCTTCGAACCGGGAAACAAACAATATCTCAGGCTTCGATCCGAGTTATAGGCTCGGGGTTCGGAAAGCTGAGGAAGCCAGGCAGCTGATCCCTTCGTGTAACGCATACTAGGCGGGGCATTTTCGCCTGAGGAGCCAAACCACTTAGAGGAAGGCTCCCCGGCGGGTGTGCATCAGAAGATATAGGAAAAAGGGACCGCCCAGGAAGGCAGTGAGAATGGTCAGGGGGATCTCCTGGGGTGGGAGAAGAATGCGAGAGAGGAGATCGGCGAGGGTGAGCATGGAAGCGCCGAGCAAGATCGAGGCAGGAATCACACGAGGGTAGCGAGGCCCAATCAGCAGCCGGGCCAGATGGGGGATGATCAGCCCAACGAAACCGATGATTCCCGTGAAGGCTACCGCGCCAGCGGTGGTCAGGGTGGCTGCTCCAATGGCCAGCCGCTTGACCCGTTCTACAGGCAGGCCTAATTGCAGTGCCTGCTCTTCCCCAAACTGCAAAACATCCAACGGGCGCCCCAACAGGAGCAGGAGGCTTAGGCCGATCGTCACATAGGGAAGGGCACCGAAGAAGGCAGGCCAGCCTCCTAGCGCATAGCCCCCCAGCATCCAGATCCAGGCCCGGTGCGGGGCCACCTTCCAGACCATAATCATCAGCAGACCCAGGCTGATCGCATTCAGGATCGTGCCGACAACGATCCCAGCCAGCAACAACATTGTTAGAGGAACAGCTCCCCCGATTCGCGCCAGGCGATACACTAGCCCCACAGTGACCGATCCGCCCAAAAACGCTGCGATCGGGAGGGTGAAGAGCCCTGGGAGGGTGGTCGACAGGTTCAGGACGATAGCGGTCAGCGCGCCCAGATTAGCGCCCGCCGCTACTCCGATAAGATAAGGATCCGCCAAGGGATTCCGAAACAGGCCCTGGTAGACAGCACCGGCTCCTGCGAGCGCCGCGCCTGCCAGGGCCATAAGCAGCACGCGGGGCAAGCGCACCTCCCATACGATCGCCATCAGCGCCGGATCCCGAGCCTCCCCCAAGAGGATCCGTACCAGCTCCGAGAGGGGAATTGAGACCGTTCCCAGGATCACGCCCATGATCAAACTGATCCCGAGAAACGCGCCCAAGCCAGCCCAAAATCCAATCCGGACCGTGCGGGCGAAGCGAGAAGTGGAGGGAAGCGCTCGCAGCAAAGCCATTTCACTTCTCCCCGGAGACAGGCGATCCTGATAGATCGAGGAAAACCTTCTGCTTGGGCGGGGGGAGCTGCCAAGGGCAACGCCCCCGCCCTTCCCTTTGCTCTTTGCTTCGCCTACCGGACCAGCACCCAGTGCTCCAGCGGAACGGCTGCCAGGCGTTTCAATGCCGATTGCGGGAACAGCTCCGGGTGGATGATCCGTGCCAGCGCCTCTAGTCCGTCCACGATCCGCGGACCGGGCCGGGAGATCAGGTCGGCATCGATCGGGTAAATCCGCCCCTCCCGCACCGCCCGCAGGCGGCCCCATCCGGGACGTTGCTTCACCTTCTCCGGCGTCTCCCCGTAATCGGCAGTGCCCAGGATGATGAGATCGGGGTCCTGGCGGATCAGCTCCTCCAGGCTGATCTGCGCCCACTCGCTGGAGAGGCTGGCCCCGATGTTCTGCCCGCCGGCCCGGGTGATCAGCTGGTCAATGAACGAACCCGGCCCGGCGGTCCAGGGCTTGTTGGGCTCGGTGGCGTCGAGCTCGTAAAAGACTTTGGGGCGGGTCGCTGCCTGACGGACCTTTCCCTCAATCGCGGCGAGGCGGGCTTGTAGATCGGCCACCACCTTTTCCGCCTGCTCTGCGTTCCCCGTCAATCGCCCGACCATGCGGATCTGTTCAAAGATCTCCTCGATGTCTTTCGGCGTGCGCTGATGGAACACCACCAGCCCCAGATCCTCCAGCGCCTTCACCTGTTCCGGGCTGATGACGCCAGGGGCCAGGATCAGATCCGGGCGCATCGCGACGACCGCCTCCGTGTTGATCGACGGGTAGATGCC